>JANOKA010000137.1:0-9992 GCA_031418995.1 Sphingomonadales bacterium | reverse complement strand
TACCCAAAATCGTCGACCTGTATATGGACGGCACCATCCAGATCGATCCGATGATTACCCATGTCCTTACGCTGGATGACATCAACAAAGGCTTTGACCTGATGCATGCAGGCGAAAGCATCCGAAGCGTTGTGGTTTATTGAATGGCGACAGTTGCTGATATTGTCTCCGAACATATCGGGCGCGAGGGGCCGTTGCTGCCCATCTTGCATGATATACAAAAATCATTTGGCTATATCAGCGAAGATGCCATGCGCGAGATTTCCCATGCACTTAATATCACACGCGCGGAGGTATACGGTGTCGTGAGTTTTTATCACGACTTCCGAAAAGAAATCGAACCACGTCCGACTATCAAACTTTGCCGTGCCGAATCGTGTAAAGCGCGCGGAGTTGAAGCATTGCTGGGCGTAACAGAAGGACAAAGCCGCGTTAATGTGGAAACCGTCTATTGCCTGGGGCTCTGCTCGGTTGGTCCGGCGGCGATGGTGGGCAATACAGTCCACGCCCGCCTCAATGTAGAACGATTGGCCGCATTGATGGCAAGCGTATGATCGTTCGTATTTCCGATGATGCCGTTGCCATCGCTTGCGGCGCGGATGCAGTCGCCGAGGCATTCGCATGTGCCGGAGCCGACGTTATTCGCGTTTCCAGTTGGGGAATGCATTGGTTGGAACCTTTGGTAGATATTGAAGGTGTCGGTTATGGTGCGGCAACGCCCAGCCAAGTTAGCGAAATTATTGCCGGAACCGCGCCCTCCATAGGCCGTATAGAAGATCATCCGTTTATTGCCCGGCAAACCCGTTTAACCTTTGCCCGGGCTGGCAAAACGCGGCCAATTTCGCTTGATGATTATTATGCCAGCGAAGGTTGGCTAGGTTTAGCAAAAGCACGGCAGATTGGACAAGATGCAACCATCGCGGCTGTACGGGCATCCGGGCTTCGCGGACGCGGCGGCGCCGGATTTCCCGCAGGGATTAAATGGCAGACGGTCGCTGGAACAATGTCAGACCAGAAATATATTGTCTGTAATGCCGACGAAGGCGATAGCGCGACATTTGCAGACCGGATGGTGATGGAGGGCGACCCCTTCATGCTGATCGAGGGCATGGCTATTGCGGGATTTGCTGTCGGGGCGAGCAAGGGTTTTGTCTATATCCGCTCTGAATATCCACACGCCATCGCTAAAATGGAAGCTGCCATTTCGGCTTCTGCACATCTGATTGCGCCATTTACTATCGAAGTCCGCGTCGGTGCTGGCGCGTATATTTGCGGTGAAGAAACATCTTTGCTTAACAGCCTTGAGGGCAAACGCGGCGAAGTGCGGGCCAAGCCTCCGCTCCCTGCGCTTGAAGGGCTGTTTGGCAAGCCGACTGTGGTCAACAATGTCCTGACACTGGCCGCTGTGCCGTGGATATTGGCGCATGGCGGCGAGGCCTATGCCGCGCTCGGCATGGGCCGTTCAAAAGGCACGATGCCCGTCCAACTGGCGGGTAATATAAAACATAGCGGCCTGTTCGAGGTTGCGTTTGGTATCACGCTTGGGGAACTGGTCAATGTAGTCGGCGGCGGTACGCAGAGCGGCCGGGCGGTGCGCTGTGTGCAAGTCGGCGGGCCGTTGGGGGCTTACATACCGCCTTCTCGATTTGATTTGCCTTTCGATTATGAAGCGTTTGCAGCGGCAGATGCACTTATCGGTCATGCCGGTATCACCGTTTTCGACGACACGGTCGATATGGCGCAAATGGCGCGTTTTGCGATGGAGTTTTGTGCAGCTGAAAGCTGCGGAAAATGCACACCGTGCCGATTGGGCAGCACACGCGGGGTCGAGACAATCGACCAGATTATTGCGGGAAAAAATGTCGAGGCCAATATGGCGCTAATAGCGGATCTATCCGAAACCATGAAGTACGGTTCACTGTGCGCCTTGGGCGGCTTCACCCCCTATCCGGTGATGAGCGCAATGACTCATTTTCCCGAAGATTTTATGGTAAGAAACGCATCATGACCTATCAACCGCAAGCCGATTTTGGAACGCCCGGTACAAAAAATACCGAAATGGCCTCTTTAACCATTGATGGCCGCACGATCTGTGTTCCTGTTGGCACAAGCATCATGCGCGCAGCCGCGCAGCAGGGCACGTCTATCCCCAAATTATGCGCAACGGACAGCGTCAAAAGCTTTGGATCGTGCCGTTTGTGTTTGGTCGAGATTGATGGCCGCAAAGGCACACCTGCAAGCTGCACAACCCCCGTCGAGCCCGGCATGGTCGTACGCACGCAGACGCCGCATCTGGCGAAATTGCGCAAAGGCGTAATGGAGCTGTATATATCCGATCACCCGCTCGATTGCTTGACTTGTGCTGCCAATGGCGACTGTGAATTGCAGGATCAGGCCGGCGCCGTTGGCCTGCGTGATGTGCGTTACGATGTGCAGGCAACGCATCTGGGGCAGGAAAAAGACCAATCCAACCCCTATTTCGATTTTGACCCGAGCAAGTGCATCGCCTGTTCGCGCTGCATCCGCGCATGTGACGAAGTGCAGGGAACGCTTGCATTGACGATGGAAGGGCGCGGCTGGGATTCAAAGATCTCGGCGGGCTTTGCCAGCGATAATTTCATGGGGAGCGAATGCGTCTCCTGCGGGGCGTGTGTGCAGGCCTGCCCCACCGCAACGCTGATCGAAAAGAAGGTCGTTGAAGTTGGCACGCCCGAACGCAGCGTCGTCACCACCTGCGCCTATTGCGGCGTAGGCTGCACGTTTCGTGCCGAAATGCGCGGCGAGCAATTGGTGCGGATGGTTCCGTATAAGGACGGCAAAGCCAATCGCGGGCATAGCTGCGTCAAGGGTCGTTTTGCCTGGGGCTATGCGCAGCACCAAGAACGCATCTTGAAACCCATGATCCGTTCTTCAATCGACCAGCCCTGGCGCGAAGTCGAATGGGACGAGGCGTTCGCCTATACCGCGTCCGAACTCAAACGGATTAGCGAGAAATATGGCCGCCATGCGCTGGGCGGGATCACCTCAAGTCGGTGCACCAATGAGGAAACATTCCTTGTGCAGAAACTGGTGCGCGCGGGCTTTGGCAACAACAATGTCGATACCTGTGCGCGCGTGTGTCATTCGCCGACGGGCTATGGCCTGAAAACGACATTCGGCACCAGCGCGGGGACGCAGGATTTTGACAGTGTTGCGGATAGCGACGTCATCCTGATTATCGGGGCCAATCCGACCGACGGCCACCCGGTTTTCGCCAGCCGGATGAAACGCCGTTTGCGTGGTCAGGATGGACGCCCGCCTGCAAAGCTGATTGTCATCGACCCGCGCCGCACCGACATTGTGCGCTCCCCGCATATCGAGGCACAGCATCATCTGCCGCTCCGGCCCGGAACCAACGTCGCAGTGCTGACCGCAATGGCGCATGTCATTGTGACCGAGGGGTTAGCTGACGAAGCGTTTATCCGCGAACGTTGTGATTGGGATGAATATAGCCACTGGGCCGACTTCGTCTCGCAAGCCCGCAACAGCCCCGAGAACTTGCAACCGGTGACTTTGGTTGATGCCGAGGAATTGCGGGCAGCGGCGCGGCTATATGCGGGTAGCGGCGGTAGCCGTAGCGGTTCTCCGCAGAGGCGCAAAATAAACGCCGCGATCTATTATGGCCTTGGCGTCACCGAACACAGCCAAGGCAGCTCAACCGTTATGGCAATCGCTAACCTCGCAATGGCGACGGGCAATATCGGGCGGCGCGGTGTCGGCGTGAATCCCTTGCGCGGCCAAAATAACGTGCAAGGCGCATGTGACATGGGCAGCTTCCCGCATGAGCTTTCCGGCTATCGCCATATCAGCGATGGCGACGCACGGCGCTTGTTCGAAGATGACTGGGGCGTATCGCTCGATCCCGAACCGGGCCTGCGCATTCCCAACATGCTGGATGCCGCTGTCGATGGCGTGTTTAAGGCGCTTTACGTGCAAGGCGAGGATATTCTGCATTCCGACCCGAACACCGCGCATGTTTCGGCAGGCTTGGCGGCCATGGAATGTGTCATCGTTCATGATCTTTTCCTCAACGAGACGGCGCATTACGCGCATATCTTTTTGCCCGGCTCGACGTTCTTGGAAAAGAACGGCACGTTCACCAATGCCGAACGCCGGATTCAGCCTGTGCGCAAAGTGATGACGCCGCTGAATGGGCTTGAGGATTGGGAAGTAACGCAAGCGTTGGCGCAGGCGATGGGGCTGGATTGGAGCTATAGCCACCCGTCGGAAATCATGGACGAAATCGCACGGCTGACGCCGACCTTTGCCGGTGTCTCTTTCGAGCGTCTGGATGAAGAAGGTTCGCTGCAATGGCCTGTGACTGCTGATGCACCCGATGGCACGCCCACAATGCACGTCGATGGGTTTGTGCGTGGTAAAGGCAAGTTTGTCGTGACGGATTATGTGCCGACCGACGAAAAAACCGGCCCGCGTTTCCCCCTGTTACTCACTACCGGACGCATCCTGTCGCACTATAATGTCGGGGCGCAAACGCGGCGTACCGAAAATGTCGCATGGCATAAAGAGGACCTGCTTGAAATCCACCCGATTGATGCCGAAGATCGCGGTCTGAAATCAGGCGATTGGGTGAAGCTTGCCAGCCGTGCGGGGGAAACCACTTTGCGTGCAACAGTGACTGACCGTGTAGCCCCCGGGGTCGTTTACACGACATTCCACCATGCGGTGACGCAGGCCAATGTTGTCACCACCGACTATAGCGACTGGGCTACCAACTGCCCCGAATATAAAGTCACCGCCGTACAGATCAGCGCGTCCAACGGACCCACCGCGTGGCAAGAGGAATATGAAGCCTTGTCTGAGCGGGCGCGCCGGATCGATACGGGTGTTCCAGCCGAATGAATAGCGCCGAGCGCCTTGTCCATATGGCCAACCAGATAGCCGCCAATCTGGCGACTGATGATGATCCCGTGTCCGCTGTGGCTTATCACATCCAGCTTTTCTGGGATCCTAGGATGAAAAAATTGATTCAGGAAAACGACAAAGCGGGGCTTTCGCTGGTAGCCGCCGAAGCAATAAGCCGCCTTGCCGAAACAAAAGATGCTGCCTGAGACCGGCTCCAAACCGATCCGGTTCACGGCGTTGACGCCCGGCAATAAAGCAACGCATATCATACAACGTCCAACGATTATCGAGGCACCCATAGCCATCGAATATAACGGTATCGGTTATGCCGTGATGATGGCAACGCCGATTGATTTTGAAGACTTTGCAATCGGTTTCACTATGTCAGAGCGGTTGATTGACCGCGCAGACCAGATACTTGCTATCGACACCCATAAAGCTGAAATGGGCTGGATATTACGCATCCAGCTGCCGCTTGAAAATGCTGAAAAAGTCATTGCCCGTGCGCGTCAGCGTGTGTCCGAAAGCAGCTGCGGCCTATGCGGCATGGATAATTTGGAAGAGGTAATGCGCCCCCTTCCGATGGTTACGGCAAAGATAAAAGTTATTGATGCAGCCATATTTAACGCGCTATCTGCGCTACGTACGCATCAGGTTCTGAATGCCGCGACCGGGGCTGCGCATGCCGCTGCATTTTGCATGACCGATGGTTCGATAATATTAACGCGTGAGGATGTTGGGCGACATAATGCGCTCGATAAATTGATCGGGGCACTTGCCAAAGCCGAGTTAGATATCGGAACAGGATTCATAATCCTGACTGCCCGGTGCAGCCTTGAGCTGGTCCAAAAAGCGGTGATTGCCAATTGCCCGATGCTGGTGACGATTTCAGCCGCCACCGACCTTGCAATTGATACTGCCGCAAAATACGGCGTCCGGCTAATCAGTCTTGCTCGGTCTGACGGTGCGCTTCTCGCAATGCCGCAAAGCGGCTGATTAGCCAGCTGCGAAACATCGAAATGGCTGGGTCAGCCAAATCATCGGCGTGGAGTTTCAGATAATATCCATAGCCATCCTCAATAATGGCATCATAAGGCATGACCAGCCGTCCGTCGGCAATCTCGCGGGCAAACATATCCACATCACCCAGAAATACGCCGCTTCCGGTCATCGCATATTGCGCCGCGGCAATGGTGGTATCGAACGCCAATCCCCCATGCGCTGGAACCATCAAACCGATCTGCCGCAGATAGGCCGTCCATAATAGTTCGCGCGGCTCACCATCCAGTTTGAGATGGAGAAGTTCCCGGTTGGCCAGAAATTCTTCTAACGTTCTATCCTCTAATCCCAGCGCCGTTTCCCGCGAACACAGCGGTGCGACGCGCACCATCCAGAGCAGATCGGTAATACGGTCATCCACATTGGGCCGATCATAAGCGATTGCCATATCGAATTCGGTTGATGGCAGTCCGGTAACATGTGCGCTCGAAACATCGAGCCGGATATCAGGTTGCTCGGCATGAAAATCGCGCAGCATTGGCAAAAACAACTGTTGCAGCAAAGAAGGCGGCACATGCAAACGGAGTGAACGACCAGCCACTTCATCATCGCGGATCGAATTCATCATTTGCTCTAATCGGTCAAGGCATTTGCTCACCACGGGCAACAGCTCTTCGCCCGCAGTCGTCAGCGAAAGCCTTGGCGCATCGCGAACGAATAACTGCTTGCCAAGCAATTCCTCCAGCCCGCCAACATGGCGGCTCATCGCGCTTTGCGATACCGAAAGCGCCGAAGCACCGCCCGTAAAGCTCAAATTTTGGCCAACCGCTTCGAACGCACGCAGCGCATTAAGCGGCAACCAGCGACGGTTAATTGTGTTGCGGCTAGAGATGATATCGGCCTTTCAATTGCATCCAATTATACGCGCTCATCATAGCCTGACATTTTGACATAGGGCTATGCGAAAATGCGATTTTATTCGCTCCCCTAACTGGCCCATTCATATGACGGAGATTAATTAGCGGGGCCACAAAATGGATATGAAGCGGATAGCTACGCTTTTTGAGCAGCGGCGCAAAGGATATACTTTGCCGCAAGGGCTGTATACCGAAGCGAACAGTTATGATTTTGATTTGGCTGCAATTTACAGTCAAAGCTGGTTGATGGCAGGCATGGAGTGCGAACTGCCAAAATCGGGTAGCTATATTTCGATGATGGTTGGCAAATGGCCCGTTATCATTATGCGCGACCGCAACGGAGAAATACGCGCCTTTCATAATAGTTGCCGGCATCGTGGATCAATGATTTGTCCGGTAGGAAGCGGCACATCGCCAAAACTCGTCTGCCCTTATCACAAATGGACTTATGATCTTGACGGGTCATTATTTGCCGCAAACCGAATGGCCGATGATTTCGACAAAAGTGACCACGGCCTGAAACCTGTAGCGATTGAATGCATATCGGGTGCTATCTTTATTTGCTTGGCCGAAGCGCCGCCACCGATAGATGATTTTCGGGAAAAGCTGTCGGCCTATGCCGCGCCGCATCATCTCAAAGACGCTAAACTGGCCTATGGAAGCGTCCTTGTCGAACACGCCAACTGGAAACTGGTGATGGAAAATGCCCGCGAATGTTACCATTGCGGCACCGGGCATCCCGAACTTGCCAAGACATTTCCGGTCGGCATGTCGAAGCATTTTGACAGCGGGCATGATGCGCGCGTTATGGCTTTCGAAGCAGCGATGGATGCACATGGCCTGCCGCAAGCGCCGGTCGAGGGGCATTATTGGCAGGTCGCCCGCTTTGCCTTGAACGAAGGCTGCGTTTCAATCTCCAGCGACGGCAAACATCTGTCGCAAAAGCTAATGTGTGATGCCAATGGCGGCGATATCGGCTCAATGCGCTGGGCGGCCGATCCGCATTGCTTTGTCCATTGCACTGCGGACCATGCTTTCATGTTCAGCGCCATGCCCGTTGGTCCCAATGAAACCCATGTTACCGGAAAATGGTATGTGCATAAGGATGCGGTAGAGGGCGTCGATTATGACGTCGAAAAGCTGATATCGCTTTGGACAACGACCAATTTGGAAGATAAGGCGCTCGCCGAAAATAATCAGGTTGGCGTCAACAGCCTCGGCTACA
This sequence comes from Sphingomonadales bacterium, assembly GCA_031418995.1. Lineage (GTDB taxonomy): Bacteria > Pseudomonadota > Alphaproteobacteria > Sphingomonadales > Sphingomonadaceae > Sphingorhabdus_B. The sequence continues at coordinate 1,949 of JANOKA010000137.1, read as the reverse complement.
CACCTGGCCCATACTCGCAAGAAGCGGAAATGCTCGCGTTGCGATTTACCGACTATTATTGCGACAAGGCTCGCGCCTATATTGGGGCGCATGGCAATGGTTGATCCCAAGGGGTTGCGCCCCGAAACGCTGGCGGTGGCCTATGGCTATGATCCCGAAATGGGGATGGGGTCGGTCAAGCCGCCGATCTTTATGACGTCAACTTTCGTCTATCCGTCTGCGCAGCATGCCAAGAATGTGCATGAGGCGTATTTCGACCGCACAGGGCCCCTCGTTGGAGAGACCAACCATATTTATTCGCGGCTCGGTCATCCGGGGTTGGACTTCCTCGAAAAGCGGCTGGCGGCGATTGATGGAGCGGAGGCGGCGGTCGCCTATAGCAGCGGGATGGCCGCGCATTCGAGCATCGCACTGGCGCATGTTCGCCCCGGTGACAGCGTGTTACATGGCCGTCCGATTTATGGCGGCGTCGATATGCTGTATAACAATATCATGCCGCAATTTGGCTCGCATGCTGCGGCCTATCTAGATGGTACTGATGAGGCGGATGTCCGCGCTGCTGCCAATGCGGCTATGGCGATGGGGCCGCTCAAACTCATTATCGCGGAGACACCTGCGAATCCGACGGCAGCGATGGTTGACCTCGATCTGATGGTGCGGATCGCCGACGAAATAGGCGCGCAGCAGGGCCATCGCCCGCTGGTCGTGGTCGACAATACCTTGCTCGGTCCCTTTGCGCAGCGGCCCATCGAGCATGGAGTCGATCTGTGCATGACCTCGCTAACCAAATATTGCGGCGGGCATAGCGATTTGCTGGCGGGCGGGATTACCGGCCGCAAGGAATTGATCGAGCATTTACGGATGCAGCGCACGACGTGGGGCAATCATCTTGATCCTTATACGTGTTGGCTGGTGCTGCGCTCGCTGGAGTCCGTGGCCGTGCGGACCGAACGCGCGATGGAGAACGCACATGGCGTTGCCGAATTTCTGCGCGATCACCCAAAGGTGGCGGGTGTGACCTATTTGGGTTTCCTCGAAGCAGGAACACGCGCTCGTGCTGTTTATGATCGGCAATGCAAAGCGGCGGGATCGACGTTCTCGTTCCATTTGCACGGGGGCGAAGCCGAAGCTTTTCGGATGCTCGACCAACTGAGGCTGCTCAAACTGGCAGTCAGTCTGGGCGGTTCGGAAACGTTGATCTGCCATTCCGCAAGTACCACGCATTATGCCGTTGCGCCCGATCAACGCGCGGCGGGCGGCATTACCGATGGCACGATGCGGCTGTCGGTCGGGCTGGAACATGTCGATGATCTAATCGCTGATTTTCGCCAAGCGTTGGAGGCAGTGTGATGGACCTCAAATTTACCGGAACCGATTTGTGCGCCGTAAACGGAACACGCAGCGCGCCCGAGGCGCATTATGACACCGTAGTGGTTGGCGCTGGACCAAGCGGAATCGCGGCTGCCCTTGACGCGGCAAATGCGGGATCGAACGTCCTGCTGGTCGATGAAAATCCGGTGTCTGGCGGCTTGATGGGCAACGATACACCGCTGTATTACGGCGGACGCATGACCGCCGCGACGCAGAATGCAGAGCGTATGCTCGAAGCCATATTCATGTCGATGCCCGCGCTGGAAAGCGCGATGGATGCAGGGGTCGAGTTGCTGCTCGGCACAACCGCATGGGGCGTTTACCGCAATGGCCCCGGCGTCGCCAGCCTGCCCGAGCAGGTGGTTGGTTTGGCCGATGCCGAACGCTCTTGGCTGGTCGGCTTTGATAAAATCGTTCTGGCAACCGGTGCGCGCGATTTGGCGATGGCTTTTCCGGGTTGGAACCAGCCGGGGGTGATGGGCGCGGCTGCGTTGCAGATGTTGCTGACGCGCTATGATGCGTTTGCGGGGCGGCGGATGCTATTGCTGGGGTCACATGACCTGGCGCTGGGAACAGCA
>JANOKA010000136.1:0-5320 GCA_031418995.1 Sphingomonadales bacterium | reverse complement strand
TAAAGAACGCCACGATCAACCATAATACGCTGTGAACGGGATTACGTGCGAATATAACCATCGCGGCGGAACCGATAACGAGGCTGGCGAATAGGTAAAAGGCAAAGACTTGGATCATATCACGCACTCGGCTAACAACATATTGTCATGCTGAACTTGTTTCAGCATCCATCGTGCAGCACGCCCAGAGCTTGAACGGATAGATGGACCCTGAAACAAGTTCAGGGTGACGGCGGTGTTACATATGAGGCCCATTTGAGTCATCCCAGCGCCCCTTAACGATACGGCGCATCGGCGGCAAGGTTTGCCGCAATCGCGCGTTCCCATTTATCGCCGTTATCAAGCAGCTTGTTCTTATCATAGAGCAGCTCTTCACGCGTTTCGGTGGCATATTCGAAATTCGGCCCCTCGACGATGGCATCGACAGGACACGCCTCTTGGCAAAAACCACAGTAGATGCACTTGGTCATGTCGATGTCGTACCGCGTGGTGCGGCGGCTGCCGTCCTCGCGCGGTTCTGCCTCGATGGTGATCGCCTGCGCCGGACACACGGCCTCGCACAGCTTACACGCAATGCAGCGCTCCTCGCCATTGGGATAGCGCCGCAACGCGTGTTCACCGCGAAAACGCGGCGACAGCGGGTTCTTTTCAAACGGATAGTTGATCGTCGCCTTTGGCTTAAAGAAATACTGCAAGGTCAACCAGTGCGCCTTGACGAATTCCCACAAGGTGAAGGATTTGATGAGATGGGCGATAGTGGTCATTTGGATAGCACCTGTGCGTTAGATGATCGACAGTTTCCTAAAAAACGCTCGCTGCTGCTTCTGTTCAAAAGCTCAAAACTGGTGATTACGGCTCCGTCCAAGCGGTCTTTATCCGGCCACCCCAAAACAGCTTCCAAACTTTCTCCCGACTTACCTATCCATGCCATTTTGCCACTGCCGCCGTGACTGATCCGTGCGCTAAAGTCGATTCTGTTGTTTGCCAACGCTTCTGGCGCAACAACAGTCCAAACATAAGTGTTGTTGCCGATATCAGGGGCTTTACCAACGATGGTGACGTTAATAAGTTTACCTGAGCCGTTACGTGCTTGGCAGTCATAGTTTTGTTTTACATCGGTAACGCTGGTCGAATTTTCATGTTCGCCCCAATGCCCCTTCCACATCAAATACCCACTCACCAAACACACCCAGAACAGCGAAATCGGTAGGAATACTTTCCATCCCAGACGCATCAGCTGGTCATAGCGGTAGCGCGGCACGGTGGCCTTTACCCAGCTAAACAAGAAGAAAAAGAACAGGATTTTGGCGAACAGCCAGATGATGCCCGGAATATCAAACCACGGGATAAGATCAACATTCAACGGCGGCAAATACCCGCCCCAGAACAGCACCGCATTCAGCGTGCACATCAACAATACATTAGCATATTCGCCGAGCCAGAATAGCGCGAAGGACATGGAAGAATATTCGGTCTGATACCCAGCGACCAATTCGCTTTCCGCTTCCGTCAAATCGAACGGTGCGCGCGCGGTTTCGGCGAGTGAGGAGATGAAGAACACCACAGCTATCGGAAACAGCAAAGGATTAAAACCGAACGCGTTGATGATGCCAAAGATATGGCCTTTCTGCGCCTCGACTATGCCGCCCATGTTGAATGTACCCGCCCACAAAACGACGGAAATCAGCACAAAGCCGATCGAAACTTCGTAAGAAATCATCTGCGCAGCGGCGCGCATTGCAGAGAAAAACGGATATTTGGAATTCGACGCCCAGCCAGAAATCACCACGCCGTAAACGCCAAGGCTGCTGATCGCCAAAATATACAGCAATCCGACATTGATGTCAGCCAACACAGCGCCCGAATTAAACGGAATCACCGCCCATGCCAAAAGTGCTACAGTGAAGGTTATGATCGGCGCGATCAGGAATAAACCCCTGTTCGAGGCACTCGGGATGATGGTTTCTTGCAAGAAAACCTTCAGGCCATCGGCGAAGGATTGCAGCAAACCGAAAGGGCCGACCACATTGGGGCCACGTCGCAGCGCCATCGCCGCCCAGATTTTCCGGTCAGCGTAGATTATCATGGCTACAGATAGCATCAGCGGGAGTGCAATTAGGAGTATACCCGCGATAGTTGCGGTGAACCATGCGCCTTCATAAGACATACCAAGAGTTTGGAAGAACTTGGTCATCTTATTCCTCCAACTTCGTCATACTGAACTTGTTTCAGCATCCATCGTGCAGCATGACCTGAACTGGAACGAATAAATGGACCCTGAAACGAGTTCAGCGTGTCGGAAGTTGTGGGATTAGAGGTAGCACCGCTCATTCCGCTGCCTCCAGAAACTGCTCGCCGTGCACCAACTCACTCGAACAGCGTTGCATCGTCGGTGAAGCCCGGCAAATGGCGCCCGTCAGGTAAAAATCCTTGATAGGATAATCGGCGATCTTGCCGCTAACAATCGATGGCAATTTCGGTTCAGCCCAACCATAATTGGCAAGTCCTTCAACCCCCAACGCCGGAACCGCCTTAGCCATTTCAGCGCGCAACGCATCAAGGCTGTCAAACGGCAACGCATTGCCCAATACCGTTGATAACGCGCGGAAAATCGACCAATCCTCACGCGCATCACCCGGAGGGAATACCGCACGTTCGCCGCGCTGAACGCGGCCTTCCAGGTTTACATAGGTTCCCGATTTCTCGCTATAAGCTGCACCCGGCAAGATGACGTCGGCATGCGCCGCGCCATTGTCACCGTGGTGGCCGACATAGACTTTGAAGCTGTTTTTGAAGAGGCTATAATCCACCTCATCCGCACCCAAGAAAAACGCCAGCTTTGGCTTTTTCGCCGCGAGCGCCTTGATACCGCCATCATGCGCATAGCCGAGCATCAACCCGCCCATGCGCGCTGCCGCAAAATGCAGGACGTTGAAACCGTTCCAGCCATCTTTGACCAGTCCATATTTTTTAGCGAACGCCAGCGCGGCCCCATGAACGCCTTCGTAACGCAGCGCGCCGCCGCCAACGATGATCGCCGGACGCTCTGCATTTTTCAGCGCATCGGCCAACACTTTCGGTGCTTTGGTCAGCGCCGACAAATCATCGCCCAACCATTCGACTTTATAACTCAAATCGGTGACTGGCCCAATTGCAAAAACCTTTGCGCCGCGCTTGCGGACAGCCTTTTGAATGCGGGTGTTGACCAGAGGCGCTTCACGCCGCGTATCACTGCCCACTAGCAGAATAACATCAGCATTTTCGATGCCCGCGATAGTGGTGTTAAAATTAACTGCGCTCAAAGACGTCGTGTCGTAAGCTAAACCAGTTTGACGACCTTCAAGCATATTGGAGCCAGCAAGTTGGCGCGCCGCGAACATCGTCTCGCAATCCACTTGATCGCCTGCAATTACTGCCATAGATGCGCCCGCATTCACTACCTTGATCGCCGCGAAAGCTTCATCCCAGCTTGCCGGAACCAGTTTCCCGTCCCTGCGTATATAGGGTTTATCGAGGCGGCCATGGGTCAGGCCATCCACAGCATGCCGGGTTTTGTCTGACGCCCATTCTTCGTTCACATCGTCGTTAATACGCGGCAATGCGCGCAATACGGCGCGCCCCCGGCTGTCGAGGCGGATGTTGGTGCCAACCGCGTCCATCACATCGATGCTAGGTGTTTTCTTGAGCTCCCATGGCCGCGCCTCGAATGCATAAGGCTTCGATGTCAGCGCGCCGACGGGGCAAAGGTCAACGACATTACCCGACAATTCGGATGTCACCGCGCGTTCAAGATAGCTAGTGATCTGCATATTCTCGCCGCGACCAACCGCGCCGATTTCTTCGATGCCAGCCACTTCCTCGGCAAAGCGAATGCAGCGGGTGCATTGGATGCAGCGGGTCATGACTGTCTTCACAATCGGCCCCATATATTTCTCGGTTACAGCGCGCTTATTTTCGGGGTAGCGCGAAGCGCCGCGCCCGTAAGCAACGGACTGATCCTGCAAATCACACTCGCCGCCCTGATCGCAAATTGGACAATCGAGAGGGTGGTTGATGAGCAAAAATTCCATCACGCCCTCGCGTGCCTTTTTGACCATAATACTGTCGGTACGGATTATCTGGCCCTCGGTCGCGGGTAGCGCACAGCTGGCTTGCGGCTTGGGCGGCCCGGGGGCGACCTCAACCAAACACATGCGGCAATTGCCCGCGATGGACAGCCGCTCATGATAGCAAAAACGCGGGATTTCCTTTCCTGCAAGCTCGCACGCCTGAAGGACAGTGGCGCCTGCGGGGACTTCTATTTCAAGGCCGTCTACGGTGACTTTAGGCATCAGTTTACAGCCTCAGCGAATTGACCAGCATTAAATGCCCGTGACGCTGTCCACAAACCATCAGCAAGGAATTCACGTAAATTGTTTGGCTTTAACTCAATTGTCTGGCCTTCTAATATACAAGGGCCAAGATATGGCATCAACGCCCTAATTGCCGCTTTCTCTTCGGGTGTGCTTGGCTCGGTTCGAATGAATAGGTCAGCCAAAACTGGTGCAGCTTTTACAACACAATCCGAAAAAGAGCCTGAAATTTTTGCTATTTCCAGCATTGCATCTGTTGAAATATAACGCCGTTTCGGATCACCGGGCCATTTATTTATCCAAGTTGGCGGAGTTTGATGATGTGCAATATACGCATATGGCAGCAACCAGCCACGAAACTGTCTATCACTCATACTTAAATATAAATCATCGTCGCTTTCATATTCAGATGCACGTTCGAAACATGTTTTCACATGCAATGCTGCAATCCAATTTTTGGTGGGCAAATTAATGGCAACATAATCTACTGTAACCGGATCGCTAGCATCCAGAAATGCATCGAGGCGTGATGGGGACCATTCATAGATACATTTGAGCATCTTCGTTCTAATACGCACTTGCTCCTTTTGTCGCATTGTGAAAGCATCGATTGGCCGTTCAACTCGGGAACCTGTAGAAGTGTCTATTGGAGTTTGCGCACCAACAGATGTCGCAATAAGACTAAAAAGAACACAAAACAAAGCAATCAGTTTCATTCCGCAGCCTCCAGCATTCCGTTGCCATGCTTCTCGTTAATCCGCCGCTCCATCTCTGGCCGGAAATGCTTGATTAGCCCTTGGATCGGCCACGCCGCCGCGTCGCCTAGTGCGCAGATGGTGTGGCCTTCGACTTGTTTGGTCACTTCGTACAGAGTATCGATTTCGGAAACATCGGCGTCACCCGTCCGCATGCGTTCCATTACGCGCCACATCCAGCCTGTACCTTCGCGGCATGGCGTGCATTGGCCG
>JANOKA010000135.1:0-7174 GCA_031418995.1 Sphingomonadales bacterium | reverse complement strand
TTATTCCCGATCCCGAAGATGACGTGTACGATCCAGCGCGCATCGCGATGCAGACCGATTATCATTGGACGCCCGTGTGCCAGCGTGCATTTCTGGAAGCGCTGGCAACCACGGGCAGCGTGACGCGCGCGTCCAAGGAAGTGAACAAATCGCCGCGCGCCGCATATGGCCTGAAATTCCGGCGGGCGGGTTATGCATTCAAGATCGCGTGGGACGCATCGATACTGGTCGCACGCGATGTCCTGGGTGATATGCTGCTCGACCGCGCCGTCAACGGGTTTGAAGAAACTAGCTTCAGGGATGCCGATGGCACCACGACACGCGGCAAGTTTGACAACGGCCTGTCCAGCCGCGTCTTGGGCCGTCTGGACATTATTGCCGAAAAACACGCACACGATTTCGCCTATGCGGCAAAAGTGCAGATGGCGGTGCAGGATTACGAGGCGTTTCTGGAGCTGATCGAAAATGGCGGCGGACAGACCGAGACCGAAGCATTTTTTGCCGCGCAATATGCGGAAAACACGCAGCAGAAGCAGGCGCAATATGTGCACGCTGTGAGGTGTGAACTTGCGCAGAAATCTGCGGCTGACGCGGTTATTGCAGCGGCGGAAAAGGACGCGGAAATCAATCCCGAAACGGCAACTGCCAAAATGACTGTCTGGTACAATGCGATGACCGCGCGCTGGTGCACGAATTTCCCGCCGCCACCCGAATTTGACGCCTATGCCATAGTTACGCGCCCTGCATTGCAGGAAACGGGTAAGTTTGGCGAGCCCGGCTACGCCCGCCTGCTGACATTTGCAGAGATCAAGGCGCACGAAGCCAATCTGTTAACCACGCACGCCCCGTTACTGGACAGCGCATACAAGGCGCGGGAGGCATTTTTTGGGATAGCTGTGCGTGCGGAGGATGATGGGCGTGCATAATCGAACATATTTATGCGAATTTTGGTTCACGTAGAGGCGCAGAGAAAAATAGATATAAATACACCTCTACCGTCACCCTGAACTTGTTTCAGGGTCCATCGTGCAGCCAAGATCAGTTCTATCCTGAGAGATGGACCCTGAAACGAGTTCAGGGTGACGGAGTGTTGTGGCCTAAAGGGTTGTCTTTACCAAACTTGCCTAAACGAAAAGTAGCGTCTGCGCCACTCTGCGTGAACCAAAGGATCCAAAGCGACCTGATTAAATCCCGCCGCACCAAAACCCGAAAACCCCGTTTGACAGGCCTCCCCTCGCCCGTCTAACCCCGACTTAACCAAGCAATTAAAAAAGGATTCGATCATGGCATTGCCCTCACCCTTATTTGACAAATTACGCCTGCCCGTCATCGGTTCGCCGTTGTTCATTATTTCCGGGCCGGAATTGGTGATTGCGCAATGTAAGGCAGGGGTTGTGGGATCATTTCCGGCATTGAATGCCCGGCCGCAGGCGCAATTGGATGAATGGCTGCACCAGATTACGGAAGAATTATCGGCGCATAACCGCGACAATCCGGATCGTCCCGCCGCGCCCTATGCGGTCAATCAAATCGTCCATAAATCGAACAATCGTCTGGAGGCGGACATTGCTACCTGCGCCAAATGGCAGGTGCCGATTACAATCACATCATTGGGCGCGCGGGAGGATTTGAACCAGGCCGTGCATGGCTGGGGCGGCATTGCTTTGCATGATGTGATTAACGACCGGTTCGCCCGCAAGGCGATTGAAAAGGGCGCCGACGGCCTGATCCCTGTGGCGGCAGGTGCAGGCGGGCATGCGGGCGTCGTGTCGCCATTTGCATTGGTACAAGAAATCCGCGAATGGTTTGATGGGCCCGTGGCGCTGTCCGGTTCCATCGCCAGCGGTCAGGCCATTTTGGGCGCGCAGGCGATGGGCGCGGATCTGGCCTATATTGGCAGCGCGTTTATTGCGACAACAGAGGCGCGCGCGGTGGATGGATATAAAGAGAATATCGTCGAGGCCAATGCCGCCGATATCGTATATTCCAGCCTGTTTACCGGCGTTCATGGCAATTATCTGCGCCAATCGATTGAGCGTGCGGGAATGGACCCGAACAACTTACCCGAAGGCGATATCAGTACCATGGATTTCGGCAGCGGCGGCAATACCGAAGCCAAAGCATGGAAGGATATCTGGGGCAGCGGCCAAGGCATTGGCGCGGTCAAGGCCGTGACCAGCGTGGCCGAAATGGTTGACCGTCTGGAGGCGGAATATCGCAGCGCAAAGGCGCGTTTGGACAAGAAATTTATCGGCTGAACGCCTTGTCGCGTTGTGGATTTTGGCGCTATCGCGGACCAGATCGGTATCGCGGCAAACAAATGTGATGTGAACACATCGTCGTATTTGCTGGGCTTTGCGCGGCAACAACTTGTGATATAAAGGCGGCCCCCTCGGTTTAAGAAGGGGCCGTCTTATGGGTATTATAGATTAGTTTTTGGCTTGATCGACCAGTTTGTTCTTGGCAATCCATGGCATCATGGCGCGCAATTTTGCGCCGGTTTCCTCAATCGGATGCGCTGCTGCGGCCTTGCGCGATGCCTTTAATTCGGGCTGTCCAGCGCGGTTATCAAGGACGAAGTTCTTTACAAAGCGGCCCGATTGGATATCGGCCAAAACCCGCTTCATCTCGGCCTTTGTCTCTGCGGTTATGATGCGCGGTCCGGTAACAATATCGCCATATTCGGCGGTGTTGGAAATCGAATACCGCATGTTGGCAATGCCGCCTTCATACAGCAGATCGACGATCAGCTTGGTTTCATGCAGGCATTCGAAATAGGCCATTTCGGGGGCGTAACCCGCCTCGGTCAATGTCTCGAACCCGGCTTGGATCAAGTGGGTGATGCCGCCGCAAAGCACGGCTTGTTCGCCGAACAAATCGGTCTCACATTCCTCGCGAAAATTGGTTTCGATGATCCCGCTGCGCCCGCCGCCAACTGCCGAAGCATAGGCCAAACCAACGTCATGGGCATTACCGCTGCGGTCTTGATGCACCGCGATCAGGCAAGGTACGCCGCCGCCCTTTTGATACTCGCTGCGCACGGTATGACCGGGGCCTTTGGGCGCGATCATAATAACGTCCAGGTCTTCGCGCGGTTCAATCAGGCCAAAATGGATATTCAGGCCGTGGGCAAAGGCAAGCGCCGCGCCCGGCTTCATATTGGCATGATAGTCATCGGCATAGATCGCGGCTTGATGTTCATCGGGTGCAAGGATCATGACGATATCCGCCCATGCCGCAGCGTCAGCGTTGCTGAGCACCTTAAAGCCTGCGGCTTCGGCCTTCTTGGCTGTGGCCGATCCAGTACGCAGGGCAATCGCCACGTCGGCAACGCCGCTATCGCGCAGGTTCTGGGCATGGGCATGTCCTTGGCTGCCATAGCCGACGATGGCGACTTTCTTGTCCTTGATAAGACCCAAATCGCAATCGGCGTCGTAATATACTTTCATGATATTGGCTTTCTATTGGTCAAAATAATATGATTTATGAACTAGCTGGCTTCCGGGCCGCGCATTAGTCCGACAACGCCGGTGCGGCCAACCTCGACCAGCCCGACCTCGCGCATCAGTGCGACGAACGTGTCGATCTTCTCCGGACCGCCAGTGATTTCGAATATGAAGCTGTTGGTGGTGGCATCGATCACACGGGCGCGATAGATATCGGCCAGCCGCATTGCCTCAATCCGCAAATCGCCAGCGCCCGATACCTTGACCAACGCCAGCTCGCGCTCGACATGCGGACCAGCCTCGGTCAGGTCGGTTACCTTATGCACCGGGACAAGCCGCTCACACTGCGCAATAATCTGGTCAATCACCGGCGGCGGGCCTTTGGTGACGATGGTGATCCGGCTGGTCGCGTGATCCTCGCTTATGTCCGCCACAGTCAGACTGTCGATGTTATACCCGCGCGAGGTAAACATGCCCGCGATGCGCGCCAACGTCCCCGCCTCGTTATCAACGGTCAGGGTTAGTACGTGCCGCTCGGCCGTCTCTTGCTTGATATGCATTATACTAAGGCCTTTGCTTCATCATCCATCGTGCCGCTGACTTCATCGGTGTTCAGGATCATCTCGGTATGCGCTGCACCGGATGGGATCATCGGAAAGCAATTGGCGTTTTTCGTCACGCGGCAATCGAACATTACGGGGCCATCATAGGCCAGCATTTCGGCAATGGCATCATCCAGTTCAGTAGGATCGCTAACGCGGATACCCTTCCAGCCATAGGCCTGCGCCAGCGCTACAAAGTCGGGCAAGCTGTCGGAATAGCTCTCGGAATAGCGGCTTTCATAGGTTAGCTCTTGCCATTGCCGAACCATGCCCATCCATTCGTTGTTTAGGATGAATATCTTGATCGGCAGGCGGTATTGGGTGGCTGTGCCCATTTCCTGAATATTCATCTGGATTGATGCCTCGCCGGCAATATCGATCACCAGTGCATCAGGATTGCCCAGCTGTGCGCCAATTGCGGCGGGCATACCATATCCCATTGTGCCCAGTCCGCCGCTGGTCAGCCATTTATTGGGGGCGTCAAAATGGAAATATTGCGCCGCCCACATCTGGTGCTGACCAACCTCTGTAGTGATTATCGGACTGCGGTCTTTGGTCGCCTCATACAGGCGCTCGATCGCGTATTGCGGCATGATCTCGGCATCTGACGGCGGGTAGTTTAGGCATTCTACTGCGCGCCATCCCTTTATCCGCGACCACCATTCATCCAGATTCGCGGCGCTGTATTTGCGGCCTTTCCATACGTTAATCATCTGCCGGATCGCGGATCCTACATCGGCAATTATGGGTAAATCGACGCGGACTGTCTTGTTGATCGAGCTGCGGTCAATATCAACGTGGATCTTGATACTATCAGGCGAGAAAGCGTCCAAACGGCCCGTAATGCGGTCATCAAACCGCGCGCCCAAACACACCATGACATCGCACTGGTTCATTGCCAGATTGGCTTCATAAGTACCGTGCATGCCCAGCATACCGAGCCACTGCGTTTCCGATGCCGGAAAAGCGCCTAGCCCCATCAGCGTCGATGTGACCGGAGCGCCCGTCAGTGCCGCAAATTCCCGCAACGCTTCGCTAGCGGCGGGACCACTGTTGATGATGCCGCCGCCGGTATAGAATATCGGCGCTTTAGCATTGGCAATCAGCTCAACTGCACGGTTTATATCGGCAAAGTCAGCTTCATACGGCGGCGTAAAACGCGGTGATGCGTTGCTTTTGGGCCGTGCGCCATCGGCAGTCGCCACTTGGACGTTTTTGGGGATATCGACCACTACGGGGCCAGGACGGCCTTTGGTGGCGATAAGGAACGCCTCCCGCACCACATTGGCGAGTTCCGATGGGTCCTTGACCAGATAATTATGCTTGGAACAATGCCGCGTGATACCGACGGTATCTGCCTCTTGAAAGGCATCGGTTCCGATCAGGTTGGTCGCGACCTGTCCTGTGATGACGACTAGCGGTATGGAGTCCAAAAATGCGTCCGCTATCCCGGTGACAGCGTTGGTCGCGCCTGGGCCGGATGTAACCAGAACAACACCCGGTTTGCCAGTGGCCCGCGCATAACCTTCGGCGGCATGCGCCGCGCCAGCCTCGTGCCGGACCAGGATATGTTTGATCTTTTTGTTCTGGAACAAGGCATCATAGATCGGCAGCACCGCGCCGCCGGGATACCCGAATATGGTGTCCACGCCCTGTTCAATCAGGGTATCGATCAATATGTCAGCGCCGGATTTTTCCGCCACGGGTAATTCCATTCCTAAATCAATGTTGCAAGACCAAACAACGACCCATTTCCGATGTTCCAGCCCTATTGCTGCGCCGCAACAGTATTGCAAGAGTGGGTTCGCTAGAGATTATAAAATGCTGTGTCAATCCCTATTATTGAAATAATGTTACAATATCTTTCATATTATCGTTATTAATCTCTTGCTCCCATTTCGCCCAATGGCCGGGAGTCTGGCCCCGAAACCAGGTATATTGTCGTTTCGCATATTGCCGCGTTGCCGCTTGGCCCCGCAATATCGCCTCGTCAATGGTGAGATCGCCCGCCAGCATGGCTGCAATCTCAGGCACACCAATCGCCCGCATCAACGGCGCATCGGAGGGTAAATCGCGCCGCAGCAATTCTGTCACTTCCTTCACAGCGCCATTTTCTATCATTGCGCAGAACCGCGTATTGCACCGATCATGCAACCAATCACGCGGCGGCAACAAGAGTAGTGGCTTCAGTTGCACCCGCTCTCCAATCCCGCCAGCTCGATCCTTCTGCCAGTCGAGCAGACTGCGTCCGCTGCTGCGCCATACCTCCAACGCGCGCTTGACCCGGCTATCGTCATTGGGGTGTAACCGGCCCGTAATCACCCTATCGGCTAACAATAAGGCGTCCCAAGCCGCCGCCGTTGGCATTGACCGCACTTCTGCGCGGATCGCTGGATCAATAACAGGCACAGGCGCTATCCCGTCAATCAATGCCTGCTGGTATAGCCCCGTCCCGCCAACGAGCACGGGCAAGCGTCCAGCTCTATGTGCCGCCTCAATCTCGCCCCGCGCTGCGTTAGCCCAGTCGGCGGCAGAACAGGCCTCTGTCCCGTCCAAGTAGCCAAACAATTTATGCGGAGCGCTGGCCTTTTCAGCGTCAGATGGCTGCGCGCTCAACACCGGAATATCGCTATAAACCTGCGCGCTGTCCGCATTGATAACGGTTATGTCCAGCCTTTGCGCCAGCGCCAGCGAGATTGCGGTCTTGCCGCTGGCGGTTGGACCCGCAATAAGCGCAAGCGGAAGCTTTTCAGTAGGATTCGGTATGCCCATCGTTACAATAATAGCAGCAGAAACAGCGCAAAGCGGATTAATTTCGGATGCGTGCGATCTATTGTCCTCTGTGGGCTGCGACCCCGCTGAAATTAGCTGGTTGGAACCGGGCAAGGCCGTGGATATCGGGTTCACAGGTGCCATAGATGCAGCACGCGGGGCGCTCAAGGCATTGTTGGAAACCGCTGACATCTGCATTCAAGATACTGATAATAGAAGAAAAATGATGCTAATTTCCGATATGGATAGCACCATGATAACCGTAGAGTGCATTGACGAACTCGCCGATTATGCCGGCATCAAACCGCAAATTGCCGAGATTACCGAGCGCGCAATGCAAGGTGAACTGGATTT
>JANOKA010000134.1:0-6701 GCA_031418995.1 Sphingomonadales bacterium | reverse complement strand
TACCCAAAATCGTCGACCTGTATATGGACGGCACCATCCAGATCGATCCGATGATTACCCATGTCCTTACGCTGGATGACATCAACAAAGGCTTTGACCTGATGCATGCAGGCGAAAGCATCCGAAGCGTTGTGGTTTATTAGACCGGATTTTAGATGCCTACGACTATCCTTGACGGCGGCATAAGCCGGGAATTGCAACGTGTAGGGGCGCCGTTTCGGCAACCCGAATGGTCGGCGCTTGCCTTGATTGAAACGCCAGAACTCGTGGCGCGTGTTCATGACGATTTCGCTGCTGCGGGTGCGCAAATAATATCTACCAACAGCTATGCCGTCGTCCCGTTTCATATTGGCGAGGCGCGTTTCAAGCGCGAGGGCGCTATGTTAGCGGCGCGATCAGGCCAATTGGCCAAGAACGTAGCTCGGCAATATGGTATCAAGGTAGCGGGCTCGTTACCTCCAGTCCTCGGCTCTTATCGACCTGATCTTTTCGAAAAAAATGCCGCACGCGATATATTGTCGGTTTTGATCGCCGGTCTGTCGCCATTTGCGGATATCTGGCTGGCGGAAACGCAAAGCAGTTTGGCCGAAGCACAGCTTATCACCGAATTATTGCGCGATGAAACACGGCCGTTATGGCTGTCCTTCACATTGAAAGACAACGGTGCGCCGTTGCTTAGATCGGGTGAAAGTGTCGCAGAAGCCTCGATACTCGCCCATCAATCAGGGGCTGATGCGATCCTGTTTAATTGCAGCTGCCCTGAGGTTATGGAAGCCGCGATAGTTGCGGCCAAAACGGCACTGGCAGCATGTGGAGCGCCCGATACTCTAATTGGCGTTTATGCCAACGGGTTTGCAACCAATGCCGATACAAAAAATGCCAACGTAGATATTCAGGAAATTCGCGGTGATTTATCGCCGGAAGCCTATCTCGAGTGGGCCAAAATCTGGACCGCAGCGGGAGCAAGCATGGTTGGTGGTTGCTGCGGAATCAGTGCTGCCCATATTGCTGCATTGGCAAGGGGATTGGCCTAATATTGGTTTTTAGGTAATATATCCTAGTTTTCCATAACCAGTGTAATGCCTTCACCCACATTATCGCTGAATGATGTGATCGTACCCTCCACAATCATCATGATCTCTTCAGAAGCATAGGCCTCTGCATCTTTTACGCTTGATCCATAGCCGCGTTCGGAACGCACAATAGCTGCGCTATATGTCCCGCGTTCTGCTTCACAGGCCATTTTCACTTTTTCCCGAAAACCAGAAAGACTGATTTTTTCCGCAACCGACGTGTTGTGGAAAGCGCGCATACAGTTTGAAAATGCTTTGCGTGAACTGTCCAGACTGTCCGCCGACATAGCCGCCAAACTTAACAAGATTGCTGCTCCAGATGCTAACATGTTCGATCCTCAAAATTTCTTTATCTGATATAATATACCACAGACACGCAATAGAAATCAATTGCTGCTGCGATGTAATCAAGCTATTGTTTTATTAACACTAATCAACAACTTTACCACCTTTTACGACGGCTGTAACGGTTTCAAGTACACGCACGTCAGATAGTGGATCGCTGTCCACCGCAATGATATCGGCAAAACGGCCAACTTCAATAGCGCCGACATCCTTTTCACGGCCCAATGCTTTTGCGCCATTTATCGTCGCTGCCTGAATGGCTTGCAACGGCGTCATACCATATTCGACCATATACTTGAACTGACCCGCAGCCGTTCCGTGCGGCATGATACCTGCGTCCGAACTGAAGATCATTTTGACGCCAGCTTGAACCGATTTGCGGAAATTATCCCTTTGAATTTGTGCAATCTCGCGGTCTTTGCGCAGGTTATCCGGCAATACGCCGTTTTTCGCTCCTTCTGATTGGGTGTAATCGGTGTTAAATATATCCATCCCGAAATAGACAGGTTGTTTACGTGCCGCCGCCAGCTTTATGCCTTCGTCATCGACCAACGATGCATGTTCGATCGTATCAATCCCGGCATTGATGGCGGCCTTTATGCCCCCTGCTCCGTGCGCATGTGCCGCCACTTTCAATCCCCAAAGATGTGCTTCGTCGGCAATCGCGCGTAAATCCGTTTCAGTTAATTGTTGCTGGCCGGGTTCTGTATTGCGGGAGAACACCCCGCCCGTTGCACATACCTTGATAACCTCTGCCCCGAATTTGCGTTGCCGCCTAACCTGATATCGCAATTCTTCGGGGCTATCGCCGATGCCTTCTTCCTTCTTTCCTTTTTCAAGACTGGGCGGCAAAAATGTCGAATCGCAATGTCCGCCTGTCGCGCCGAGTGCATGGCCCGCAGGCACGATACGCGGACCAGCGGCATAGCCGTTTTCAATGGCTTGTTTCAGGCCGATATCATTGCGATTGGATGATCCCACATTCCTTACCGTTGTAAAGCCGGCCTTTAACATATCGCGGGCATTGCCCACTGCTGTCATTGCCCAAAAGCTGTCGGTAAATTCCAGTCCGCGATAACCGCCGATATTTGCTGGAGAATCAAGATGGACATGCATGTCGATCAATCCCGGCAGCAAAGTTTTGCCGGATAAATTGATATGCGTCACGCCGCCGCTCCAGCGCACGACACGGGAATCGACTATGCTGGTAATGCGTCCATCCTCACCCACAAAAATGGCGGGATATTCAATTATTTTTCCCGTTAGTACATCGATCATTTTATCGGCTGTAATGACAGTGCTTTGCGCCAAGACTGGTTGCGATATCGCCGCAGAAAGTCCTAACAAGCCAAGCCTGATAAAGCGTAAACTACCGCGCAAGTTGAGGGTCAGGTGCAAATTATTCCTCCTAAAATCTCTAATATATTCACGATGCCAAATTCCGGTGGCGGAGGACAGTGAAATCACTCCAGAAACTCCTCGCGGTCCGGAATGCGGGTAAAGGCGATCTTGGTACCGGAAAAATCACGGCCTTGGGACGGCAGCATGCCAATTAGTGCGCTGTCCCGGCCAAACCTGTGATTGATGTGGTCCAGCGCATGCGACAACCGGTTCTGACGTTCGATATTCTGGCGCCGGACCGGCACATTGTTTGCCGGAAAATCGAACAGATCCGGCTGTATCGCACCGTCTGCTACTAACCCGCTCAGCACTACCGACAGCTTTTTAACAATTACCCCTTTCTCCACAGGAATATGCACGTCCCAAAACAGCGATAGCATATCCAGAAACGTCGTGCTGTCTTGCGCGGGGCGACATTTGCTTTCGGCATAGATACGGCGGCCGTCTTCCAACCGGGCGGAGAAGCCAACCAGTGTTGCATAATATCCCATCCTTCGCATCCGGCTACACGCCTTTAGTACCAGCCGCCGTGCAACGTTGATTGCCTGCTTTGGCGGGCGCAGCGCAGGGGCAAGCATATGGCTGTGCCCTATGCTACTGCGTTTGGTGGGCAAATCGGATAAATCAAAACCGCGCAGATTATACCATAAGCGCTCCCCCACGACGCCGCCCCAAACAGCTTTCATTGCTCGCCGGTCCAGCGCCCAAATATCTTCCATCGATAATACGCCCGCTGCGTGCAATCTCCGCTCCATATTCGCCCCGATGCCGGGAAGATCGCGAGGTTTCAGCGTCATCAACCGCCGCTCTACATCATCTGGCATAAGGACAGTCAGTCCGTCAGGCTTTTCGATATCGGTCGCAACTTTCGCCAGATAACGATTGGCCGCAATGCCAATGGAACACTTTACCCAAGGCCCCAAATTGGCTGCTATCCCCGCCTTAATCGAGAGCGCAATTGCCCGCGATGCGGATTCGCTTGATTCATTACGCATCAATCGTGAGGCCATCTCGTCGATCGAACAGACGTCGGTGACTGGAATATGGCGGTTTATCTCGTCAATCGCGCGGTGGTGAAAATCAACATAGGCCTCATGCCGCGCCAGAACGCAGATCAGATCAGGACATTTCTGCCGTGCTTCCCAAATTGGCGTACCCGTTTTGACGCCAAATGCCTTTGCTTCATAACTCGCCGCAATCGCACAGGTGCTGTCGGTTGCAACAGGCACGACTGCAACTGGTTTACCGCGCAAATGCGGTTGCAATTGCTGCTCCACGCTCGCGAAATAGCTGTTGAAATCGATGTAAAGCCATTTGAGCGGCGATGGAGAGAACATGACAAGATAACCACACTGGGACGATTCGGGATCATTTAGTATATGTTCTTATTTTGTTCTTAAATAGCCTATCTTGGCGTAATGCTGTAATTAGTAATTTTAGTTACATATGCAGCGTTTTACCATAGGCACTTAATACACTTTCATGCATCATCTCGCTTAACGTCGGATGCGGAAATATGGTGTTCATGAAATCGATCTCGACCAATTCGGCGGTTTTACCCACCGTATATCCCTGAATAAGTTCAGTTACCTCCGCGCCGACCATATGTGCGCCCAACAATTCTCCGGTTTTCGCGTCAAACACGGTTTTGATAAACCCTTCCGCCTCACCCAGCGCAATCGCTTTGCCGTTGCCGATGAAGGGGAAGTTGCCAACTTTCAGTTCGTATCCAGCTTCCCTTGCCTTGGCTTCGGTCAGACCAACCGATGCGACCTGCGGATGGCAATATGTACAGCCGGGGATATTAAGCGGATTCATCGCGTGCGGGTGGATGTCCTTATTACCAAGCGACTGGGCGATGGATTCTGCCGCAATCACGCCTTCATGGCTGGCTTTATGTGCGAGCCAAGGCGGCGCAGTGACGTCACCAATGGCATAGATGCCCGGTACATTGGTCTGGCACATGGGGTTCGCGTCAATATGGCCCCGTGTGGTATTGATGCCGAGCGCCTCCAGCCCGATTTCTTCGGTATTGGGAACGATGCCGATGGCGACGATGCAATGGGTGAATTCATGGGCAGCGCTCTTATCGTCTTTGGTTCTAATTATCGCCGATACCCCAGTTGCCGTGGCTTTCAAACTCTCGACCCCAGCACCTGTCAGAATTTTCATGCCTTGTTTGGTCAGCGATTTTTCGAGGAACGCCGACACATCGGCATCCTCCACTGGCACAACGCGGTCGAGCATTTCAACAACAGTCACTTCTGCGCCCATGTCGTTATAGAAGCTGGCAAATTCGATACCGATTGCGCCCGATCCGATAACCAGCAGCTTGGTTGGCATTTCGGGTGGAACCATCGCATGACGATAGGTCCAGATGCGCTTTCCATCAGCAGGCGCAAAGGGCAGATCGCGGGCGCGGGCGCCGGTGGCGTTGATGATGTTCTTTGCGGTCAGCTCTTCGGTTTTGCCATCCTTGGTGACGGTCAGCTTACCCGGCGCGGTGATTTTGCCGTCGCCCATATACACGGTGATCTTGTTCTTCTTCATCAGATGGCCAATGCCCTGATTCAGCTGTTTAGCGACCCCGCGAGAGCGCTTCACCACCGCGTCAATGTCGGCGCTGATGCCCGTCGCGGCCAGGCCATAATCGCCCGCGTGCTGCATATAATGGAATATCTCCGCCGAGCGCAGCAACGCCTTAGTCGGAATGCAGCCCCAGTTAAGGCAAATGCCGCCGAGATTTTCCCGCTCAACAATCGCGGTTTTCAGCCCCAGTTGCGCGGCGCGAATGGCGGCAACATAGCCACCGGGGCCGGAACCGAGGACGATGAGGTCGTAGTTAGATAACGTCATGCTGCTTTTTCATCCAATCCGGCATCTCGTGATGCCTAAGCATAGGTTCCGCATTTACGAAGCGTTTAGTGCCTCGGATAGTTTGAACACCTATCCAAACAGAAGGCCTCCCAAAAAAACTGAATGCCTGAGCAAATTTTAGTACCTTCAGATTTTCGATAGGGCGAAAGAACTCAACTCTGAAGGTCCTATGCCCATCTGCATCGATGCTATATGGGAAATTTACGTCTTCGGGGTCTTCGCTTGGCAAAGCCGTATACCTGAACTTTTTTCTGAATATAGCACCCCAGTGCACATGAATTTCCGATAAAAAGATTGTGTCGGTGCTTCGATTATGGATCACGACTGCTGACCAAGCACACTCCGACCCATCAGTATCTTGTCCATAAAAAAACGTAGGTGCGAGATCGAATTTTTCTGCAATTTTGTGACGCCACATCAAGAGCGGCGCTATTGCACCAACGGTCGCAACACCAAGCGTCAGATACTCAACCCAATTTGGGCCAGACGCCATATTACGCCACCAACCCCAAAGGCTTCTCCACCAGTTCCTTGAACGTTTTCATTAACATCGCGCCATCTGCGCCGTCAATCGCGCGGTGGTCGAAGCTACCCGTGGCCGACATCACCGTTGCAATCGCAAGCGCATCATCGACGACATAGGGCCGCTTTTCACCTGCCCCAATTGCTAGGATCATCGCTTGTGGCGGGTTGATGACGGCGTCGAATTGCTTGATACCCATCATGCCCATGTTGGACAGCGAAGCCGTGCCGCCTTGAAATTCGTGCGGTTGCAACTTGCCGTCCTTCGCTTTGGCCGCCAGCGCCGCCATTTCGGTGGAGATTGCAGAGATGCTTTTGTTGCCCGCATCGATGATGATCGGGGTAATCAGGCCGTTCGGAATGCTCACAGCAACGCTGATGTCGCTGCGGCTATATTGCAGCATAGTATCGCCCGCAAAGCTGACATTGCACGCCGGCACTTCGCGCAGCGCAACGCCGAGCGCCTTGATAAGCATATCGTTG
>JANOKA010000133.1:0-19774 GCA_031418995.1 Sphingomonadales bacterium | reverse complement strand
ATCCGATGCATTTTTTCCTTTTGCCGATGGCTTGCTGGCGGCCGCCGAAGCCGGGGCAACCGCAGTCATCCAACCCGGCGGATCAATGCGCGACGACGAAGTCATCGCCGCGGCGGATGCGGCAGGATTGGCGATGGTGTTCACCGGAATGCGGCATTTTAGGCATTAAGGCATTCTGGTGCCAAGAGCGCACCTTTGCCGATAAGGCAAAAGATAAAAAACCGCAGCCCTGAGCTTTTCGAAGGGTGTTTATCGTCTAGCTCAATGACATTAAACGGAAACACCTACACCTCCGTTCGTCCTGAGCTCGTCGAAGGAAGTGGCAAGCAAGCTGTACTTCGACAAGCTCAGTACGAACGGTTTCTGTTACTATTAATGGTGATTACGTTTTAGAGGTACTGTAATAATTCAATGATGAGAACTAGGCTCAGGAATCATATAGTAGGCATTTCTCGCGTGGCTGTGTGTAATGCGTCCTCAAGGGATGCCGGGGTTGCCCGTCTTTACAAAAGCCAAAAGCATACGGTCCCTTTTCAGGCGATCCGCTGACCAGTTTTGCGACCTCCGAATAACGAAAGTGTAAGCGTTTCGGCAATTTGGTGCCGGAGCCCCACGCGAAAATTACACGATCTGACTCTTCAATCATCTTGGTTAAGTAATTAAAGTTATCAGGTCGGATTGGGTCATCCTGTTGTTTGATCTCACGCACATCTGTTGCCCGAAAAGCAAACAAATTACCAACGACAAAACGACCATAATCCATCCGTTCAGTAAAGCCTTTAACTTTACGAATAGTCCATCATCCGTATTCTCATCCGCCGTCGAGGGATTAACCATGATCCAGCAAACGCAACGGTTATTCGTTACATGACTTATAGTACGGTCAAGTCTGTACCTGTACTTTCCGCAAGCAGAAATGACCGCACTCATGCTCTAAGACCTATTCAGCTCGCCCGTTTCACCGCACCCCTAAAATTACCAGCGCCGGTCTTTTTTGGACCATAATTGCGTTGGCCTGCATTGGCTGCACCAGATTTGGGACCGCGCGCATCGCCGCCTTCTCTGCGTGCTTGGTTGGCACGGTCGGCTGTAGGACGCCGATCTCCGGTTGGACGGTCACCTGCGGGGCGATCTCCGGCAGGACGTCCGCCCGATGGACGGCGATCATCACGGCGGACTTCGCTGCGCTCTCCTGACGGACGGCGGCCCTCTCCGCTCGTCCCATCCTTGGGGCCAGCATTGGGCTGCCAGCCGCCTTGCGGTGCAAATGTGCGTTGGCGGGTTTCGCCGTTACGGCCCACGCCGCCATTATTGCCGCCCAGTTTCTTGCCTGCATAATTGGATGGGCCGCGTCCAGGGACGCCGCGTTTTTGTTCTTTGTTGGATGGCGGCGCGGGTGGCGGCAGGCTGGCGACGGCTTCACGGAAACCTTCGGGCAATTTCATAACCTGCGGTTTGATTCCCGTGACGCGTTCAATGTCCCGCATATAGGCGCGTTCGTCGGGCGCGACAAAGCTCATCGCAATGCCTTCTGCGCCTGCGCGTGCAGTCCGCCCGATACGGTGAACATATTGTTCGGGCACATTGGGCAGTTCGAAATTGAACACATGGCTGACGCCGGGCACATCAATGCCGCGCGCGGCAATATCGGTGGCGACCAAAATCTTGATCTTGCCATCACGGAAACTTTGCAATGCGGCGGTGCGTTGTCCTTGCGATTTGTTGCCGTGGATTGCGGCAGCCAGTATGCCTGCCCCGGCCAATCCGCGAACAACGCGGTCTGCACCATGTTTGGTGCGCGTGAATACCAGCGCGCGGTCAATTGGTTCGCTTTTTAGTTTCAACGTCAACAAGGTTTGCTTTTCGCGTTGCTCAACAAAAGTCGCATATTGTTCAACCCGCTCGGCGGTGGTGGATTGCGGCGCAACCGAAACGCGGACCGGATCGTTCAGAAAACGGTTGCCCAGTTCGGCAATCGTCTTTGGCATGGTCGCCGAGAAAAACAGTGTCTGGCGCTTTTTGGGCAGCAAGCCGTCAATTTTCTTCAGCGCGTGGATGAACCCAAGGTCCATCATCTGATCCGCTTCATCCAGCACAAAAATCTCGACATCTTTCAATGTCACCGCGCGTTGTTCGATTAAATCGATCAAGCGGCCCGGCGTGGCGACCAATATGTCGACGCCGCCCGCCAGCTTCTTTTTCTGCGTAAATATCGGCATGCCGCCAAACACGCATTGCACCGTCAGGCCCAGAAACTTGCCGTAGGTTTTGAAACTTTCGGCAATTTGTGCGGCCAATTCGCGGGTGGGGGACAATACCAGCATCCGGCAGCTATATTGCTGGCGCGGTTTGATGTTGGTGGCAAAGTGATGCAAGGATGGCAGCGCAAATGCCGCCGTCTTGCCGGTACCTGTTTGCGCAATACCGCACAAATCACGGCCCTGCATCAATGCCGGAATCGATTGTTGCTGGATGGGTGTGGGGGTATCGTATCCCGCCGCCGCCAAAGCTTTCAGGATAGGTTGGGCTAGGCCCAGTTCTTCAAAATAAGACATAAATTCTTTCAATATAAACGCCATCGGCGCACGGCCCAATGGCCTGCGCGCGGCAGCAGTGGTTGTAAGGGAAACCGGTATGGCCGCCCTTTGGAAACAACCCCGCGTGATTTGGGAAGCCTCTTCGCTTACACGCAATCCGTTCGATCGGCTGGCCGGGTTATCAAAGTAACCGCGCACTCACGCTGCCGATACTGCGGCGGACTTTTCCCGCTCGCTCTATGCGTTGGCGTACATATGGGCTTTGTTTGCGCAAAACGCAAGTTTATATTGCGGCGCAGCAATGAAATGACGCCGCGTGCATTTCGTAACTCTACGTTAACCATCTGTTAGAAGATTTCGTTCAGAGCTTTGTTATCAAAGCAACGCGCTAAAGGGAAAAGCGATGAACAACGTGGATGTGGCAATTATCGGAGCAGGACCATCGGGATTAACAGCAGCATATTTGCTGTCGAAAAAGGGCTACAGCGTTACGATCATTGAAAAAGACGAACGCTATGTCGGCGGAATCAGCCGCACCGTGGAAGTTGACGGGTACCGGTTCGATATTGGCGGGCACAGGTTTTTCTCCAAATCCAAGGAAGTCGTTGACCTGTGGGATGAAATCCTGCCCGACGATTTTATCCAGCGCCCGCGCATGAGCCGCATTTATTATGAAGGCAAATTCTACAGCTATCCCTTGCGCGCATTTGAGGCGTTATGGAATCTGGGCGTTTACCGTTCCACCTTGTGCATGCTCAGCTATGCCAAGGCGAAAGCTTTCCCGAACCGCAACGTGCGCAGTTTCCAAGACTGGACCGTTAATCAATTCGGTCACAAACTGTTCTCGATCTTCTTCAAAACCTATACCGAAAAAGTATGGGGCATGCCGTGCGATGAAATGTCTGCCGATTGGGCGGCACAGCGGATCAAGGGATTAAGTCTTGGCAGCGCGGTATTGGACGGTTTGAAGCGCTCGCTTGGCCTGAACAAGAAACCCAATAATGGCATGGAAACCAAAACCCTGCTGGAAACTTTCCGTTACCCACGGCTTGGGCCGGGCATGATGTGGGATGCGGCGCGCGACGCCGTGCTGGCAAAGGGCAACCATGTATTGATGGGGCACAGCTTCAAGCAATTGGCACAGGATGCCAACGGCGACTGGCGTTTGTCGGCCACCACAGCCGATGGCAGCGAAGCGGTGATTACCGCAAAGCATGTCATCAGCAGCGCGCCGATGCGCGAACTTTCGGCGCGTATCCATCCGCTGCCTGCGACAACATTACAGGCATCAAACCTGAAATACCGCGATTTCCTGACCGTTGCATTGATGATTAAATCCGAGGATTTGTTCCCCGACAACTGGATATATATCCACGACAGCAAGGTGCAGGTTGGTCGTGTCCAAAATTTCCGCAGCTGGTCCCCCGAAATGGTTCCCGATCCGTCGATAGCCTGCGTTGGCCTGGAATATTTCTGCTTTGAAAATGATGGTCTATGGTCTTCTACCGATGATGAACTGGTCGCATTGGCCACCAAAGAGATGACGATCCTTGGTCTGTGTAATCCAGATGACGTTGTCGGCGGCGCGGTTGTGCGTCAGGAAAAAGCATATCCGGTCTATGATGATGAATATGCCGCCAATGTCGAGGCTATGCGTGACGAGTTGGAAGGCAAATACCCGAACCTGCACATGGTCGGCCGCAACGGCATGCACCGCTATAATAATCAGGATCATGCGATGATGACAGCAATGCTAACCGTGGAGAATATCGTGGCCGGATCACGGGTGTTCAACATCTGGAATGTCAACGAGGACGCCGAATATCACGAAAGTGGTAAAGAGGGTCAACGCGTTGAATTGTCTTCGTTTGCAAACGGAAGCGCGCTGACCGAAGGGCAAGCCGCCGCGCTGCAATCTGAACGCGATGTGCCGCAGCGGATAACAGCGGACAAAGAAGACATTAGCAAAGCGGCGTAAGCAGCATGGGCCGCGCTATTTCTTCTGCTTTGGACATCTGGAACCGCTTCACGCTGACGCGGTATCTGGCGGCGAGCATCGTTGCGCTGGCGTTTGACGTGGCGGTGTTTTCGACATTGCTGGCGGTCGGTGTTGGCGCCGCATTTGCCTCTGCATTGGGGTATTGCGCAGGCATTGTTGTCCATTGGCTGGTCAGCAGCAATTTCGTCTTCACTGGCAAAACACGCGAAGGCGCAGCGTTACAGTGGCAGCGAATATTGTTTGCCGGATCGGCATTTTTAGGGCTGGCCATCACCGTGGCTACCGTCAGCATGTTAAGCAATTGGGGGGCGCATCCGGTAGCGGCCAAGGCGATTGCCATTATTATCAGTTTTGTCGCGGTATATGCCGCGCGCAAATGGGGAGTATTCAAATGAACGCGATTGCCATGCGCATTGGTGGCGGTTTTACCGTCGATGATGAAACCAAACGCTTTCTAAACTGGGCGTTGATTTGGGTATTGCTGGCCAATATCGGATTTATGGCATTGTGGTTTATCGGCGCACCGCCGCGTTGGTGGGAAATCGGTATCATCGGATTCACCGGATTGATTGCCAAGCGTTTCCCGTTCTGGCTGCGATATCTATCGTTTGTTGGTGTAATGATTTATTCGGTGCTGAATTTCATCGGCGGATTATTCAATCTGAACATCGCTTCGCTTGCGCATTCGATCCAGTTTTTTCTGGAGCTGAAACCGGGCAGCGCGGTGGAATATATTCTGGTTGGCGGCGCGATGCTGCTGATCCTTGGCATTGCCTATAAACTGTTGCGCCGTGACACCGATTTTTCACGCCCCGCTTACATAATTGCGGCAGGAGCAATGTTCATTGGACTGGCTGCGGCGGATATCCAAATGGGCAAGGGCATGCGCGGCCATTACAAACGGCTAGCCCCTGAAGGCGCCGCATTCACATCGGCGACAAGCGAAACCGGATTTGCCGCACGCGCCGATGGCAAACGCAATCTTGTGTTGATCGTGGTGGAGTCACTTGGCGTTCCATCGACCAATGAAGAAATGAAGCGGCTGTTGTTCCGCGCATACAAAGACAGCCCGGCGGTTGCCGCGCGCTATGACCTGAGCCAAGGCCAATCACTCTATTATAACAGCACTACCGCAGGCGAAGTGCGCGAATTGTGCGGCCGCTGGGGGGATTATTATGATCTGGTGGATACGCCCGATGCAGGTTGCATGCCCGCCGTATTGGGGCGAAAGGGATATGACACGGTCGCCATGCACAGCTTTACCAGCACGTTTTTCAAACGCGGCGAGTGGTATCCCAACATCGGTTTCAAAACGCGGCTATTTGATAAAGACCTTGAAAAAGTCGGTGCGCAGCGGTGCGGCGGGGTATTTGCCGGCGCGTGCGACCGCGATATTCCAGTGCAGATTGCAGACCGGTTGAAAGCGGCAAAGAAGCCAACGTTTCTATACTGGCTGACGCTGAACTCGCATCTTCCGGTGCCGCCGGGCCTGAATTTGAACGTCGATAATTGCGCGCGGATTTCACCGATACTGGTCAAGGAATTCCCACAGATTTGCCGACAGTTCAACATCTGGCACGACATTGATACCGCCATGGTAAAACAGATTACCGCCGATGATTTCCCCGATTCAGATATATTGCTGGTGGGCGATCATATGCCGCCCTATTTCGATCTACATCACCGCACGCAATTTGACCCTGAACATGTTCCCTATCTTTACCTGCGCCGCAAGGACACGGGCAAAGACGGCGTCGTTATTGCCGCCAAATAGGATATGGTAGCGGACCGCCTGCCCATTCGCATCTGGTTGCTGCTGTGGATTGCCGTATCGGCGTTTCTGGTTGCTACGGGATGGGACAATATCGCTTCGCGCAGCGGATGGGACCCTGATGACCAATTGCGCATGGTACAGCTGCGCGATTTCCTGAACGGGCAAAGCTGGTTTGATATCACGCAATACCGGATGAATGCGCCCGATGGCGCGCCGATGCATTGGTCGCGGTTTACCGAGCTGCCGCTAGCACTCATCATATTATCGCTGTCACCGTTGATTGGCCAAGCCAGTGCAGAAATGGCCGCTGGAACGATCGTTCCGCTGATCGGGCTTGGCTTTACCGCTTTGCTTTTGGGACAAATTGCGGTTCGTTTGGCAGGGCGCAATGCAGGCGTCATATCAGTCATATTAACATTTTTATCGCCAGCAATCCTGATGCAGTTCCGGCCGATGCGGATCGACCATCATGGCTGGCAGATATTGATGGCCTGCTTAGCGCTGGCGACGATTTTTTGGCCGAACCGGCAACGCGGCGGCATCGTGCTGGGGATCGCGCTTTCGATATGGCTGCATATATCGCTGGAAGGCGCGCCGATGACAGCGGCATTTTTTGTACTGCTGGGATGGCGCTGGATTTTTGAAAAGGCGCAAGGACGCCGGTTGCTTTGGACGATCATTTCGTTTGCCACGGCATCGGCGTTATTGTTTTTCGGCACACAGCGCAGCGGCATTTTCGCTGCAACTTATTGTGATACCATTTCACCTCCGCATATCTTTGCCGTTGGCGTTGCCGCGCTGATAATGCTTCCGTCGATTATGAAAGCACCCAAGGACTGGCGCATTCGGATCACATTGGCCGCAACAGCTGGAGCAGCAGCCATTGCCACATTACTTGCGCTAGCGCCGCAATGCAGTAGCGGCGCGTTCGCCACGCTGGACCCGTTGGTGCGCGAATATTGGTACGCGCATATCAGCGAAGGCCTGCCCGTATGGCAGCAAGGTTTCAAAAGCGCCGCCGGATTACTGGCTGCGCCCGTTTGCGGATTGGCGGCCTTCCTGTGGCTTTGGAAATCGGCGGATGCAGAAAGTAAAACCAACCTGCGCATCGCCGGATTTTTCCTGCTTTACGCCATTGTCCTGACATTATTGGTGTTCCGTACGGTATCGGTCACGTCCGCTTACGCCGTTCCATTGATTGCTGCGTTGATTGTCACACTGTTTGCGGCGTACCAAAAAAGCAAAAATGCCGTGCACCGGATCAGCCTTGTTGCGCTGATGCTGATACTGTTTGTACCCGGTTCGCTGGCAGGATCATTGGTATCTGCGGTGAAGTCCGACAAAAAAGTCGCGGTATCAGGGCATTCGGCGGCTGCGAATAAGTCTTGCGAAAGTGCCGCATCGGTTGCTGCGCTGGGTGCACTTACCAATGCGAACATTGCCGCACCGTTTGATATGGGGCCAATGATATTGCTGACCACGCCGCATAAAGTGTTGGCCAGCAGCCACCACCGAAATGAAGCCGCGATGCACGATCATATCGAAATTTTCCGCAATACCCCCGAAACGGTACGCGCCATAATTACCAAGCGCGACATCACCCACATTGCCGTGTGCGCCGATGAGGCCGAGATGAAGGGATATGCCAAAACCGATCCCAAAGGTTTATGGGCAGGTTTGGCCGCGAACGAAACACCCGAATGGCTGGAACGGCAGGCCGATGTCGGTGAGGGCATTCAGGTTTGGCGGGTTAGATAATAATCACCCGTCAAAGATGCATGAAATCGCGGTCGAAACTTTTCAAATGCGCGCCGCCATCTGCAAAAATAATCTGGCCCGTAACATGTACCGCCGATGCCAAATATAGTGCCGCCTGCGCAACGCCCGATGGATCCGGCAACGCGCCCAGCGGCATCATCGCGGCCAAACGGGTTTCCAACGTATCGTCATAATCCTCGGTTGAAATCACAAGCCCCGGAGCAACACCGTTGACCCGTGCGCGTGATCCATATGCCGCCGCCATCGAGCGCACCGATGATGCCAACGCCTGTTTTGACAAGGTATAGCTGATCTGATCACCGTGCGGATTTTGGATGCGCTGGTCCAATATGTGAATGATGCATGGCCGTTTATCTCCAGCAGCCAATACCAGAGCGCGGGATAACAGTATCGGCGCGAAAGTGTTTAAGGCAAAATGCGCCTCCAGAGACCCTGCAGCCATTTGCGTCCAGTCATCCTGACCAAACATCGCGGCGTTGTTGACCAGAACGTCTGGCGCGCGTCCAAAATGCGCTATAACATCGGACAATGTTGGATCAATTGATGCTAGATCGGACAGGTCGGCAGTGAATACGTGCCAGCGCGCATTTGCCCTTTCTAGTGCCTCCGCAAGCTCCGCTTTGGGCTGTGCATCGGCATGACTGATAAGCGCAAGGTCATATCCCGCTGCAGCAAAATGCGCAGCGATTACCGCGCCCACGCGGCGTATTCCACCCGTTATCAAGGCCAGCGGTTTCGCGCTCATTTGCCTTTCCTCATTTACGGTGCCGTATCATCGTTATACCGATGGCTTCGCCGTCCTCAGCAATGGCCAGTTTGACAATCTTTACAGTGAGCTTGTTTATACGCGGATCGCCCGCAAATAAACGCGCCATAATATGTTCGGCCACCGCCTCGATCAGCGTGAAATGGACACCGGTGGGTAGCTGCGTTACGGCGTCCTTCAAATCCATATAGTTTTTTGATGCGGGCAACGGCGTGTCCGGCGCGTAATCATCCGCCATCTCCAGATCAGCGCTGATCGAAATACGCAGTGGCTGCGGCAAGTGCGTTTCTTGGCTGTAAATACCCGTTAGGACATTGACCACGAGGTCATGCATTTCGAGGGTCAGGCTATCTTGCATCGTTTGGCTTTCTAACATTATGATTTTAATTTTGCGACCAGCGCGCAAATATGGCGGTGGGCAACAATAGCCCGCGCGATTCCTCTCGCACCGCAAGTTCGCCATATTCAACTTTACCCGGCAAATCGGCAAAGTGCGATTCCAGCAGCGCGCCCAGCGCCATTGCCGACATGCGCACCGCATAAACGGTCAGGAACAAAAACCGCGATTCTGCATCCAGCAGCTTACGGCAATCGCCGATCAATCCGGCCAGATCGCTTTCCAGATGCCACACCTCGCCATCGGGGCCGCGGCCATATTTGGGTGGGTCGAGCAATATCCCGTCATAGCGCCGTTCGCGGCGCACCTCGCGCGCCACAAATTTCGCGGCATCGTCGATGATCCAGCGCACGGGGCGATCCGACATGCCAGACATTTCGGCATTGACCCGCGCTTGGCTCACCGATTTTTTCGACGCATCGACATGCACCATTTTTGCGCCTGCCGCTGATAGCGCAAGCGTACCGACACCTGTATAACCGAACAGGTTCATGCAATCGGGATCAGTTTTGCCCGCTATCTGCCCCCGCATCCACCGCCAAACGGGGTCCATATCGGGAAAGAAACCCAGATGGCGAAACGGCGTACACTGCGCGTTGAAGGTCACTTCATCATTCCAGACCAACGGCCAGCCGTCCATTGGGACGGGACGGTTATTATACCAGCGTCCACCACCTTCTTCATCGCTGC
Organism: Sphingomonadales bacterium; assembly: GCA_031418995.1. GTDB lineage: Bacteria > Pseudomonadota > Alphaproteobacteria > Sphingomonadales > Sphingomonadaceae > Sphingorhabdus_B. Next base: position 9,832 of record JANOKA010000133.1, on the reverse strand, counting down.
CCGGCACGAATTCGGCATCGGCATCCCAATCTTCCCGCGCAGGAGCCCACATGGCCTGCGTCTCTGGCCGGATAAAAGTCTTGTCACCATAGCGTTCGTATTTGCGGCCATGACCGCTATCGATCAGCGTATAATCGGGTCTAGGCTCACTGATTAACGTGATAAATTCGGGTGCGGATTTGCTCACAATAATTTCGGACGTGCAGCTTTTGACAAAATGTAGCTGCGGATCTTATTATAATCTCCCGGCAGCGTTTCATAGCGCTCTTCGCGTTCAAACAAATTGCCAATCCGCCCTGGCAATGCTGGCCGTGCGCCGGTGGCTTGTTCCACCGCAGCACGGAACTTGGCCGGATGCGCTGTTGCCAATGTCACCACAGGAATATCAGCAGGTATGTCAGCGGCACGCGCACCGTGTAAGCCAATTGCGGTGTGCGGGTCGATAACCTGGCCGCACGCCTCATGGGCCCAGCGCATGGCTCCGGCCATATCATCGGCATCGGCCCGCGCGCTGCTGAAAAATGCAGCGCGTTTGCGCATGTCGGCGGACAACACCATTTTGCCCATTTGTTCAAACCATTTCATCCGCGCTGCCGTGGTCGAACCATCGCGGCCCTCCAGATCGAACAGCAACCGTTCAAAGTTGCTCGACACCTGAATATCCATCGACGGCGCGGCGGTGGGCGTTACGCCCAGCACCGAATAATCGCCGCGTGATAGCGCCCGGTGCAAGATGTCGTTGACGTTGGTAGCAACGAGCAGGCGCTCAACCGGCAGCCCCATTTGCGCCGCGACATATCCTGCAAACACATCACCAAAATTTCCTGTCGGAACGGAAAATGCGACAGAGCGTTCGGGCGCGCCGAGTTTCAAAGCTGCGACAAAATAATACACAACCTGCGCCATCAACCGCGCCCAGTTGATCGAGTTGACGGCAGAAATATTCAGTTGTCCGTTAATTTCAGGATCGTTGAACATCGCCTTGACCATTGCCTGTGCATCGTCAAAGCTGCCCTCAATTGCGATATTATGCACATTCGGCGACAACACAGTGGTCATCTGACGCCGCTGAACATCGGAAATACGCCCGTGCGGATGCAGCATGAAAATCTCGATCCGTTCGCGTCCGGCAACGCCGTCAATCGCGGCAGAACCCGTATCGCCGGATGTTGCGCCAATGATTGTAATCGCCTTTTCACTGCCGCCCAAAAATTTCTGAAACAGCTCGCCCAGTAACTGCAGCGCAACATCCTTAAACGCCAATGTTGGCCCGTGGAATAATTCGAGCAGCCAGTGCTGGCCGTCCAGTTGCACCAGCGGGGTTACAGCAGCATGGGAAAAACGGCCATACGCGGCCTCGCACAATTCGCGCAATTCTGCCTCGGAAAGCGATCCGGCCACGAACGGCGTCATCACCCTGACCGCCAATTCCACATAATTCAGCCCGCGCATCGCGGCGATTTGATCGACGGAAAAACGCGGCCAATGTTCGGGCACATACAGGCCGCCGTCGCTGGCCAGTCCGGCAAGCGTTGCGCCTTGGAAATCAAGAATGGGCGCGTTGCCCCGTGTGCTGATATATTTCATAGCCATTCCCACTAATTACTGTGGGCGGGTAGCGATATGGGCGCACGGGTGCAAGATTATTGCAAATCGGCCCGGACAAAATCGGCACATCTTTCTCCGATCATGATGCTGGGCGCATTGGTATTGCCCGAAACAAGGCGCGGCATGATGCTGGCATCGGCGATATACAGGCCATCCAGTCCGCGATAGCGTAGCTGTGTATCGACAACATCATCGTCATTTGCACCCATCCGGCACGTGCCCACGGGATGATATACGGTGTCGGCGCGGCTGCGGATCATATGGTCGAGCGCGGCATCATCATGAATATCAACCGGATTTAACTCCTCACCCTGATATGCCGCCAGTGCAGGGGCAGTCAGGATGCGGTACATTTGCCGTACGCCGGCCCGTAACGTCGCCATGTCACGGTCATCGGTCAAGAACCCCGGATCAATCAGTGGCGCATCATTTATGTCTGCTGACTTTAACTGAACACTCCCGCGGCTTTCGGGGCGCAGGACGCAAGCGTGACAACTGAAACCATGACCCTTCACCTTTGTCCGGCCATGATCCTCCAGCAAAGCAGGGATGAAATGATACTGGATATCGGGCGCGGGAAGTTCGGGCGATGATGTCCAAAATCCGCCGCCTTCGGCAATACACGTGGTCATTACGCCCGTGCGTTTCATCCGGTGTTCAATGATTGCGCCGAGCATTTTCAGATTGCCGCCGAACGAATCGCCCAGAAATTCCTTCGATGGTGTACGGTAACTGATGACATAATCGATATGGTCTTGCAGGTCCGCACCGACCGCTGCCTTGTCCTGCACCACATTTATGCCGTGTGATTGCAGGTGCGCCGCCGGGCCAATGCCGGACAACATAAGTATCTGCGGACTGTTGAACGCGCCTGCCGACAGAATGACCGCGCCGCGCGCTTTGATCGTGCGCTGTTTCCCGCCTTGACGAATTTGCACTCCAGTAACCCGGCCTTCAGCGACAACCAGTTTTTCGGTCAATGCATTGGTGATGACATGCAAATTCGCCGCAGCAGGTTCCACATAAGCGCGTGCCGCCGACCAGCGCTCACCGCCCTTTTGCGTCACTTGGTACAGGCCAAAACCATCCTGCCGCGCCCCGTTAAAATCAGTGTTGCGCGGCAATTGCAGCTGTGCCGCCGCCTCTATCCACGCACTGCTACCCGGATTGGCATAATGCTGGTCCATAACATTCAGGGGCCCCTCGCTGCCATGAAAGGCGTCGCCGCCTCTCTCATTGCCCTCGCTGCGTTTGAAATAGGGCAGGACATCATCATAGGACCAGCCGTCGCAGCCCAAGGCCGCCCAGTTGTCATAATCAAATTTGTTGCCGCGAATATAGACCATCGCGTTTATCGCGCTCGACCCGCCAAGGCCGCGTCCGCGGGGTTGATATCCCAGCCGGCCATTCAATCCCTTTTGCGGTACGGTTTCATATTTATAATTAGACGAATTGCGGATGAACGGCATGAAACCCGGCGTTTTAATTAGAAAATTGTCGTTCGTTCCGCCGGCCTCGATCAAGGCTACCGAATATTTCCCGCCCTGCGATAACCGCCCTGCCGCCGCGCATCCCGCCGATCCGCCGCCAATGACCACAATATCAAATTCGTCCATAACTGCTCCTCTGTGAAGCAAGGTTTAATCAGACGATTAAGCTATTGGCAAGCGGTTTGAACATGGTATTTTGGGTATTAACGAAAGCCCCTGATGGCACCGATCCTGCGCATCGTAATTTTCGTTATACAGCCGTTGCCTCAATATGTTCCGGTCGTTGCCGCGTCGCTATTATACAAGCAGCAACGATAAGCACCGCGCCTGCCAAAGTGGCACTTGATACAGGCTCCCGAAACATCACCCAACCCAGCAATGCGGCCCAGATAAAGGCGGTATATTCGGCGGCCACCAGAATCTGCGCCTCTGCCCGCGCATAGGCCCAGCTGATAAGCATCAATGAAACCAGGGCCAATACCGCGCTAATGATGATGTCCGGCCAGTTCGCAGCACCGGGAACAACCGCCCAAAACGGTGCGGCCAGTGACAATACGCCGCATGCGATCAAGCTTTGGAAAAACCCCACCTCCAGCGGTGTCGCCACTTGTGCCTGCTGCCGCTGCAGGATCAGATTATAGGCGTATAATATGGCAGAGATAAAAATTGATCCGATGCCCCACAGCACTTCGGTATCATATGTGTCGCCGCCCAGTCGTCCTGACAAGATTACACCAACACCCGCCAGCCCCAGCAACGACGCGATGATCGCTGGCATGCGGATTTTTTCTTTCAGCAACACCGCTGCCAGATATAATGTGATGAGCGGCGCGATAAAGCTTAACGCCATACCCTCGGCCAGCGGCACACGCGCTATTCCCCAAAAGAACGAAGTTGCCATGAACGCCGATATCGTCCCGCGCATCAGGTGCAGCCGCAGCGCAGCGCGTTTGGGCAGGATTTCACGGCGTAGCGCAAATAATGTACCGCCCAAAATCGCGCCCACCATCGTTCGCCACAACATGGCATTATACGCGCCGATATCGATCGACAACCGCTTCATAAACGCATCCATGGCGGAAAACAGCGCAATGCCGATACAGGTCACAGCAAACGGAAGGAGCAAATTGCGCGGCGGATTGGTCATGCATGCGGCGTAGTGCCGTGAGCTGCGGGTGTCTAGCGGTGTGGCATTGGTTTATTCAAATGTCATCTGGTTACCTTGAATATTTACATTGCCCACCTTGGTCAGAAAGCTTTGCCCCAGCAGCGATACGTCCAGGCCCGACGGTATGATCGCAGCCTGCACATTATATGCCACAATATCGCCGACCTGAACGGATTTCAGCATTATTGGTTTGCCAAACACATCGCCGCTCACGCCGCGCCCAACCAATTGCAGTTCGCCTTCATCCCATTCAATTCCCAAGGCTTCGGCATCAGAACCGGTTAACGCAATGGCGCTTGCCCCTGTATCCACCAGAAACCTTATCTCGCCGCCCTCTTCGCTGCCCTGTTCCCCGCCCTCACCAGCGGCATTTCCCCCTGTTTCAACGGCAGCATTGGTATAAAAATGACCATCGGATTGCCGCGATAGCGTAATTACGTCACTCATTAACGGTGCTTCATCGTGCGCCGCGGAGTCAATTTCCGGTTGCGTCTGAACAGCAATCAAGGGTGTGTTCGCCTGCGGTCCAGGAGAAATTCTGCCCGAAATTATCCATCCCGCCAGCGCAGCACCGATGAAAATGACAAAGAGATAGCGTGATTGCATAAGGCGTTTTTACCCGCAAATGCTTAAACGCGGGTGAATATTGCGGGGATTTCATATGCGGGAACGGGCGTATATGGCGCGGCCAATATGGCCGTGATGCCCGATATTTGCAGGAAAAATGCAGCAGCGATCAACGCAAATGGGGTCACATATTTGATATCCATGCCGCGCCAGTTAGCGTAGCGGGGTTAAGTAGAGATGAATTCGTTGAAATACGCAAAAATCTCATCTTCGCTGCGGCTATCGGCATTGCGCCAGCTGCGCGCATCATCGCGGTTTAACAATTTGCCAGTTGGCGATATCATCATCACATACGGCGTATTCTTTTGCTTCTTGCCGCCAAAGCGTTTGACGATATCCTGATTGCGGCCTTTGCCCATTTGCGGCGTTCCGGCATCGACGTAGACCAGCTCAAAACGCGGCTGCATCATCGCGGTAAAACGCGGGGTTTCAAACCATTTGGCTAGTCCCGTGCTATCATGACACCAATTCGCGCCCATCACGATGATGATAGTTTTGCCAGATGCAGCAGCGCGGGAAAGCGCCGCATCAACATCGGCATTTGCATCCCGGCCTTCTGTATAAACTTGGCCTTTGACATCAACAGTGCCGTCCGCTTGCGCCTGTACCTCTTGCTGCAGCGTAGGCTGTGAAGTGTGCACTACAGTCTGAAACATCAACAATAAGGCGGGGAAAATCATGTCGCTGCCTCCGCCTCCAAATGCGCTTTCATCGCGCCAAGACCCATTTCCATAATCATCGTGATTGTCTCTCCGGCTTTATGCGGCAAGACATCCGCCGTCCACACCGCTTCGCAGCGATTATCATTAAGCGCGAACACTTGGATCGAAGCATTATGATGCTCCCAATCGTCACTTTGCGCGGTCCATGCCACCCGCATTGCGCCGTCATCAATCGCAATAATCGGTTCGCGCAATACCATTCCATTGCCAAAGGTAACGATGCGCGCGCCGCCGTCTGGTTCCATTTCGCAATGCGTGACAAGGCTGGGGGCAACGCGGGTATGCAGGTTGCCAACATCGCGCACCGCATCCCATACGGCAGCCGCCGCAACATTCACTTCAACGCTTTTCCTTGCCCAAGCCATTATGCTTCCTTCTTTATTAGTGTGCTACCGGTCCGTTTCGTGCCGAAATATTCTGCAACTAGCCATGGTTTAGCGTATCATCCGTATGTCGAGACCCAGCACATCTTTGGCATCGGCCATACGCCGATCTGACGTCAGGATAGGTAAAGACGCAAAAATCGCTGTTGTAACGCACGCTCGGTCCCCAAGAGATAGACCAAATTTTTTTGTGACCGTACGCAGCTTTGCCGTTTGCCATGCGTGGGCTTCACGAAAGGTTCGGCGGCGAACCGGAAGGGGCTCAACGACCTGCTGCACCGCCTCAAATGTCATCCCGCCATTCATCAATGCGGCGTACACTTCGCTCAGGTTCACGACGGAAATGTGGGAATCATTCATGACATCAAATACAAAATCGCCGCCAGGTTCATCCAAAAGAACCGCAAGCACCGCCGAAGCGTCCAGCACAAAACTCATTCGTCATCCGCCTCGGCCCATTTTTCTTTAAGATAGCAATCAACCGAAACCGGACGCTTCAATGATGATTTTACCTGTGAGCGTATTTGCGCAAGCATCGCAGCCCGCGTCTGCACAATGAGCTTGTCGCCATGCAATTCGACACAAACATCATCCCCATCGTTGAACCCAAGTTGCCGCCTGAATTCAGCGGGAATAACGATCTTGCCGCCTTTGATGACTTTGGCTTGATAGGACATGATGGGCTCCTTAGGTACTAAATTGTAGCATAAGACCTGAAATAATTCAATTGTCTTATTCCCAAGCATCCACTCGAGTATGGTTGACTAACTCTATCAACACCTCCGGCATCAGTTTCAACACTTTATCTTGTTCTGAATACGAAAGATCAAGCTTCTCATCAGCCTGAATTTTCTCACCCGAAGAATTTAAGTCATATGCTCGACTCTTATGCTGCTTAGACCAAAAAGTGGCACTCACTGCGTCATCTAGTTTCTGAGATACTGCTAATGGGAATAGGAGTTGAGCTTGCTCCATAAGTCTATAAAATTTATGCATTTCTTCTTGCGATAGTTCTGCGTTTCGCATCCATGCCCAATAAATTTCACGCATGTCGCTAACGCACTTTGTCCGCGCCTCCAGTAGCTGAATTTTTAGTTCGTTTTCAATTAGTTTAGTTTGGCGTAGCTGAATGTCTGACTGCCTTAAAGCTACATAACAAGCTGCAAGAACTGCTGCGATACCAGTCGATAGGGAAGCAAATGCCTCCCAGCTAAACATTTCCCAATGGATGCTCAAGCCGCAACCCCGTGCATATCATCCGCGCTTAAGCTCTCGCCTGCGTCAATCGATGCAGCTTTGGCTTCCACTAGCTTCACGATATGTGCCACCATATCGGCATCCTCGACATGATGGTCGGTGACGCCGGATAGGTATACCATATGCTTGCCATTGCCGCCGCCGGTGATTCCGATGTCGGTTTCGCGCGCCTCGCCGGGGCCATTGACGACGCAGCCTAAGACAGAGAGCGATAGCGGCGTTTTGATATGGCTCAACGCGTCTTCCAATTTCTGCACGGTGCGGATCACGTCAAAGCCTTGGCGCGCGCACGACGGACAGCTAACCACACGAACGCCCCGGGTGCGCAAACCGAGCGATTTCAATATCTCATATCCCACCCGCACTTCTTCTTCGGGTTCCGCGGACAGGCTGACGCGGATGGTATCGCCGATCCCGGCCCACAACATATTGCCCATGCCAATGGAGGATTTCACCGTCCCGCCAATCAGTCCGCCCGCCTCGGTAATCCCCAAATGTAAGGGACAATCTACCGCATCAGCCAGCCCCATATACGCGGCGACCGCCATGAACACGTCGGACGATTTCACCGCGACCTTATATTCGTGGAAGTCATGATCCTGTAGCAGCTTGATATGATCCAGCGCGCTTTCGATCAGCGCATCGGGACATGGTTCGCCATATTTTTCGAGCAGGTCTTTTTCCAACGACCCCGCGTTCACGCCGATACGAATGGCGCAGCCATTGGCCTTGGCAGCATCCACCACTTCCTTCACCCGCGCCGATGACCCGATATTGCCGGGGTTGATCCGCAGGCATGCCGCGCCTGCATCCGCCGCCTCCAATGCGCGTTTATAATGAAAATGAATATCGGCCACAATTGGCACACGCGACGCCCGTACGATCTGTTTCAGCGCAGCGGTGCTTTCGACATCGGGGCAGGACACGCGTATAATATCAACACCGGCATCCTCGCACCGGCGGATTTGATCGATAGTAGCCTTGGCATCGCTGGTCAGCGTGTTGGTCATGGTCTGCACCGCAATCGGCGCATCGCCGCCAACAGGGACATTACCAACCATGATCTGGCGGGACGAACGGCGCGCAATATCGCGCCAAGGGCGTACGGAGGACATTTGCTTCATATAGGGCGCTTCACCGCGCAGGGCAATCGCGCTGAAATCGTCTGCTCGAATGTTTGCGCAAAGGCGAAAAACTATTTAATCTAAACTGCCCTAATCTAGGCCCCCGTGCCATTCCACTGCCTGCACCGCCGCAATTCGGCCAACTTCAGCCAGCACGGCTTGATCCGCATCGCGAATGTCGCTGTACCTGCCATCCGCTTCGAAAAAGGCAGTGACGATCACGGGCGAGCGGTTCGGCGGCCAAAATATTGCGATGTCATTATATTTGGAATTATAATGTACACTTGATCCGGTACCAGTTTTGTCACCTTGCCGCCAGCTTTGCGGCAATCCGGCGCGGATTCGTTTAGTTCCGGTTTTTGTGTCGGCCATCCAGTTCAGCAATTTTTCCCGTGATGGCGCAGACAATATATCGGTGGTCAGGAACTTTGCCATGCTGCGCGCGATGGCTTGTGGGCTGGTGGTATCACGCACTTCCCCAGCAGGAACAAAGTTCATTTCCGGCTCATAGCGGTCGGCACGGCTGACGGTATCGCCAAGCGAACGCCAGAATGCTGTCATAGCCGCAGGGCCGCCAATATGCTTCATCAGTAAATTTGCTGCGGTATTATCGCTTGTCATCTGCGTTGCTTTGGCTAGCGCCTCCAATGTCATGCCGCCAGTGATCAGGTTTTCCTTGGTAACCGGTGAATTCGGCACCAGATCAGCTTTGGTATACGGTATGACAGTCGTCAGTTCGACTTTGCCTTTTTCGGCCATTTGCAGAACGGCTGCCGCAAGTGACAGTTTGAATGTGGAGCACATGGCAAAACGTTGGTCTGTGCGGTGGCCGATGCTATTACCCGACGCAGTATCCAAAATATACACGCCCAGCCGCCCGCCTGATTTCGTCTCCAACGCGGATAATGCCAACGCAGACTGGTCTGAATAGTCTAACGGATTTTGTACCGCGCACCCTCCGACTATCAATGCCGTGCCGCCAATTAAAATATCACGCCTGCGCAAAATCATCGTAAGCTCCTTTTATCAAATGCCGTGTCTATGATATGAAATGTTATAATAGAAATCACTGTCCACACCTGCGAAAATTTGTTTAATCTGCGGCTATGATAATGACCAGCCCCATCACCGCCATTCGGCCCAATCCGCAAATATACGTTGGAGACCCCAAATGAGCTGGGCCAAAGAAATCGAAGAATTGCGCCGCCGTGAGGCGTTGGCGGAACGTATGGGCGGCGCAGACAAAGTGGCGCGCCAACATGCCAACGGGAAATTGGATGCACGGGCGCGCATCACCGCGCTGGTCGATGACGGATCGTTTCGGGAGATCGGCAAGATCGCCGGCAAAGCCAGCTACGCCGATGACGGCAGTTTTATCGATTTGGCGGCATCCAACCTGATCTTTGGCCGCGGCAATATCGCTGGCCGTGCGGTTGTGGCCAGCGCCGATGAT
>JANOKA010000132.1:0-6389 GCA_031418995.1 Sphingomonadales bacterium | reverse complement strand
TGATTATCTATACTCAAACCATCAAAAGCCATAGCTGCAAAAACAAAGGGGGCCGGACACACCGACCCCCAAATAAAATGGAACTTGAATTACAATTTAGCTTTTGCAGGTTTGAGCGCCCTTACCAGCCAGTTTAACGTTAATCTGTTTACCGCTGCCCGAAAGCGAGTTTTCGCCGTCTGCAGATTTCAATGGTCCCGTAGGCACAGCTTCCGCCGCAGGTGCGGCCGGGGCAGCAGCCGGATCAGCGACTGGTGCGGCAACAACGGCTTGCATCACGCGCGTTGCGGTTGCGGTTTTATCACCGACGCGGATGTCTGCGGCGACATTTGCGCCCAAGAAATCAACATATAATATGGTGTTGTCTGCACAACGATATGTCGCCGATGATGTAATCGATGGCGGCAATTCAACCGGAGCGGCTGGCGCCTCAACGGTTGCGGTTTCGCCTTCGGCTGGGGTTTCGGTTTTGTTACATGCCGCTAACGCAAGCATGACAACGGGGGCGAGGATAAGGAGATTTTTCTTCATAGCGCTTTACGTAATGCCAAAGGACGCATGAAAAGCAAAGTAAAATCAAATACGCGTAATTCGCAGCTGACACCGGCATAGACAATGCAGGAACGTGCATGACTGATAGCGCGAAATACTTGACCCGCAACGCTGCCCACGGCAATGCTAACGGCATGAACCAGACAGCTGCACATACCGATCAAACGCTAAATTTCGAAGACGCGCTGAAAGCGCTCGAAACTATCGTCCATAAACTTGAAAGTGGAGAAGCGCCGCTCGATGAATCCATTGCCCTGTACGAGCGCGGTCACGAATTGCGCGCATTATGCCAGACGCGATTGGATGCTGCCAAATCCCGGATAGAGGCGATCACGCTTGGCCCTGATGGTGCGGCATCCGGCACCAAAGCATTTGATGCGGATTGAACTTATGTCCGCTGCGCCGTCCCGTTTAAGCCGTGCCATTGACCAGATTGCCGCAGAAATCGATCATGAGTTTGCGGCTTTGCTTACAGTGCCGGACGATCCGCGAGCGCCGTTATTTCACGCCATGCGTCACGCGGCTATTGGCGGCGGAAAGCGCCTTAGGCCCTTATTGTTGGTGGCAACAGCCGATTTGTTTCATGTTGGCCGCGATGTGGCGTTGCGCGTGGCGGCGGCGATTGAATCTATCCATGTCTATTCGCTGATCCATGATGATTTGCCGTGCATGGATGATGACGACATGCGGCGCGGAAAGCCCACCGTTCACAAGGTTTACGGCGATGCAACAGCCGTATTGGCGGGGGATTCGCTGCATGCATTGGCATTTGAAATTCTGGCCAATCCAAACACCCATCCCGATCCATTTATACGCAGCGAATTGATCGCATGTCTTGCCTTGGCCAGCGGCCCCGACGGAATGGCAGGCGGGCAAATGATGGATTTAGAGGCCGAAAATGCGCAGTTCGATCTGCCCACTGTTACCCGGTTGCAAGCCTTGAAAACAGGCGCTTTGATTGCGGCGAGCGTCGAAATGGGCGCAATACTGGGCCATATTCCAGCCGAAGGACGTACTCGTTTGCGGGCCTATGCACATGATATTGGCCTGGCATTTCAAATCGCCGATGACATTTTGGACGTCGAAGGCGACGAAGGGCTTGCGGGTAAGGCCCTGCACAAGGATGCCGAAGCAGGCAAAGCAACATTCCTCTCCCTAATGGGGCTTGAACGTGCGAAGGAACAAGCGAAAGCTCTGGTAGATCAAGCCATTGCGCATCTAAGCAATTACGGGCCAGAAGCTGATTTACTGCGTGATATCGCGCATTATGTTTTGGAAAGAGATCGGTAAATGACCATGCGTATTGGCGTATATCCTGGCACGTTTGATCCTATAACTTTGGGCCATATGGACATAATTCGGCGCGGCGCCAAGCTGGTGGACAAGCTGATTATAGGTGTCACGACCAACATCGCAAAATCCCCTATGTTCAGCGATGATGAACGCATCGATATGGTCAAGCGAGAGGTTGCTGCCATCGGGGATGCCACCATCGAAGTGGTCGGGTTCAACTCCTTGCTAATGGATTTTGCCGATGCACAACGTGCATCAATTGTCGTGCGCGGCATACGCGGCGTTACCGATTTTGAATATGAGTATCAGCTGACGGGAATGAACCGACAAATAAACAACCGTGTCGAGACGGTGTTCCTGATGGCAGATGTGGCGTTGCAGCCTATTGCTTCGCGATTGGTGAAGGAAATCGCATTATATGGCGGTGATATCGCCAAATTTGTAACGCCTGCGGTTAAGGCCGATGTCATGGCAAGGGTGGATCATCTGGGCCGCAAGGGCGGCTGAGTCCTTATTTCAGAAACTCTTCATGTACCCGAATATTGCGATTGGCGAGTTGTACCTCGCGCACGAACATAAGTAATGATGTTGCCATCAATGCAAGTGCCAAAATGAACATCGCAACAATTGCTTTGGCCATTTGTATTCCCGCCAGCCCCATTAAGAATAACATACCAATCATTGCGCACACCGCTATTGTCGATAGCACGCTTAACAAAATTGCCCCGCTAACGACGTTCATGCGTTTGCCAACTATGCGCAGTTCAATGACCAACCGGGCACGTTCTAGACCGCTCGATTTGGGATGAAGTGCTTGCAACTCGCGTGAACGGTCAACAATTCGCGCCAAACGTATTACAAAAATATTCAACAAAGTGCCAATCGCCACCAACAAAAATGCCGGAGTAAGCGCGGTTTGCAGGATGGCCGTAACATTTGCCAACGTTTCAATATTTGAGGAGCTCATTGCGGTTTTCCATATTTCTGCGTCAATATACGCAGCTCGGTTTTCAACAACTTACCGATATGGCTGCGCGGCATTTCGTCAATAAGATAAAGCGCAGATAAACGCTGTGTTTTACCCAGATGCAGATTGGTCGCTGCCAAAATAGCATCGGTATCAATAATGACGCCCGGTTTTGATGACACAAATCCCACCGGGGTTTCCCCCCAGCGGTCAGATTCGACGCCGATGACGGCGGCTTCCTCGACATCTTCATGCTGCATAAGAACCGCTTCCAAATCGACCGGATAGATATTGAAACCACCGGATATTATCATATCCTTTGATCGGCCTACCAATTCAACAAAACCGTCATCATCGACGCGGCCAATGTCGCCCATGCGTTGCCAGCGGCTGCCATCTGTATCAAACCAGCTGGCTTCGTTGGTTTTTTCGGGCTGGTTTTGGTATCCCGACATCATCGTACCTGATCGCCCGACCAGTTCGCCGATACTGCCCGTTGGAAGCCGGGTGCCTTCTTCGTTTATCGTAAACACTTCACTGTCGTTCCACGGTATACCCACAGTATGCAGCTTGTCGGGATGTTCGTGTGCCATGAGCAAGCACACGACGCCGCCTTCTGTCATCGAATAGATTTCAACCAGCCCGCCCGGCCACCGCTTTACCACATCCGCTTTTAGTGCCGCCGAAAACGGCGCGCTGGTGCAATATTTAATCTGAAAGCTATCCAGATTATACTTTGCAAAATCCGGATGCTCCATGATGCGCTTATACTGTACCGGAACGAGCATCGTATGGGTGATACGGTGTTTGGACGCGCGGTCCATATAGCCTGTTACATCAAATTTCTGCATAATGTGCAATGTTGCGCCATAGGCCAAAGCAGGCAGTGCCAACGCCAAAGTAGTATTCGAATATAACGGCGTAGCGACCATAGCGGCAGCATCTGGCGCGCTATATCCCGTGCGTTCGCCCACTGCCGTTTGTTTCCAACGCATGCCCCGGCTGTGAATAATTCCCTTGGGCGTGCCTGTTGTTCCCGATGAGTAGATGATATTGAACGGATCGGTTGGTCCGGCACCCAAATCCCTCAATGTTGTTCCGTCTGCTGCCATCCAGTTAAAAATATCAGGCCACTTTCCAGACGGACCATCCAGCATAACAATATGCGATTGGGAAATGTTTGCACTATCCAGATCTCCAAGTTTTTCTGCATCGATAAACAAATGCATTGCGCCGCAATCAGCCAACATCGCTTCCAATTGAGTGGGTGTAGCAGACGTAGTCAGCGGCGCCGCACAACCGCCTGCGCGAATTGCTGCAAGATATGCCAAGGCATATCGCACGCTTGTCGTACCAAGTATTGCTACCGCCTGCCCTTTCACAAGCCCATCGGCTTGTAATTGCGCCGCCATCCGGTCAACATATGTCGCTACTTGTTTCCAATTCAGCGTTTCAACGCCATCGTCCAGTGCAAGTTTTTCTGGGTGAAGTTGCCCCCATGCTGCAATCAAATCGGCGTATGACCCATAAGGTTTTTCAAGCTCGCGCAATGGGTTTATAGTCATATCTGGTCCTGATTGCTGTGCAATTTCATAAACGGGTAAATGGAAAATTGGCTGAAAGGAACCTATTTTCGCAATTTGTAATCTCCGTAGCGACATCGCTGCAGCCGCTCTAATTCTTATTTTCCCTTTCACCCAATTACTAAAGTCATAACCCTGCATCCCGATTTATCTCAAATAATTGAATTTATGCATTAAAAGACTGTGGAAAACACGCGCTTTTGCTTGGGTTTCGGCGTCTTATTCCCTAAGGTGATACTTATGACTGATGAAACCAACGAAGCAGGCTCCGGCGGAGATAGTGCCGCCAATCCCAACCAAAATGCGTATGGTGCGGATAGCATCAAAGTCCTGAAAGGACTGGACGCTGTGCGCAAGCGCCCCGGCATGTATATTGGCGATACCGATGATGGATCTGGCCTGCACCACATGGTGTTCGAGGTGTCCGATAACGCGATTGACGAGGCTTTGGCCGGGCATTGCGATCTGGTGCTGATCGAACTTAATCCCGATGGATCGGTTTCGGTCGAAGATAACGGCCGCGGCATCCCGGTTGATATGCACAAAGAAGAAGGCGTCTCAGCGGCTGAGGTCATCATGACGCAATTGCACGCGGGCGGTAAATTTGAAAATACGTCGGACGATAACGCCTATAAGGTTTCGGGCGGATTGCACGGCGTGGGCGTGTCGGTGGTCAATGCGTTGTCGGAATTTCTAGAGCTAGAAATCTGGCGTGAGGGCAAGGCGCATTGGATGCGGTTTGAACATGGCGACGCCGTTAAATCACTGGTCGTGACGGGCGATGCGCCAATGGTCGAGAAAGACGGTGTGCAAGTTCCTAAAAAGGGCACGCGGGTTACCTTCATGGCGTCAACCAATACGTTCAAAAATGTGTTGGAATTTGATTTCGAGAAGCTGGAGCATCGCTACCGCGAATTGGCTTTCCTCAATAGCGGCGTCCATATTTTGCTGCGCGATAATCGCCATGCTGATGTCAAGGAAATCGATCTATTCTACGAAGGCGGCATTGGCGCGTTTGTGAAATATCTGGACCGTAACAAGGCCGCATTGCTGCCCGAACCTATCGCCATTTCATCGCAGCGCGAGGGCATTGGCATTGATGTCGCGCTCGAATGGAATGACAGCTATTATGAGAATACATTGTGCTTCACCAATAATATTCCCCAGCGCGATGGCGGCACGCACTTGGCGGCTTTCCGCGCCGCACTTACCCGCACGCTGAACAATTATGCCGACAAATCGGGCATGCTCAAAAAAGAGAAAGTCACGCTAACAGGCGATGATATGCGCGAGGGTTTGACCGCAATTGTCTCGGTAAAATTGCCCGATCCCAAGTTCAGCTCGCAAACCAAGGATAAGCTGGTGTCGTCCGAAGTACGGCAGCCCTTGGAAAGTCTGATGGCCGACCGGATGAGCGAATGGCTGGAGGAAAACCCCGCCAATGCGCGCATGGTAATTCAGAAAGTTATCGACGCCGCCGCTGCGCGGGAAGCCGCGAAAAAAGCGCGCGAATTAACCCGGCGCAAAGGCGTGATGGACATTGCATCGCTGCCCGGAAAGCTTGCCGATTGCCAGGAACGCGATCCGGCCAAATCCGAACTATTCCTGGTCGAGGGTGATTCCGCTGGCGGCTCCGCCAAACAAGGCCGCGACCGTCATTATCAAGCGATCCTGCCGCTAAAGGGTAAAATCCTGAACGTCGAACGCGCCCGATTTGACCGCATGCTATCCTCCAAAGAGGTTGGCACGCTGATCCAGGCGATGGGCACAGGCATTGGCCGCGAAGATTTCAACATCGAAAAACTGCGCTATCACAAGATCGTCATCATGACCGACGCGGATGTCGACGGCAGCCATATTCGTACATTGTTGCTAACATTTTTCTACCGCCAAATGCCCGAGATTATCGAACGCGGTCATTTGTTCATTGCGCAGCCGCCGCTGTACAAAGTCGCCAAGGGCCGCAGCGAGTTGTACGTTAAAGACGATAATGC
>JANOKA010000131.1:0-11744 GCA_031418995.1 Sphingomonadales bacterium | reverse complement strand
CCGTTCCAGTTGCCGCGTTCATTTTGCACCAATTCCAACCGGGTTTCGATGCCTTTGCTTAGGAAAAGCGTTTCGGCTTCATCGCCCACGAATTCCTGATGGCGGTAATTGGCGTATCCCGTGCGTATTTTCAGGGCATCGAAAGCGCCATCGCCCATTGCAACCTCGCCGCGCAGATCAAACCTGTATTGCTTTAGATCAATAGAAACACCTGATTCGCCTCCGGGCCGGGCCGGGATGCCGTAATTGCTATCAAATATATTGAATGAAACGCCCAAATTGCCGCCAGTATCGATGAACGCCGCGCCTGCGCCCGCAGTCCATGTTTTAACAAATGTACCAGGAATTTTCCCGCGGCTGTTTGCCAATGCGGTAAGTTCACTAGCGCCCGCCGTATCGCCGTCCGCAGCTGCATCTGCCGCCAAAACAAGCGTGCTGGCGCGCAGATTGTCTGCAAGCACAAAACCGCCGGTGCGAAGGTCTTTGCCATTACGGTAGCTGCCGTCGGCATGGACGACGAACCTGTCACCGACGGGAACGTCAATGGATGCACCGCCGGAATATTCGCGGTTGGCGCTGGCATATCCCAGCAAAGCATCCACGTGCACTGCCTCTTTCGGGATGGCGCGTGGTATGCGTTTATCGATAACATTCACAGCGCCGCCCACCGCTTGGCCGCCGAATAACAGCACAGCTGGCCCGCGAAGCACCTCTATACGCTCTGCTGTCAGCGATTCGATCGTGACCGCATGGTCAGCAGAGGTATTTGAAGCATCAATATTGCCAATGCCGTCGGTTAGCACCGCAACTCGCCCACCCTGAAATCCGCGCAATACAGGCCGCGATGCACCCGGCGTAAAGCTGGTGGCAGAAACACCGGGCAATTTGGTCAGCGTGTCACCAATTTGACCGCGTGCCTGTGCAGCCAGCTCGGCACCTGCCAGCGAAGATGTTCCCGCCAAAATATCCAGGCGTTTACCGTAAGGCGCGGTGACAATGATTTCTGTATCACCATGAAAATCATCGTCTTGGGTTTGTTCCTTAGACGATGTTGCAGCAGCCTTTTGAGCCATAGCGGGCGTAACAGATGTAATGATTATCAAAGCAGTGGTGCTGAATAATATGGGCAGACGCATGCGGGAGACCTTTGTTGACGTAATAATATATCCAAGCCGCGCTATATGTTATGTGATAATATATCAAATCAAATTTTCGAGGTTTCTGCAAAAAGTGCATTTGCCGCGACGAATGACTGTCATCTGTAGCCGACCCATACGGTGCCTTAAAACTGCCGCTTGCGGCGGCCTAGTTAATCTTGTTTGCGATACGGCTGCGTTCGCACTAAACCAATTACATGACATTAACATCGACATTACAGCTTATCGGGAACACGCCTTTGGTCCTGTTAAAAGGGGCCAGCGAAGCGGCGGGCTGCGAAATATATGGCAAATGTGAATTTGCAAATCCCGGCGCATCGGTCAAAGACCGCGCGGCATTGTATATTGTCCGCGACGCAGAGCAGCAGGGATTGTTGAAACCGGGCGGAACGATTGTCGAGGGCACTGCGGGTAATACCGGAATCGGCCTTGCACTTGTCGCAAATGCGCTGGGCTATAAAACGATCATAGTGATGCCGGAAACGCAAAGCCGAGAGAAAATGGACACGCTACGGGCGCTGGGCGCAAAACTGGTGCTTGTTCCGGCTGCGCCTTATGCGAATCCCGGGCATTTTGTGCATACATCGCGGCGGATTGCGGCTGAAACGGCGGGTGCAGTTTGGGCCAACCAATTTGATAATATTGCCAATCGCCGCGCACATATTGAAACAACCGCCGAAGAAATATGGACGCAAATGGAAGGCCGCGTTGACGGCTTTACGTGTGCGGCGGGTACCGGCGGAACGATTGCCGGGGTCAGTCTGGGGCTGAAAGCCAAGGATGAAAAAATCACTATTGCGCTGACTGATCCATATGGCGCTGCATTGTATAACTTTTATGCCCATGGCGAATTGAAGGCCGAGGGCAATTCGGTCGCCGAAGGAATCGGGCAGGGACGTATTACTGCGAATTTGGAAGGCGCACTGATTGATACGCAGTTCCGCATTTCGGATGAGGATGGATTGTATTGGGTGCGGCAGTTGCTGGGCGAGGAAGGCCTTTGTCTTGGACTTTCATCAGGTATAAATGTTGCGGGCGCTGTGGCTTTGGGTAAGCAGCTTGGGCCTGGTGCACGGATCGCTACGATTTTGTGCGACACCGGGTTTCGTTATTTGTCGACGCTGTATAATCCTGAATGGATGCAATCAAAAGGTTTACCACCAATGCCATGGCAACTGGACAATTGAGTATGCCGATACGATATAAGTTATCAGGAGCATAAATCATGGCACAAAAACGAGAGTCAGCTTTACAGCGTATTCAGGTCGGTGTGATCGGTTTGGTAGTTGTGCTTTTGTTTGTGAGTTTGGCCAACATGTTGATGGATAGCGCGATTATGACTGACAACAGCTCAGATCGCGGCATAACGGATGCAATTTTTCAAGAAAAAGCACCCGATGAACCCCTTGCCGAGTTGGGCGTTACGCCAGTTGTCGAGCCTGAAGACCAAGCAAAAAAGAATATAGGATCGGGCGGTTCGAACGCCAAAAATCAACCTGCACCCGGCGGTGCAAATAATGGCCAATAAGACAGTTAATATTCCAGCCATAGCGCGTGGCAAAATATTTAAATGAAAAATATTTCGGCTGTGCTGGCAGCATATAAATGGTTTGTAATGGCAATATGTGTGGCGATTTTGATTGCCGTATATGCCTATGTCAATAACGATAGTGAAACGAAGTCCAATCGCCCCGTGCTGGGATTGATGACGACTTTGCCGCTTTTGTGGGAGGAAGGCGATATAGGGGATGTCATTGCTTCATCGGGTACTCGAGCGCCGATTATTACGCGTCTGGAAAGTGATTATGATGTCCATCCGTTAGACGGCATAAACAGCGCCAAGTTAAAAGATATTGATATCCTGATGCTGGCGCAATCCCGTGCGCTGTCGCCGACTGAGTTTGCTGCATTGGACAAATGGGTGCGCGGCGGCGGCAGGATGCTTTTGTTAGCCGATCCCGCATTACATTGGGAAAGCATTTATCCGTTGGGGGATAAACGGCGCCCGTTATTTACCTCGTTATTATCACCATTGTTCAAACACTGGGGCGTTGAAATGGTCCTGCCAATGGACGAAGGTGACGAGAGATATCAAATTCTGGAACTGGATGGCCGTAAAATACGAACTGTCACTGCGGGAGAATGGCAACTGTTGGATAACGGCGCCCAAACATGCGATATTTCGGCTGCAGCCGTTATCACGATCTGTAACGTTGGAGACGGAAAAGCTGTCATGCTGGCAGATGCTGATATACTCGACGCCGAACTTTGGCGCGGAAGCGGCATCCGTGCGGTATTGGGTTCGGATGATTTCGGTAATGTTGCTTGGGTGCAATCGCAACTGGACAGATTGAATTCGCGGTAAGTGATCATCGCTGGATTCGGGAAATTATGGGATTTCATGGCACAATTGCCGAAATATACAAAAAAACACCTGATTCAGGTAATTTTCGTCGCCGGAATCAAACGGATCAACAACAAATTTTTCATCTAAAATAGTTAAATAGTTATATATAACAATATGTTCTATTGTTCATTGAAAAATGATCCACATTTTCCCTCTTTTCATCCATGAAATCCCTTGATAAGCAGAGACAGTCTAGGGGTGGATTTCCTTTTTATCGGTCGCAGCAGCGCCCGGGTTAGTAGCGATGCGCTACTGCAATTGCGAAGCCATGCCCGCGTTTTGGGGAGCTGTCGAAGCCGTGTCAGGATTAGCCGTCTATGCAGGATCAGGCGTGTCGGGTATCGACGCGAAGGGCCGCACGACGATTCCAGCCGAGCTGCGTGACACCGTCCAATTTTCTAGCGACGCCAATATGGTTTGTCTGTCACGGCACGCTTCTTTGCCTTGCTTAATTGGATATGGCAGCGCCGAACGCCAAAAGCTGCGCGCTGATATCGAAGCGCAATGGCAAGCATCCATCGCGCGCGGCGAAACGTTCGACCGTGAGATAGCCGGTGTGTCCGCTTCTTCGATTTTTGAAACAGCCTTTGAGGCAAGTGGACGGTTTGTTCTGCAGCCAATGCTCCGGCATTTTGGCAAGCTAACGGATCGCGCATTCTTTTTTGGTACTGTGACACATTTCCAATTGTGGAACCCCGATGTGTTTTTGGCCGATGCGCCCGACGCATTCAATCATGTAAAGGAAGAGCTGAACTATTGGCTTTCCGAACATGCAAAGCGCGCAAAATGAGCGCGGATGTAAATCATATTCCCGTCCTGTTGGACGAAGTAATTCACTCTCTGGCCATCACCCCTGGCGCAGAGATTGTGGATGGCACCTTTGGTGCGGGCGGATATAGCATTGCTATATTGGGCCATGGAGCAAAGGTTTACGCCTTTGACCGTGATCCAGATGCCCTTGCCGAAGGCGCTGACCTTGCAGGCCGTCATGAGGGTGCACTTAGCCTTCATGCGGCCTGCTTTTCTATTATGGACCAGGTGCTGGCCAATCAGGGTATCTCATCAGTTGACGGTGTCGTTCTGGACATTGGCGTATCGTCCATGCAATTGGACCGCGCCGAACGCGGCTTTTCGTTTCAAAAAGACGGTCCGCTGGATATGCGCATGGCGCAAGACGGACAAAGCGCAGCAGATTTTGTCAACGAGAATAGCGAAACCGAAATTGCAGATGTAATCTATCGTTATGGTGAGGAGCACCGATCCCGCCGAATTGCGCGGGAAATAGTTGCGGCTCGTCCGATTACCACAACCGCGCAATTGGCCGCCATCGTACGCAAATCGGTTGGGTATAAACAAGGCGCACCCAAAGATCCGGCCACGCGAACGTTTCAGGCCATCCGTATTCATATCAACCGTGAATTGGACGAGTTAACCGATGGCTTGGAAGCGGCGGAGCGTTTGTTGAAACCGGGCGGAAAGCTGGTGATTGTATCATTCCACAGCTTGGAAGACCGGATCGTGAAACAGTTTTTGCGTACCCGCAGCGGCGGCGATGCGTCCGCATCCCGCCACATGCCGCAGATAACACATACAGGGCCTGCACCTACATTTACCCGTGTGGGCAAAGCCGTGCGTCCTTCGCCTGCAGAATTGGCACGTAACCCGCGTGCACGGTCAGCCACTTTACGCGAAGCAACGCGCAGCGATGCCCCGGCATGGACAATACAGGAGATAGCAGCATGAGCTTAGCGATGAAACGATTGCAAAATATCGGCTGGTTCGCGCTGGTATTCTGTGTGGCGATATTATTATACCCACTGTCGATGAATGTCGCTTCGGTTCACAGCGATCTAGTGAATGTCGACAATAAAATCCGCAATACAAAACGCGAGATTGATTTCTTGCAAGCGGAACTGCGGACACGGGCAAGCATGGCGCAATTGCAGGAGTGGAATGACGTTTTATACGGCTATGCCCCGCCAACGGCGCAACAATTTTTGGACGGCGAAAGCGCTCTCGCTAGTTTGAATGCAAATATGCCTGCGGGAAAGCCGGTGATGGTATCGGTCGCAACGCAGGATGGCACAGAACCTGCCGGAATAATCGGATCACCATTTGCAAAAATGGCGAGCGCTGTCACCGAAATGACAACACCGGATTTGGCCGAGAGCAAAACGGATTCTGCGCGGCAAGCGCCACCAATAAAACGCGATGGAGCGGACATTTCCATTAGAACCGAAAGCCTTGCAAGCATGGACCAGAAATTATTGTCCGATGACTTGATGAAAGACCTTCAAAGGAAATCGGATGCAGAACGGAAACGCAAATGACCATTTTTGTCGCCCGTACAATTACGCATAAGCAAATTCTTACCAAGAAGTCTTTGGGCTCAAATGCATTTTGGCGGTTGTTGGTGCTTTCTGCAATGTTTGCCTTGTTCATGTTGCTGATATTAGGGCGGCTGGCATCGCTGGCATTTTTTGAAACTGCACGGGCTTTTGGTGCGACGACAACAGATTATATACCTGATCGCGGAGATATATTGGACCGCAACGGAGTGCCGTTGGCGCGCAGCATTCACGCATATGCAATCTGGGTACGTCCGAAAGATATTTTAGGCGACAAGCGCGAGCTGGCGGGACAATTGGCAGCGATTTTTCCCGACACAAGTACCGCAGATTTTTATCAAAAGCTGACTTCTTCAAATCAAGGCTATTTGCGTAAACGCGCATTGCCCGAAGAAGTGCAAAAAGTGCATGCTCTGGGTGAAATTGCTATCGAATTTCCCCGCGAAGCGCAGCGATTATACCCGCAACATAATCTGGCGGCACATGTGCTTGGCTTCATTAACCGTGATGGGCGCGGTGCGCTGGGCATAGAGCGTATGATGGACACGACATTGCGCGATACCAAAACGCGTGCAAAGCCAGTTGAATTGTCAATTGATGTCCGGGTTCAGGCTGCGCTTGAAAACGAGCTGGCGTCGGGGATGGAGGCAACAGGTGCAAAGGGGGCCGCGGGCGTCATACTAGATTCGCAAACCGGCGAAGTGCTTGCGATGGCAACATTGCCGTCATTTGATCCCAATCATCCGGTATTTGCCAATATACCTGAAACGGGCGCATTGACCAGTACCAGCCGCGTGCCGATAACACGCCAGATAAATACTGTGACAAATCAAGTGTATGAACTGGGTTCGACTTTTAAGCCTTTGACCGTTGCCGCTGCGCTGGATGCGGGATCGGTGCGCGATCTGGCGCTGAGATATGATGCAACTGGGCCTTTGGAGATTGGCGGCTTCAAAATCCGTGACAGCCATCCAGCAGGGCGCTGGTTAAATGTCCCTGAAGCATTGGTGCATAGTTCCAATGTTGTTACTGCGCGGATTGCCGATAATCTGGGACAACCGCGCATGGACAAAATGTTGCGTAATATGGGTTTCGACAAACGCCCCGGGATTGAAATTGGTGAGCGCGCCATGCCATTATGGCCACGCAACTGGGGCCGGATTACGAATATGACGGTGGGTTATGGCCACGGTATCTCAGTTACGCCGATGCATCTGGCAAATGCTTATGCCGCGATGGTCAACGGCGGCATCTGGCGTCCGGCAACTTTGCTGCGTGTAAAACCGGGCGTAAAGGGTGAGGAGCGGCGCGTATTTACCGCGGCGACCAGCGCGCGGATGCGGCAATTGCTGCGGATGATCGTGGTTGATGGGACAGGCAAGAAAGCCGAAGCCGAGGGGTACCGTGTGGGCGGTAAAACGGGCTCGGCTGAAAAGCCAAGCTCCGGCACGTATAACCGCAATCTGGTGGTTTCGACCTTTGCCGCAGCGTTCCCGATGGATAATCCACGTTATGTGATGATCGCCATGGTGGATGAACCAAAAGGCACGGCTGCCAGCGGTTTTCAGCGCACGGCCGGTTGGACTGCCGCGCCAATCGTCAGCAAAACGGTTACCCGCATCGGGCCGCTATTGGGAATTATTCCCGATACGAAGCGAGATGTGGATGTATCGGAACTGACACCTTTGCTATGGGCTCCTAAAGGAGGCCAATAATGCGTTTAGGAAATTTGATTGCTGGCACAGAAGCTGCTGGAATTGAGAGTGATTTTGCGGACCTGGATGTTACCGGATTTGCTATCGACCACCGCAAAATAGCCAATGGAACTATTTTCGGTGCTTTCAAAGGCGCAAATTTCAACGGGGAGGATTTTATTGCTGCGGCGGCAGCTGCTGGCGCAGCCGCCATTGTGACCAGTGATACAGTAATAACCGATATTGCAGCAACGCCGCATACTTTAATAATCAAAAGTGCCAATCCGCGTAAAACATTTGCGCAGCTTGCGGCACGTTATTTTATTCCGGTGCCGCATATCGTGGCTGCTATTACTGGAACGAATGGCAAAACATCGACAGCCGAATTGACGCGGCAGTTTTGGCGTATGTCAGGGCATCATGCCGCCTCCATAGGTACGTTAGGAATTACAACAGCATCGGATCAAGTGAGCACCGGATTGACGACGCCGGACATTGTAACATTTCTGGCGAATATGTCTGGACTGGCCAAAGAAGGCGTAAGCCATGTTGCATTTGAGGCATCAAGCCATGGCCTCGATCAATATCGCACCGCAGGCGCGCCCGTCCAAATTGCGGCGTTTACAAATTTAAGCCGCGATCATCTTGATTATCATGGAGACATGGACAGTTATTTCGAAGCGAAAATGCGGTTGTTTGACGAAATGGTCAGCGACGACGGTACGGCGGTAATATGGGCCGACGATACTTGGTCGGACAAAGTGGTATTGCGCGCAAAGCAACGCGGACTCCGCCTGATTACAGTTGGCGTGCGCGGACATGGCATCAAACTCGTTTCACGAAAGCCAACGCAATTAGGGCAAGACCTGGAAATTGAAATTCAGGGCGAAGTAATGAAAGTCAAGTTGCCACTCATTGGCGGCTATCAGTCTGCAAATGCCCTGATGGCAGCGGCAATTGCGATGGCGAGCGGCGAGCCGGTTTCTGATGTTGTGACCAATATGGCTAGATTGCAGCCGGTTCGGGGACGTTTGGAACGTGCCGCGATCACTCGCTCTGGTGCGCCTGTATATGTTGATTATGCGCATACGCCCGATGCAATGGTCGCCGCAATTGCCGCTATGCGTCCGCATACCGCAGGGCGTCTGATAACTGTATTTGGCGCAGGCGGAGACCGGGACCGCGGCAAGCGGCCAGAAATGGGCAGAGTGGCATTTGAGGCGTCGGACATTGCGATTGTAACCGATGACAATCCGCGCAGTGAGGACCCAACGGCAATTCGCGCAGAGATTTTGGCCGGGGCGCCAGACGCTGTAGAAATCGGAGATCGGCGCGAAGCCATTGCATACGCCATAAGCATATCAAAGGCGGATGATATCGTATTAATCGCTGGTAAGGGGCACGAACAGGGTCAGATCATCGGCGACCGCGTATTGCCATTTGATGATGTGCAAGTGGCACGGGAAAGTGTCACGTGACCAAAACGCAGACGCCATTGTGGACATCTTTTGAATTGGCAGCGGCATTGGGCGTAGAACCATCTGCTGAATTTTCATGTTCTGGTGTTGCATTTGATTCGCGTGAAATAGGTAAGGGCGATTTGTTCTTTGCGCTGAAAGGTGAGGCCAGCGATGGGCATGGTTTCATCGATCAAGCGTTCCGTAATGGAGCAGCAGCCGCAATAGTGAGCGAACCGTCCGAGCATAATCATATTTTGGTGACAGATACGATGGCCGCGTTAAATGCGGTGGCGACAGCATCACGAAAACGCAGCGAAGCCAAAATTATCGGCGTTACGGGGTCAGCCGGAAAAACAGGTACGAAAGAAGCGTTATACGCAGCACTGGACCGCGCTTCACGCGGGCATGCGCATCGGTCGGTTAAAAGTTATAATAATCATGTCGGCGTACCGCTCAGCCTTTCCCGCATGCCAAAAGACAGCAAATATGGCGTATTTGAAATGGGGATGAACCATCCCGGCGAATTGCGCGAGTTGACCGCACTAGTGCGTCCAGATGTTGCCATTGTAACGACAATTGCACCTGCGCATATCGGATTTTTCAAGGACGAACATGAAATTGCGGTTGCCAAAGCGGAAATTTTTGAAGGTTTAACAGCCGCAGGAACAGCGATTATTCCACGGGACAGTCGCTATTGCGGGGTCTTGCGCGCTGCCGCAGAGCAACATGCTTCAAAAATTGTGACCTTTGGTTTTGATGAAAACGCAGACGTCCGTGTAATTGATTATGTAGGCGCGCCCTGCGGTGGGTATCTGGTAACGGCCAAACTGCCATCGGGGTCTTTATGCTATACCCTGTCACAGCAAGGTAAACATTGGATTGCCAATTCTTTGGCAGTTTTGTCGGCGGTCGAAGCGGTTGGAGCGGACTTGGCATCGGCAGGATTGGCATTGGCTGAGCTGGGCGGTCTTGCCGGACGCGGAGCGCGGCATCAGGTGCAGGTTGTCAGCGGCTTTGCAACACTGATTGATGAAAGTTACAATGCCAATCCGGCGTCGATGGCCGTTACAATTGCCGAATTGGCCAATGCAGCACGAGGCCGCCGGATTGCGGTATTAGGCGCGATGAAAGAATTGGGCGGTCAATCCGATCATTATCACGCCCAAATTGCCGGGCACCTGTTTGCGGCAAATGTCGATTATGCGATATTGGTCGGTAAAGAGATGCAAATTTTGGCTGAAAAGCTGAATCAAGGGGTTGAGGGACCGCGTCAATTCGACCATTGCAGTGATGCAAAGGAGGCATCCGATCTTTTGCTTCAATATGTTCGCGCTGATGATACGGTGCTGGTTAAAGGGTCAAATTCAATGGGATTGTCCGCAATCGTCAACACTTTGCTGCGCGGAGAAGACTGATGTTTTATTGGCTGGCCGAATATTTTCAGTTTGAAAGTGTGTTGAACCTGATCCGCTATATTACGTTCCGTTCCGGTGCTGCGGTTGCGACGGCATTGGTTATCGGTTTGGTCATCGGCCCCAAATTTATCAATATGTTGCGCTTGCGTCAGGGCAAGGGGCAACCCATTCGCAGCGATGGACCGCAAACCCATCTCGCCAAAGTTGGCACGCCGACAATGGGCGGATTGATGATGCTGATTGCGATCACTGTATCGATTCTGCTGTGGATGGAATTCCAGAATGTCTATGTATGGGCGTGTTTGGTGGTGATGATCGGTTTTGGACTTGTCGGGTTCATGGACGATTATGATAAAGTGAAAAAACGCAGCCACAAGGGCGTATCGGGTAAGGTACGGTTGTTATTCGAATTCCTGATCGCGGGTCTTGCAGTGACGATGATTGTTTCGCAATCGGGCGGACAGCTATACTTGCCGTTTGTGAAGGGTCCGGTGGCTGATCTGGGTTATTATTACATATTTTTTGGGGCGTTTGTCATCGTCGCATTCGGTAATGCGGTGAATTTGACCGATGGCTTGGACGGTCTTGCGACCATGCCGGTTATCATCGCATCGGTGGCATTCATGTTGATCGCGTATTTGGTGGGCAATTCCAAATATGCCGAATATCTGGGCCTGCCGTTCATATTGGGCGCGGGTGACCTGACGATATTATGCGGTGCAATCGTTGGTGCGGGACTGGCATTTTTATGGTTCAATGCGCCGCCTGCTGCGGTTTTTATGGGCGATACAGGTAGCTTGGCACTGGGCGGTACATTGGGCACGATTGCGGTTGTTGCGCATCACGAATTTGTATTAGCGATCATCGGCGGCCTGTTCGTGGTGGAGGCCATGTCGGTTATCATTCAGGTATTCTGGTTCAAACGCACAGGACGCCGTGTGTTCAAAATGGCGCCGATACATCATCATTTTGAACAATTGGGCTGGTCAGAAACAACCGTTGTGATCCGGTTCTGGATTGTGGCATTCGTACTTGCGCTTGCGGGGCTGGCCACGCTGAAGCTTAGATGATTATTAGCCCTGCCTTTGCCAACCGTAAATTTGCTGTACTGGGATTGGCGCGGTCCGGCCTTGCAGCCGTGCAATCTTTGGCGGCAAGCGGCGCGGAAATTCTGGCATGGGATAACCGCGAAGAGGCGCGAAATTCTGCTGCCAGTCTTGCGGAGATTGCCGATCCGCTGGATGCAGATTTGTCGGGCTATGA
>JANOKA010000130.1:0-25843 GCA_031418995.1 Sphingomonadales bacterium | reverse complement strand
CTGCGGATTATCAAACGCCATCTGGACAAGCATCATCCCGGGACCCGGGTGATTGATGTTTAGAAGAACATAGCCTTAAATAATCTCGTCATTGCGAGCGAAGCGAAGCAATCCAGAGTTGGACACGCTGCCCTGGATTGCAGCGTCGCTTCGCTCCTCGCAATGACGATATTTTCTCAATAAGCCGCATATTAAAATCAACCACCCCGCCAGATTTTCACTTCCGCCGTATCGCGCGCGCCGCTTACAAAGGCTGGGCATCGGCGCGGGCGAAAATCTTTGCCAAGGCACACACGTACTTCTTTGAGCCAGCCCTTTTCATTCGTTTGCACGCGAATAGAATCGGCACGTAATCCATCATTATTGGCGGCAAACGCGGCGGCAAGCCCGCGCACGGTCAGCGGCGTGCCTTTTTTATATTTGCTATCCTTATATAGCCGCGACAAACGGTCCATGTCGGGAAAATCAATCGCACTGTACATTAGCCGCGCTGCTTTAAAATAGGCTTGCGGCGTCCGCGACATGCATGTGCCGTGCTTGGCCCATTCGTGCTGCAATAACTGCACATCGGGGGTCATACAGATATTTTGCGTTACCACCGCGCGCGGCAGGACGGCGGCTTTACGGCAATATTGCGGATAGTCCGGACCCTTTGCCTCTGGCCAAAGGCCGTGCAGGATGAACCCGAAATCGCCGATACTGCCATCGCACTGCAAGCCTTTGCCATTTTTGCTTTTGCAATACTCCCGGCTCCAACTCAGCGCGAGGACATAGCCGTCAATTGGCGTGCGGCGGATTTGACCGGGCGCAGCGCGTTCGATTTGCGGGCGCGACAGGTTGGCAGGGGCACGGCATTGCCACGCCTGGGCATGGGCGGGGGCGGGGGATAGGAATAAGATACAGATAGACGTAAAAATTCCTCCTCGGAACGGGGAGGGGGACCGCGCCAGCAGGGCGTGGTGGAGGGGTACAGGATCAGTTTGCCCTGCCCCTCCGTCTTGCCTACGGCAATCCACCTCCCCGTTCTGGAGAGGAATAAATCTATCAAACCACATCGAAATCCAGCCCGATATCTGCCGCCGGCGCGCTTTGCGTCAGCCGCCCGACGCTGACATAGGTAACGCCGGTTGCTGCCTTGGCGTAAATGGTGTCCAACGTCACCCCGCCCGATGCCTCGGTCTGAACGCGCCCCGCAACCAACGCCACCGCCTCACGCAACATCGCCACATCCATATTATCCAGCAGCAAATGATTGGCCCCCGCCGCAAGGCCCGGCTCAATCTGGCTGATCCGGTCAACCTCCAATATAATCCGTTGCACACCCGCATCCACTGCGCGCCGCACCGCTTCGGCCACGCCGCCCGCCACCGCGACATGATTGTCCTTAATCATCGCGCCGTCCCACAATCCCATCCGGTGGTTTTGCGCGCCGCCCATCCGCGTTGCATATTTTTCCAGCACGCGCAGGCCGGGAATGGTCTTGCGCGTGTCGAGCAATATCGCCCCCGTCCCCGCCATCGCGTCGACATAGCTGCGCGTCATCGTCGCAATACCCGATAAATGCTGCGCGGTGTTCAGCGCGCTGCGCTCCGCCGTCAACATTGCCCGCGCATTGCCGCGCAGACGCATTAGATCGCTTCCCGCCGCCACGCTCTGCCCCTCTTCGGCCAGGATTTCGATGTGCATATCGGGATCAAGGTGGCGGAAAAATTCCGCCGCCAAGGGCAGCCCCGCAACGACAATCGCATCACGGCTGTCCATCACGCCCGCAAATTGCATATCAGCGGGGATAACACTTTCGGACGTAACATCACGCCCCGTTGGCCCCAAATCCTCGGCCAGCGTCCCGCGAACAAACGCGTTCAGGTCGAAATTCGGCAATAGGAACGTCATCCGCAAACCCGCCAAAAACTAGGGAAGTTCACACCTTGGAGTGGGTTTTTCATGGCGGGATATTTGGGTATCATAATCATGCCTTTAGCTAGGCGAAAACGGGCTGCGGTGGAATGCAGAAAATGCATCATCAATCTTTCTGCACCTTTGCGCCTTTGTGCGAAATTAATTGTTCGCGTAGACGCGCAAAGACGCAGAGAGATATGCCTGCAAACCCGCAGAAAACTGTACAAGTTCACAGTTGAATACAGGTTTGTTTGGCAGGTGTAGATGGATAGGATATTCATGGTTTTTTCAGTGGCAAATTTCCGGTGTGTAGGAAACCTGATTAACTGTTCTAAAACCCTCCGCGTTCTCCGCGTCTCCGCGTGAGAAAATTTGTTCACGCGGAGACGCGGAGGCGCGGAGAAAAATCTTTGCGAACTCTGCGATCTCTGCGTGAACAAAAATCCCCACGCAGAGTTCGCAGGGTCCGCAGAGTTTTTAGGGCCGCGCTGCCCCAGCGAAGGCTGGGGCCCATCACGCCTATCGATCATAAATTGGCATTGTTTGCAAATTCAAGGCGAGATAGGCTCCAGCCTCCGCTGGAGCAGCGGTGATTTTGACACACAAGCTCACATCCGCCAACCCCGTCACCCTGAACTCGTTTCAGGGTCCATCGAGCAACCGAGAGCAATGGTTTGAGCGGAGAATTGGATACTGAAACAGTTTCAAAGCAACAATATGCGTCCTGTTATTAGCAAGATTGCCGATACAACGAAATTGGCCAGATTTCCTTCAATGCGTCCAAATCGGATGCTGCCAAGGCCAGCACGCATCGGCATGATCTGTCCGCCAAATAAAGGTGATGCAATAGTACTTATGAAAAATGGCGCCAACGCGGCGACCGATACTATCATTGCAATGCAGATGCCCAATACTGGCTCCACCCTGTCGCTCCACAGAAAATACAGCGCGACTACGCCCGCTGCTGATGTCGTAAGCACCTGTGTTACCAGATGATTACGCGCATGTCCGGGCCATTCGGGGTTGGCGGCATGAGTGCGATTCAAATCGGCAAATAACGGTATGATGGTGAATTGCAATATGGCAACGGTCATCAATGCTGATCCGGTGGCGCTCACGCTCGCGCCCCCAAATCACCCTTGCCCACGCTGCTCCCCGCCATCTCCAGCATCCGGTCAAGGCTGCGTTTCGCCGCCACACGGACGCCTTCGTCCAGTTCAATCTGCGGAGTCAGATCACGCAGTGCCACATATAATTTCTCCATGGTATTCAGCGCCATGTACGGGCAAATATTGCACGCGCAATTGCCGTCCGCCCCCGGTGCGCCGATGAAGTTTTTGTACGGCAATATCTTTTCCATTTGGTGAATGATGTGCGGTTCGGTGGCCACGATCAACGTGTCGCCTTCGAATGTTTTGGCGAAGCTCAATATGCCGCTGGTCGAACCAACATAATCCGCGTGGTCAATGATGTGCGGCGGGCATTCGGGGTGCGCGGCGACGGGCGCGCCGGGGTGCAGCGCCTTTAGCTTAATCAGCTCGGTCTCGCTAAACGCCTCGTGCACGATGCACACGCCGGGCCATAACAGCATTTCGCGGCCGAATTTGCGGCTCATATATCCGCCCAGATGGCGGTCGGGGCCAAAGATGATTTTCTGTTCAGGCGGGATTTGCGCGATGATTGCTTCGGCACTGCTGCTGGTGACGATGATGTCGGACAATGCCTTCACCTCGGCAGAGCAGTTAATGTACGTCAGCGCGATATGATCGGGATGTTTTTCGCGGAATGCCTTGAACTTGCCGGGGGGGCAGCTATCCTCCAGACTGCATCCCGCCGCCATGTCGGGCAGGATGACGGTTTTTTGAGGAGACAGGATTTTGGCAGTTTCGGCCATGAATTTGACCCCGCAAAACGCGATGACGTCAGCGTCGGTTTCGGCAGCACGGCGCGATAGCTCCAGCGAATCCCCGACGAAATCCGAAATTTCCTGAATGTCGGCGCTCTGGTAATAATGGCCCAAAATCACGGCATTGCGCTCTTTTTTCAGGCGCTGAATTTCGGCGATCAGGTCTTTTCCGGTGGGGTTTGTGGGGGCGTTCATTTTCGGTCACTCCGGGAGTTTGTTTCGATATAACGTTGGAATAACGGAAAGTTTTGTGCTTGTCTGCGATGATTTTATTTATTCTCACGCGGAGACGCGGAGTGCGCGGAGAATTATATTTTCTATACCGTTCGTGCTGAGCCTGTCGAAGTACAGGTTGCTTGCCACGTACTTCGACAAGCTCAGCACGAGCGGAAAGATAGGAAAACTCTCCGCGCACTCCGCGCCTCCGCGTGAACCAAAATCGCTACCGTCCGATCTCACTCAAGGGCGTCGA
This sequence comes from Sphingomonadales bacterium, assembly GCA_031418995.1. GTDB lineage: Bacteria > Pseudomonadota > Alphaproteobacteria > Sphingomonadales > Sphingomonadaceae > Sphingorhabdus_B. Next base: position 21,566 of record JANOKA010000130.1, on the reverse strand, counting down.
CAAATCCCACCGTTCGCGTCCTACCTTATCCCGCTCACCGTCAAAAAATGGGACAATAACGGCGTCAATTCCCGCTGCTTTAAGCGGCGCTTCGAAATTCTTCGCCACGGCCTTTTTCGATGCCGCACGGGCAAGGTCCATCAGCACTGGGCTTTGCGCCTGCGTGACCAATTGCGCCTGCGCTTTGCTGCGGTTCGATGTGTCCAATGCATCATCCACATTGGTCAGGCTGCGCAATATGCCGCTCTCACCATATTCCTGTATGCTGTTCAAATCGATTTGCGGCGGCGCGACCTCAATCGGCGGAATGCGCACCGATAGCGTTTTCGACGCCGCATCCCAGCGCACGTCATCGTTGGTCAGCTTCGTCATATCCACCTCATACCGCATCACGCCTTTCACGATCAGCGTCTTTTTGGCGGACAGGCCGTATCGGCTTTGCGTCGTGGTGACGGTCGCGGTGCTGGTATTGGTAAAGGTCAACAGGCGGTTCTGTTCCTGCAACGCATCCAATGTCGAGGCCACGACGCTGCCCATTTGCGGCGCGCTCTGCTTCACCGCCCACCAGATGCCGCCGCCAATTATCAGCAGCAGTGCAATCAACAATCCCAGCGTCTTGTTCACGCAGTCAGGCTCCAGATTTCTTCTGCCGCACACACGGAACCGCGGTTCTGCAAATCGACCAAATGCGCCAGCACGCTGCGCCCGGCAGCGCCTGTCAGCCTTGGGTCCAGTCCCTTATACATTGCCGACACCATATCGGGAATCGCATGTGGTCCGGTTTCCAGCAGTTTCACGATCTGCCGTTCGCGTTGCCGCCGGTGGCCGATCATGCCGCGCACCAATTGGCGCGGTTTATCAACGGCAGGACCATGCGCGGGATAATAGACGGTGTCTTCGCGGTCATATAGTTTCTGCAAAGACGCCATATATTGCGCCATATCGCCGTCGGGCGGACTGACCACAGTGGTTGACCATTTCATCACATGATCGCCCGTGAACAACGCGCCGCTTTCCAGCAGCGCATAGCATATGTGGTTGGACGTATGCCCCGGCGTGGCGACGGCCTGCAATGTCCAGCCCTCACCCGATACCGTTTCGCCGTCGCTCATTACATGATCGGGCGCATAATCGGGATCGAATGCGCTGTCGGCGCGTGGGCCAGAGTCGCTTAGCACCAAAGGCGCACAGCCAATAATCTTCGCCCCTGTCGCCCGTTTCAAAGGCGCGGCGGCGGGGCTGTGATCGCGGTGGGTGTGGGTGCAAATGATCGCGGTGATTTTTGCATCGCCCACTGCGCGCAGGATTGCCTCGACATGGCCGGCCCCATTCATATCGGCGCCATTGATGTCGGCCGGATCGCCAACGCTCATCCCGCTGCCCGACGGGCCAGGGTCGATCACGGCAATCTCGTTGCCAGCCCCCACCAACCAGGTTTGTGTGCCAGTATAAGTGTAGGGCGATGGATTTGGCGCAAGTACGCGCCGCACCAATGGCTCGTGCTGCTCCGTCTCTCCGGCATGTATGGTATCGGGCCAGCTCATAGTTTCTATGTGGCAGCTTGGACCGCAAAGCAAAAGGGGCATATGCGATATCTTTTTGGCGAAGCGGAAATGCCGTTGGTCGAATAGCAATGCAAAACAGCGGTTTGATGGGCAACAACCTTGTTATCACATCAAATATGCTGGGAGCATTTATGAAAATCAGGGTCGCAAGCCGCCATCTTTACATTGTTTCAACGCTCGCATTGGCCATTGCCGCGCCATTTCAATCGGCGGCGTATGCGCAAGTTGCCCCCGCTCAAGCAACAGACGTTGCCACGCCGCCAACCGCATGGGGCCATTTGGTCAACGATTTGTCCCCTGATCCAGCGATCAAATTCGGTGTTCTGCCCAATGGGATGAAATATGCCATCCGCAAAAATGAAACGCCAAAGGGCGGCGCGGCAATGCGCATGCAATTCAATGTCGGCTCAATTGCCGAGGCCGAGGATATGCAAGGCGTCGCGCATCTTTTGGAACATATGGCATTTAACGGATCGAAAAATATCCCTGAAGGCGATATGATTAAGATGCTGCAACGGCTTGGCCTTGCCTTTGGCGCCGACACCAATGCGTCGACCGGATTTGACCGGACGCAATATAAGTTGGACCTGCCAAAAACCGACGCCGAAACCATGGACGCCGCGATGTTGTTGATGCGCGAAACCGCCAGCGAACTGACGATCAGTACAGAAGCGCTGGACCGCGAACGCGGCGTCATTTTAGGCGAACAGCAGACACGTAATAGCATGGGGCAACGGCAAGCCATGCACAGTTTGAAATTTGCCTTGCCGCAAACGCCGTTTGGAACCCGTTTTCCCGGTGGTACGCCAGAGGTTATCAAAACGGTGACAGCGGCAAAGGTAAAGGCATTTTACCAGCAATATTACCGTCCCGAAAACGCCATTTTTGTAATCGCAGGAGATTTTGAAGCAGACGCAATCGAAGCGAAAATTAAAGCGACATTTTCCAGCTGGAAAGGCGTGGGCGCAGCCGGCCCTGCTTTGCCGCGCGGAACCGTCGATCCAGCGCGCACATATGCTGCGGCCAATTTTGTGGATACTGCCGTTTCGACGCAAGTTGAACTGGCGCGTATGTCACCGTTCAAACCCGCCGCCGACACCAAAGCAAAGCGTGTGAACGATCTGCTGACATATCTGGGATCGTCGATCATCAACAAACGCCTGCAAAACAAAGCTTTGGCCGCTGATGCAAAAATCTTGGACGGATCAATGAGTTTCGGGCCGCAATTAAACGCGTTCGACCAAGCATCAATCACCGTGACTGCCAAAGAGGGCGCGTGGCAGGATGGCCTTAGTACAGCGGAACAGGAATTGCGCCGCGCCTTACAATTTGGTGTAACTGCCACTGAACTAACCGAAGAACTGGCCAATCTGTCCACCGCATATGGTAATGCCGCCGACCAGCAATCAACGCGGCAAAGCCGGCAATTGGTGGACGAAATATTGGGCAGTATCGAAGGCCAGACCATCGTGACTTCACCCGAGGCAACGCTGGCGCTTTACAACGAAGCGAAGCCAGCCTTGACCGTCGACGCGGTCAATGCGGCACTGCGCACATCATGGGGGAACGGGCCGCAACTGCTGCATATTTCCACAAAAGCGCCGATTGAAAATCTGGATGCTAGCGCATTTGCGGTGCTGCAGACCAGCAGCAGTGTCGCGGTAACCGCGCCCGAGGCCAAAGTGGACAAGGCATTTGCATATGACAATTTTGGTAAATCGGATAAAATCAAATCGGATAAAATGATTGCCGACCTTGGCATTCGCACGATACTATTTGCCAATGGCGTTCAGTTGAATCTGAAGAAAACCGATTTTGAGAAAGGTGTAATCCGGTACAATCTGCGCATCGGGTCAGGGCAATTGGCATTTCCAAAGGATAAGCCGGGCCTTGGGTTCTTTTTGAACAACATGTCTGCGGTGGGTGGTTTGGAGGCGCATAGTTTCGAAGAGTTAAAACGTCTACTTGCCGGGAAATCAGTCGCCATGGGATTGCAGGCAGGTGAGGATAATTTTGGTTCAAGCGGCGCTACCACAGCGCAGGATATGGCGCTGCAATTCAAATTGCTCGCCGCGTTTTCACAAGCACCCGGTTACCGGGCTGAAGCCGATACGTTATGGCAAAACGCAATTCCGAGTTTTGCATCGCAACTGGATGCGGTACCACAGGCTGTGGCAGGAACGGTATTGCCGCGCATATTGGCCAGCGGCGACCCGCGTTTTGGCATATCGGCCGTCGCCGATTTGCAGCAACGCAATATGGCCGAGGTGAAAGCGGCGATGGATGCGCAACTGAAATCTGGTCCCGTTGAAATCGCAATTGTTGGTGACTTTGACGAAAAAGCAGCAATTGATGCTGTTGCCAGCAGCTTTGGCGCGCTACCCAAGCGGGCCAAGACATCGCCCATGGCTGCGGACGCAATGACGGTTAAATTCCCAACCTCGCCTGAACCCTTGACGCTATATCACAAGGGCAAGGACGATCAGGGTATGGTAACCGTGCAATGGCCCACCACGGATGACAGCAACCACAAACTGGACACGACATTTAACCTTTTGGGTCAAGTATTAGAGTTGCAATTGTTAGACGTTGTCCGCGAAAAACTGGGTGCGACCTATTCGCCAAATGCAGGATCAAACACGTCTGACATTTATCCTGGATACGGATTTATGCAAATTGCTGCCGTGGCCGAGCCTGCCAAGATGGATTTAATCAGCAATGCCGTGAAAGAAATCGCCAAGGAATTGCGCGACACGCCCATTTCAGCCGATCTGCTGCTGCGCGCGCGCAAGCCCATTCTGGAGCGTATCGAGAAAAGCGAGCGGGAAAACGGTGGATGGATGACGCCTGTAAGTATTGCGCAATCCAAGCCAGCTCGCCTTGACCGCCGCCGCAACCGCGCCGCTTTATTGTCGGCTGTAACGCCTGCTGACTTACAAGCGGCAGCACAGCAGTATCTGACCGATGCAGCGTTGCTGGAAGTGCGCATTGTGGCAACGCCGCCTGCTGCAAAGTAATAGGTACGGATTTTAGGCGATATTCAAAAAAAGGATTTTGCCTAAAAACCTAAGTCCGTCGAGCCGAAGGCAACCGTAGGTCATGGGTGCTTCCATTAGAGCCTGATAACATCAGGCCGTATCACATCAACCGTTCGTACTGAGCCTGCCCGAGTATAGGTTGCTTGCCACGTCGTTGACCTACGGTCGCCTTCGGCTCGACAGGCTCAGGGCTACGGTTTTTTTGAAACTATCCTAAACATCCAGCCAATATACATCCACTGGAACCGCGATTTTATCCAGTACCATCGCCACAGGATAACCCGACTTACCGCCAATTTCTGCGGCTTGATCGAGTATCGCTTTCTTTTTTGCGCCGCTGCACACGATCAACGTCGTGCGCGCCTGTGCAATGGCATCAGCGGTCAGAGTCACGCGGTTTACGGGCGCTTCGGGCGGCATGGGATCCGGCGCAACGCCAATGGCACGTGTGCCCTTGGGCGCGTTCATTGCCTCGTCCAAATCGGGGCCAGCGAATATCGAGGCCGTATGTCCGTCCTCACCCATGCCTAGCCACACCAGATCGGGCGGCCAGTGCAAATCCATCAGCCGCGCATTGGCGGCGCCGCCCGCAAGCTTATAATCGGCGGCTTCACTGGTTATCGGCAGGACGCGGGCGCCCTTGGGGATGAATTTCTTGGCAATTTGCGCCACATTGGACAGCGGGCTGTCCACCGGAACCAGACGGTCATCAGTGGGTATGATCGTGACGTTTTTCCACCGGATTGCGCTGTTTGCCAATTTGTCGAATATCGGTCCGGGGGTTGAACCGCCGGGAAACGCGACCAGTGCCTGACCGCGTGCATCCAGCGCGCTTTCGATGATGAAGGCAATGTCGCCTGCGACCGCCTCGGCCATTTCATCAGCGTCGTCAAATTCCCAATATTCAATTTCTTCGGCCATGATTGTCTTCCCTTTATTTCCGTAACGCGGACGCAGCGCGTGCAGCAGCTTCGATCGCCGCCGAATCCGGTGCGCCCTTCCCTACCAACCAGCTGCCGCCAACGCAAAGCACCTGTTCCAGTGCCAGCCATTCGGCGGCATTATCTTGGGATATACCGCCAGTGGGACAAAATTTACACTGCCCGAAAGGACCGATCAACGACTTCAATGCTGGCAATCCGCCATTGGCCATCGCCGGAAAGAATTTGAAATGCGTCAGACCCAAATCCAGCCCGCGCATGATGTCGCCCGCATTAGCGATGCCCGGTAATAACGGAATGCCCTTGGCAATTGCGGCCTTACCCAGATTATCGGTCAGCCCCGGCGACACGATAAATTCCGCGCCCGCCGCCATTGCGCTTTCAAGACCCGCAACATCAACAATTGTTCCCGCGCCGACAATCGCGCCGGGCACTTTTTTCATCTCAGCAATTACATCTAGCGCCGCCGCAGTGCGCAATGTCACTTCTAATACAGGCAAACCGCCAGCCACCAAAGCCTCAGCAATCGGGCGCGCATACGCGGCGTCTTCGATCACCAGCACAGGAATTACAGGTGCGGTACGCATAACGGTTTCAACGGGGTTCATAGGTTCAGGCTTTCGTATAAATGCTTTTGGCTTATTTATGTTCTTGGGCAAATGCCGCTGCAGCGCCGAACAGGCCTGGCTGCGGATGCGTGATGAGTTTGACAGGCAGGCTGGCCATCAGGCCTTCAAACCGTCCCTTGGCGCAGAAGCGTTCGGCAAAGCCGGAACGGACCAGCGTATCTTTGATCCGCAATCCCAATCCGCCTGCGATAACCACGCCCGCGCCGCCTTGTGACAGCGCAATGTCGCCGGCAACGCTGCCCAGTGACAAGCAGAAACGGTCAACGGCAGCGGCAGCCAGACTGTCTTTGCCCGACGTGCCCAGTTCCCACAACGCCTTGTCATCCATTTCCTGAACCGCCCTGCCCTCCATCGCGGCCAGCGCCTCGTATATGTCGGAAATTGCAGGGCCAGCCACCACACGCTCGACCGATACCCGGCGATGTCGTTTGCGCAGCCGCGCCAATATGGCGTCCTCTATACTGTCAAGCGGCGCAAAATCGACATGACCGCCTTCGGTTGCCTGCACATGATATCCGCCTGCGCCGCGCCAGACATGCGCCACGCCAAGGCCCGTGCCCGGACCCATAATGCTGATCGTACCTGTCATTGGCAGCGCCATTTCCGGACCGCAAAGATGCAGGAAATGTTCATCGCCCGCCTGTGCGACCGCATGACCGACGGCGCCGAAATCGTTGACTACTGAATAAGCATCGACATCCAGTTTTTCGCAGATCAACGCTGGCCGGATGATCCACGGATTGTTGGTCAGTTTTATAACGTCGCTGTCCACGGGGCCAGCGACGGCAATCGATGCGGCGCGCGGCAGCGGTGTACCGCGAATTTGCCCGAAATCCTCCCAAGCGGTTTGGAAACTGGCATGTTCGGCGGTTTTCAGTGTGACGGCTTCGCCCAGTTCCAGCACTTTACCGTCTGATACTTCGGCAATGGCGAACCGGGCATGCGTTCCGCCAATGTCAACCGCAACAACCTGTGTCATAGTCCTGCAGCCGCCAGCATCGCCGATCCTCCCTTTTCCGCTTCGTCGCTTAACAATCGCATCATCGCAAACAATTCGCGGCCCGTTCCGGTATGATCGGCAGGCTGCACCGCCAGTTCGCGGGCCGCCCATTCGGCCTCTTCCACTAGCACGTTCAACGCGCCGTCTCGTGCGCAAAGCCGCACGATATCGCCGTCGCGCAGCTTAGCCAGTGGTCCACCCTTTGCCGCCTCTGGGCTCAAATGTATCGCGGCAGGAACTTTGCCCGATGCCCCCGACATGCGGCCATCGGTGAGCAAAGCGACCTTGAACCCGCGGTCCTGCAATACGCCAAGCGGCGGCGTTAATTTATGCAATTCGGGCATGCCGTTGGCTGCTGGCCCCTGAAACCGGATCACGACGATGACATCACGTTCCAGTTCGCCTGCCTTGAACGCAGCTAGCGCGTCATTCTGGTCGCTGAAAATTCGAACGGGCGCTTCCATGGTCCAGCGTTCTTCGGTTACGGCGCTGGTTTTGAATGTCGCACGGCCCAGATTGCCCTGCACCAAACGCATGCCGCCATCGGGGCTGAACGGATTGGATACCGGGCGCAGCATGCTGTCGTCGCGGCTTTCGGCAGGCGCGGCATCCCAAACCAGCACATCGCCATCCATGCGCGGTTGTTGCGCGCCCTCGCTCAAACTGCTGCCATACACCGTCATAATGTCATCATGCGCCAGCCCCGCGCCCACCAACTCGCGGATGATATAAGGCATGCCACCTGCTGCAGCAAAATGGTTCACATCGCCCGATCCATTGGGATAAACGCGAGCGATGAGCGGCGTTGCAGCGGACAGCTGGTCAATATCGTCCCAGTCGATTGCGATCCCCGCAGCCCTTGCCATCGCCGGAATATGCAGCACATGGTTGGTCGATCCGCCCGTTGCCAGCAAACCGACGACAGCATTCACAATCGCTTTTTCATCGATACAAAGCCCCAGTGGACGGTAATCCGCATTGTCGGCCCCATCCAATTCCCACCCGATTTGCGTCAACCGGTGCGTGGCGGCGCGGGTTAGCTCCTGCCGCAATTTCGTACCAGGATTGACGAAGCTGGAGCCCGGCATATGCAGGCCCATCATCTCCATCATCATCTGGTTCGAATTGGCGGTGCCAAAGAATGTGCAGGTTCCCGCGCCGTGATACGACGCCGCCTCGGCCTCAAGTAACTCTTCACGCCCCACTTTGCCCTCGGCATATAATTGCCGTACGCGCTGTTTTTCTTTGTTGGCCAGCCCCGATGGCATCGGTCCAGCCGGGATCAGGATCGCGGGCAAATGGCCAAACCGCAATGCACCTATGACCAAGCCCGGAACAATTTTGTCACACAGGCCCAGCAGCATGACCGCTTCGAACATGCTGTGGCTTAATCCCACCGCCGCTGCCATCGCGATATTGTCGCGGCTGAACAACGACAGCTCCATCGAGTCTTGCCCCTGCGTTACGCCGTCGCACATGGCGGGTACGCCGCCCGCAACCTGCGCCGTTGCACCTGCTTCACGCGCAAACAGCTTAATCTGTTCGGGATAGCGGCCATAGGGTTGATGCGCAGACAACATGTCGTTGTAGGCCGTGATGATGCCGATATTCATCGCCTTGCCGCCGCGGATGGCCGCCTTGTCATCGCCGCTGGCAGCAAAGCCGTGCGCCAGATTACCGCACGACAATGCCGTCCGGTTCAACCCTGCCTCACGCGCACGTTTTATCAGGTCAAGATAGGCGGTACGTCCGGGGCGCGAACGTTCGGTAATCCGTGCGGTAACGGCGGCAACGACAGGGTTCAGTTCATTCATGCCAGCTTACCCCGTCGCGTTCGGTTAATGCGATAGCGGCATTCGGACCCCAACTGCCTGCGCCATAATTGCGCGGCTTTAATCCGGTTTGTCCCCAAAGCGCACGGATGCCGTCAATCCATTTCCACTGCGCCTCTACCTCGTCTCGGCGGACGAACAATGTCTGGTCGCCTTCAATCAGGTCAAGCAGCAATCGTTCATACGCGATCCTGCGCCTTGTACCCTCAAATGCAGTGGTCAGCGATAGGTCGAGAGGCACCTCCCGCAAGGTTATTCCGCCCCGGTCCAGCCCCGGCTCTTTGGCCATCACCAACAGACGCACATATTCCTCGGGCTGCAGCCGGATGATAAGCGTGTTGGCGTCCATTTTGCCGCCGCGATCACGGAATATATTGTGCGGCACCGATTTGAACTGGATCACAATCTCGCTGCGCCGTTCGGCCAGACGCTTTCCGGTGCGCAGGAAAAACGGCACACCCTGCCAGCGCCAATTGTCGATATATGCCTTAATCGCGACAAATGTTTCGGTATCCGATCCTTTGCCAAGATCGCTGTTATAACTGGTCACGGCTGCGCCCTTGACTGCGCCGTCGCCATATTGCCCTGTTACCACATCGCCATCGGTAACGGTACGCAGCGCACGCAGCACTTTTACTTTTTCGTCACGGATCGCGGTGGCATCCAGATTGGCAGGCGGCTCCATTGCGATCAGCGCGAGCAATTGCAGCATATGATTTTGGACCATATCGCGCATCGCGCCCATATCGTCATAGAAACCCGCTCTGCCCTCTAGCCCGACTGTTTCGCTGATGGTGATTTGCACATGCTCAATCGCGTTGGCATTCCACAACGGTTCAAACATCATATTGGCAAACCGCAGCGCCATGAGGTTTTGCACGGTTTCCTTGCCCAGATAATGGTCGATACGGAATGTACGGTTTTCAGGAAACACCGCGCCAACAGCATCATTTATATGACACGAAGATTCTAGGTTATTGCCCAGCGGCTTTTCAAGGCCGATGCGCACATTATCACCCGCCAGCCCGGCATGGCTAAGTCCCTGTATCGTGGGTTCAAACAGGAACGGCGCAGTGGACAGAAATATCGAAAGCCCGCCCGATATGTCGCCAATTTTCGCGGCCAGCGCGGCAAAGCCATCAAGTTTTGATGCATCAAGCGGCTGATATTGAAGCCTCTCCAGAAAACTCTCGATCATTCCTTCTGCTTTGCGGTCATCAGGTAGAAACTCGTCAAGCGCGCTGCGCGCGAATTCACGGTATTCATCATCACTCAATGTGCTGCGCGCCGTACCAAATATCCGCAAATCAGTGGCGATCAACTTATCCGAATGCAGCGCATATAGCGACGGAAGCAGCATGCGCTTGGCCAAATCGCCGGTTGCACCGAACAGCAATAAAGTGGAACTTCTCAGTCCTGATGCATCGCTCATAAATTATCGCTGCCCTTACGTCATCATTGCTATCAGATGGGCATTAGCCATAGTTTCCATGTTTAGAAACCAAGAAATGCAGTCCGCCCTAACATGTTGCTAAAGCAATATGACATCCTTGTCATGTTTAATAAGTCAACATAAACGCTAACGCAAATACGCCTATCCTGTTGCTAGCTTTCTTTGATCCGTCATTCCCATTGAAATTAGAAAAGGATCAGAATTCTGCCGTGCCACAAAATCTGCCTTACCCGTCAATCCGCGCCAGCCGGACGCAATCAACGCTTGCGCAACCGGGGCGCCCATTGTCGTGCCGGGGCCGAGTACAATAATCTTGTCCGGTGCAAATTCGGCTGCCGCAACCTGCACAGCGCGGCTAAAATCATAGGTCTGGTTAATTTGCGTACCGAGCGTGTAATCATAAATTGCCGCAGGATCAAACCCGCCTGCAGACCAGACCCGCCCAGTGCCGTCAATCAACGGAATGTCCCCGCCCCGAAAACCGGATACCGCATTGCGCGTCTTTGCCTGCGGAATGATATGGTCCAGCAACGCGCTGTGAAACGCGGCATGATGATTTAACTTGATCGGAAAACGGTCATCCTTGGGCAAGTTTTCCATCAACCATTTCAGACCAGCTTCATCAGCAGCAAACACGATCATACCGCCTAGCCGGATCGACACATGGACATTGATATCGGGATTTGCATTCGCGTCGCGGATCAATTGCGCCGCCAGTGCGGTCTTTGCAGGATCAGCACGCCAGTCATCATCCATCAGCGACCAGACAATTTGTCCGCCAGCGCCGCTTTCATGCATCAGTCCGCCCATATTGTTTACCAGCGCCGCACCTGTATCAAAATCCAGTACGCCGCCGCACGCAAGCGCCAGATACCAACCCATTGAATTTCCGGTAATCGCGACAATGTCATACCGGTCGCGGTCGATTGCAGCGAAATCAGCCAAAGCGCAGGCATAAATCAGCAAGGATGCGTTATCGCCGGTCATATGGGTGGACGCTGAAAAGCGGTCGGCCGTGTCCAGTTCGGTGACTGTCACCTGACCCGCCTCGCGCCGTATCGCATCCAGCCGCGCAGCCATATTGCCGCCGCCTGCATGATGCGACTTCAAATAGCCCAGTTCAGCAGCATTATATGTGCCGCGTCCGGGGCAGATTACCAATGCTGTTTCTTTCACGCGCCTGCCGCCAATGCTGAAAGCGCAGCGTCAATTATACCTTGCTTGCTGGGCAGAACCAGTTCAGCCGCAGGTCCCAGCGGAATAAAGCAATCCTCCGCTGTGATCCGGCTGACATCATTGCCCCGCCCGTTTTCGGTTAATATTGTCATCAGCCGCTCACTCAAACTGCCCGAACTTCGCGATTCGTCTACAATCAAGATGTTCTTGCAAGGCGCAGCAGCGGCCAATATCGCATCGGGATGCAACGGGTGCAGCCAGCGCAGATCAATGATGCGCAATTTCACCTTATGCTCCGCTGCCAGAACCGACGCAGCCTGCCGCGACAGAAAATATCCGTTGCCATAGGTAATGATGCAAATGTCTGTGCCCTCACCAAAAACGGCAGGCGCGCCAAATTCAATTTGCTGCGCATCGGCCGGTGCAACATAATCGGCAGTCCAGCCGCCATCGCCGCCCTCGTGCAAGTCCGCCGTATGATATAGCGCAATCGGTTCCACAAAAACCACGACCCGTCCGTCCTCGTGCGCCAACCGAACACATTCGCGCAGCATCGCTGGCGCATCGGCGGCATTTGACGGGCATGCGACGATTAACCCTGGAATATCGGTCAGCACTGCCAATGAATTGTCATTGTGGAAATGGCCGCCAAATCCCTTTTGATAGGGAAGCCCCGCTATACGCACGACCATCGGGTTGCGATATTGCTGGTTTGAGAAGAACGGCAATGTCGCCGCCTCGCCGCGCAGTTGGTCTTCGGCATTGTGCAAATAAGCCAGAAACTGGATTTCGGGAATGGGCAGCATGTTATTATGCCCCATACCAATTGCCAGCCCCAATATGGTTTGTTCATCCAGCAATGTGTTAAAAACACGCGCTGCGCCGAATTTATCTTTCAACCCCTGCGTTACGCCGTACACACCGCCTTTTTGCGCAATATCCTCCCCAAACAAGGCGATGGCAGGATATTGCAGCATCAGGTCGGCAAGCGCAAAGTTGATACTTTTAGCGAGCGTAACAGGTTTGGCCAGATTGCGTGCATCCTTTGCAAATAGGGCCTCACGCTGCGCTGCGCTGGGTAGTACAGGCGATATCTTTTCGGCTTCCTTCGGCAATATTGGCTGCATCACCGCAGCAGCAGTTTCCAAACGGGGTTTGGCTAGCGCGTCCAGCGCGACGCGCTCCACCCGTGCGCGCATATCCTCATATCGCGCCACAACGTCTTCACCTGATAAAATGCCGCGATCGATCAAATGCCGCACAGTGTGCAGCAACGGGTCATCGCGCTCATTGGCTTCGATTGAGGTGAGGTCAGAATAGCTCGCCTCAACATCTGCGCCCGCGTGACCCATCAAACGAACGGTTTGCATATGCAGAAAAACCGGCTGACGTTTGATCCGCGCGATTGCCACCGCTTCATTCGCGCCGTTAATGGCATCCGCAATGTCCACGCCATCGCAAGAAATATAATTCAGTGCAGGACGGTGTGCAAAATTCGCCTCGACCCATCCGCCGGGCGTGCGTACCGAAATACCGATTCCGTTATCCTCGCAAATAAATACGATAGGCATCGGCAATCCCTGATACGCGGTCCAGCACGCGGCGTTGAACGCGCCTTGGGATGTCGAATGGTTGGCCGATGCATCCCCGAACGAACATAATATAACCGCGTCATGCGGCATAACCGCGTCGTCCAGTTTCAACCGCTTTGAAATTCCAATACTGTGCGCTGCGCCCACGGCCTTGGGTAAATGCGAGGCGATGGTGCTGGTTTGCGGCGGTACAAAACTATGCGCGCATCCCAATACTTTATGGCGTCCACCCGAAATCGGATCATCCGCCGCCGCTGCAAATGAGAGCGCCATGTCATATAACGGGGTCAGACCGCCAACTTGTTTTTTGCGCTGGATCAAAAATGCTGCATCGCGGTAGTGCAAAAAAGCCATATCCGATTCGCGTGACATTGCCGCCACTGCGGCCATGCCCTCATGCCCCGAACTGCCAATCGAATAAAAGGTTTTCCCCTTTGACCGGCGCGCCCAAAGATCCAGATGACGCGACATTATCTGCGTATCGAAAATGTCGGTCAGCTGGCTTGCCGGTATTGGCTGCGGGGCCTGCCCCTGTGAATTGACGTTACGTCGCGGCGGGGGCAAGTCGCCCGAAACTATCCGGGCCGAAAATGCTTTATCGATGATGGTTGCACGGTCAAACATAACGCAGTGCCATGAAACGACTGCGCTCAAAAAGCCACCCTATTTTTCCAAATCAACCATGCGATTAAAAATGTAGATTTTCGCAATTAGTGCGTTACTGTGTAGTTGGAGAAAGTTTCTTTCGGGGTGAGAGCCGAATAGGATGAGAGGATATTGCACAAGCAGACATGGTAGAAAATACCGGTAAATGCTGCGCAATATCATAGAGTGAGGAGAGAGAAAATGCGTCGTTTTAGCCGTTTGATGACTGCTGCCCTATGCAGCAGTGTATTGGTTCCATCCGCATATGCGCAGGCCCAGCCAGCGCCGCAATCCACAGATGATGACGGGTACGCAGATACCGAGATTATCGTTACCGCACAGCGTTCCGCACAAAGCGCACAGGACGTGCCGATTGCGGTATCCGCCTTTTCCGCCGCAGCGTTGGAGGAACAGCAGATTGAAAACAGTTCGGATTTGCAGCTAACCCTTCCCAACGTAACATTCACAAAAACCAACTTTACAAGTGCCAGCTTCACCATTCGCGGCATTGGCGATTTGTGCGTTGGCGTTTCGTGCGACGCGGCCACCGCCATCCACCTGAATGACAATCCATTATTTGCCACGCGTCTATTTGAAACTGAGTTTTATGACCTTGAGCGTGTCGAGGTTTTGCGCGGCCCGCAAGGCACCTTGTTTGGCCGCAATGCCACATCGGGCGTGGTCAACGTTATTACGGCCAAACCGAAAATCGGTAAATTCGAGGCCTCTGCCGACGGCGAATATGGTAATTTCAATTCGATCAAAGCCAAGGCAATGGTCAACATCCCGCTTGGCGATACGCTTGCGGTCCGGCTTGCAGGTATTTATGTCAAACGCGACGGCTATACAAAAAATCTGACGTTGAACGAAAGATATGATGACCGCGATCTATATTCGGTTCGTGGCTCCATCCGATTTGAACCCACCGAAGATACCACGGTTGACCTGATGGGATCTTACTTCCGCGAAGATGACCGCCGTATGCGTATTCAAAAGGCAGAGTGCCAACGCGATCCGACAGGTATATTGGGCTGTTTGAATGCGCGGCGTGACCGCGATCCATTTAACAGCAACTCCACCTTCACAGCAGCTCTGACATCACGCGAGTTTCTGGCGATCCGGGGTATTCCCGGCGCGTTTGCCCTGGGCAGTCTGTATGGTCCCGACACCTATTCCGGCGACACGATACCGGAAAGCACGCGCGAAATTGAAACGCAGTTCCGCCCTGAATATTTTACCGATGAATTGATCCTGCAAGGTAAGATCGAACATGATTTTGGTCCGGTATCTTTACAAATTTCGGGCAATTATCAGGATGTCCGGCTCGATTCCAAACAGGATTACAACCAGAATATCGGTGATCGTAGCCGTTTCCTCCCCGGGCTTTCAGCATTGCAAGCCGCAGCTACCGGTGGATTTGGAGCAGGTCTGGTTCCGTATTTCGCACCTGTCGCAGCGGCATTGATCCCCAATGGACCAGCGGGCATTCTGTGCACATCGGACACTGATGAAACAGGCTTTGGTGCATTTGGCGGCAACAAAATCTGTAATACAACTGCATTGCAATTTGACCGGTCCAACCAACAAAATACCAGTTGGTCTGCAGAGGCAATTTTAAGTAGCGATCTTGACGGTCCGTTCAACTTTCTGCTTGGCGGAATATACTCCAAGGCGCATTTGACCGAGAACAGCTATTATGTGAACGCATTCCAGATTGATTATCTTACAGGTGTACTGGGCGCATTCACATCAATAGGAGCGGCATTACCTCCAGCCAGCGCCTCTTATCTGGGCACACCGTTTTTCCGCAACAACACCGATGATCTGAAGGTCAGTTCATATGGACTGTTTGGGGAGGCTTATTTTGAAATCACCGAAGATTTGAAATTCACGGGCGGCCTGCGATATAATAATGACAAGAAAGACATTCGCGCCCGTTCGACACTGGCCAGCTTCCTAGTCCCGCACAGCTTGCAAACGGGAACTGCATTTGACTCGCCATTTGTTGGCTCGTTCGATGCCGATCCTGGATTGGCCGGGAACCAATTGTTCCAGACACGCCAGTTTAAGGGTAACGCCATCACCGGCCGCGCTGTGCTGGATTATAAAATCTCCGATGATAGCCTGTTATATGCATCTTACTCTCGCGGATATAAATCAGGCGGCATCAACCCGCCGTTGCAGCCGATTTTCGCTGTGCCAGAGGCGTTCAAATCAGAACAAGTTGATGCGTTTGAAATCGGTCTGAAAAACAATTTCGGACGCGAACTGCAACTCAATCTGACCGCTTTCTATTATAAATATAAAGACCTGCAACTTAGCAAAATTGTGGCACGCACCGCAGTCAACGACAATGTCAGCGCCAATGTGTTTGGGATTGAGGCAGAGGCCATTGTACGCCCCGACCCTGCGGTTATGATAAATTTGGGCTTCAGCTACTTGAAAAGCAAAGTGTCCGAAGACAAATTGACCAGCGATCCGCGCGACTTTGGTGGTGGCCGTGCAGATGCGGTCATTATTAAAGACATTACCAATGCCTCCAACTGCGCCGTTATTCCAACAGTCGCGGGCAATGCTGCGGCATCAAATGGTTTTGTTAATACGATTAACAACCTGATAAATGTTGGCGCATTCTCCGCACCAGCAGCTGGCGGCGTGCAAGCGGGGGCCGGTTTGCGGCCAACGACGGCATTCCCGGCAGATGGCGGCATTGCCTCCACAGGTGCTTTCAGCATTTGCGCTTTGTTAAACGGAACGGCAGCCACGATTGGCGGCGGCAACGTCCGTGTCTTGCTGGCCGGTGTTGAAAAGAACCTGAAGGGCAATGAATTGCCACAAGCGCCGAATTACAAATTCTCCATCGGCGCGCAATATACCGCAGAACTTGGCGGCGGTTCGACGCTCGTTCCGCGGGTCGACATGGCGTATACAGGGGAAAGCTTCGGCAATATCTTTAATGGCAATGTCAACCGGATTGAGGGCTATACACAGGTTAACGCGCAGCTGACCTTGAATGGCCCTGATGACAAATGGCATGTAAAAGGGTTTATCCAAAACGTCTTTGACAGCGGCAGTGTGACCGGCCTGTATGTAACAGACCAGTCATCTGGCCTTTACACCAACATCTTTACACTGGAACCACGCCGCTTTGGCATCGCGGCAGGCTTCAAATTTTAAGTTAGATTTTGCGTTGGGGGAAAATTGGCCGGCCTTGAAAAAGGTCGGTCTTTTTTTGTTCTCAGCACGCATCAGAAACTGGAACCCTAAGCGATTAAATTGTGCAGCATTAATTGTGCAACCGCAGCATTTTGTCCGACAATTGCGGTAATTTGGCAACAGGTGGAAAATTTCTTTAAGCAGCCGATTAAATTTCTGGATTTTACGCTAATCTGCAATAGATATGGGCTGTGTTTGGATCTCCCCCGGAAAATTCATCCACATATTAGAGAGGATGTTGCGCCCGGATCGACCGCAAAAATGCGGAAATTATTGCGCAGCATTGAAACATGAGGAACGAAAATGCGCCGAATTAGCCGAGTAATTACAACTGCATTATGCGGAGTTATGGCATCTGCCATTATGTCTCCCGCCGCTTTTGCCCAAACCGACGATACCGCTGCGGAAGAAGTTGATCCTAACGTAATTATCGTGACCGCAACCCGCCGCGCCCAGGACGTGCAAGACATTCCTTTAGCCGTGACTGCGGTTAGCCCTGTGCAGCTAGAGCGCCAAGGCGTGGTTAGCGTATCGCAATTGTCGCAAGTATCATCTAGTTTTTCCGCCTCCAATGCGCAAATCGCATCGGGCTCGGTCGTGCTGCGTATTCGCGGTGTTGGGACAACATCGAACAATATCGGATTTGAAAGCGCGGTCGGCATTTTCATCGACGGCGCATATCAATCGCGTCCCGGCGTTGCGCTCGGCGAGTTCGTTGATGTTGAACGCGTCGAAGTTCTGCGCGGACCGCAAGGTACATTGTTTGGCCGCAACACATCAGCAGGTGCATTGACCGTTACCAACAATCGTCCTGACCTGAACGAATTTGAAGGTTTCGCCAATGCAACTTATGGCAGCTATAACCTCGTCAACGTGCAAGGCGCGGTAAACGTACCCATTGTCAACGACTCACTGGCATTGCGCGTTACCGGTGCATACCGGAAAAGCGATGGTACAGTTGACGTGCGCGGACGCGGCGGCGTTAAAGTTGGCGAATCCAACAATACCGATCAATATTTGCTGCGCGGACAGCTGGGCTTTGACTTTAATGGTATCAAAGGACGTTTGATCGCCGATTACGCACAAAGCAAAGCGGGCTGCTGTACTGCGGTAGAACTCGCCCCATCGGGCCTCGAAACCTCCGGCTTGCTTGCAGGTTTTGGACTTGGCGCAACCGGCGGCCAATTCCAAGATAATCGCGGCCTTCAAGCAATTGATGATCGTGTAACTTCCGCGAATTTCGCGCCCATCGGTAATATCAAAAACTATGGTGTTACTGGCGAAATTACATTCCCCATCGGTGAAGCAGCTGATTTGATTTACATCGGATCATACCGTCAATTCCGCGCGAAAGAAACGTATGATACGGATTTCACTGCAATTGATTTGTTCAATGTTGATCTGAACAACACTCGTATCAATACGATGACGCATGAATTGCGTCTTCAGGGTGATGCGATAGACGACAAGTTGGAATATCTGGTTGGCGCATATTATTCGACCGAAGATATTCGTCAGGAAATCGATTTCTCATTGGGAACCGATTATAATGCTTTTGCCAGAGCGTCTCTATTTGGACTTGCTGCGCAATTGGGAATTGCCCCGCTGCCCGCCGCCACGTTGGCACCATTGAACACGGCCAATCAAACGCGTGCACGCAATGGTTATCGTCAAGATAGCAAAAGCTGGTCGTTGTTCACCAACAATACCTTTGCAATTACTGATAATTTCAAAGTGTCATTCGGCCTGCGTTACTCGAACGAGAAAAAAGATGGTGGATATGCGTCACTGTCCAATACCAACCCGACGTGCCGTGCCATTGTGGCTAATGCTGGTGCGCTCAATCTGGCCAGCCCCGATCCACGCGTCCGCGCATTGGGCGGAACGGCTCTAGTTTTGGGTTGTCTGCCATTCCTGGCTCCAGCAGATTTGCCAGCATCGGCCGTACTACCCTTACCACGTAGCTTCACAGGCAAATTCAAAGACAGCGAGCTGATTTATACAGGTAAGTTAATGTATGAATTTGATGTTCCCGTAAACGTTTATGCCAGCTTTACCCATGGTTATAAATCAGGCGGCTTCAACCTGGATAGCACCGCTGCAATTGGTGGATCGAACCCAGCGTTCCGTTCAGAACTGGTTGATTCCTATGAAGCAGGTATCAAAGCACGCTTCCTCGACAATGCCGTCACCGCAAATCTGGCGGTATTCAAAGAAGACTTCACCGATTTCCAAGTGTTGGAATTCACTGGTACACGTTTCCAGACATTCAACGTCCCCAAAGCAACGTCAAAGGGGTTTGAGTTGGAAACATTGATCCGTCCGAATGACAACTTCACATTCAACGGTGCATTGACCTATGTTGACGCAGCATATCCAGGCAATTGTGCGGGTGCATCGACTGAAATCAACGTGCTTAATCTGTGCGGTGAAAAACTGACGAACTCTGCCCAAATTACAGCCATTGCGGGTGCAACATTCAACAGCGATATCGGGACCAGCATGAAGTTCTTCCTGAACGGCCAGGTTAAACTGGAAAGCGACAGCCGTACATCGACGCAGGCCACCGTATTGCCAACCACTGCGGCGGGTGTCGGCACAACGGCATTGCTGCCGTTCGATATTCAGGACAGCAACGTAAAGGTAAACTTGCGCGCTGGACTGAGCACGATAAGCGACAGCGTCGGTATTGAACTTTGGGCGCAAAATATATTCGATACGCCAACACGCGGCGTGACGTTTAACACAACATTGCGTTCGGGTTCACGTTCGACCTTCATTCTGGAACCACGCACAATCGGCGTGACGCTGCGCGGTAAGTTCTAAACAGACTGCATAATTTTAAGGGGCCGGTTTCCAAAAGGGAACCGGCCCTTTTTTATGGAATAGAACATTTTAGAATGAAATAGGCGTCCCAAACAGATCATGGTCGTCGGCGTCCTCCACCTCAACCGATATGATATCGCCTGCTTTTAATTCCACGCCGCAATCGCGCAGGAACACATTGCCGTCAATTTCAGGGGCGTCGGCCTGACTGCGGCCTGTTGCGCCGATGCTGCCGTCTTCGTCAGGTTCACCGATCTCATCGATTATCACAGGTAAAACCCGGCCGATTTTCGCCGAAAGCTTGGCGGCGCTGATCGCAGCGGTTTTTTCCATGATGCGCTGAAAACGTTCGTCTTTAACTTCTTCGGGCACATGATCGGGCAAAGCATTTGCCTGCGCGCCGTCAACTGGTTCGAACCGGAACGCGCCAACCCGGTCCAGCTGCGCCTCATCCAGCCAATCGAGCAAATATTGAAAATCCGCCTCAGTTTCGCCGGGAAAGCCCACCACAAACGAACTGCGAATGGCAATATCAGAGCAAATTTCGCGCCAGGATTTCAAACGCTCCAACACTTTGGCTTCATTGGCCGGGCGCTTCATGCGTTTCAAAACCGACGGCGCGGCGTGCTGAAACGGGATGTCGAGATACGGCGTCAGCAATCCGTCGGCCATTAATGGGATCACCGCATCAACATGTGGATAGGGATAGACATAATGCAGCCGCACCCACGGCGTATTTCCCTGTGCCGTACGTAACCCGCCCAATTCACGCGCAAGATCAGTCATATGTGCGCGAACGGCATTGCCCTTCCATGCGCGCTCTTCGTGGCGGGTATCCACGCCGTAAGCCGACGTGTCTTGACTGATAACCAGCAATTCCTGTGTCCCTGCCGCGACTAGCTTTTCAGCCTCGCGGAGGACCGCATCGATCCGGCGGCTAACCAGTTTCCCGCGCAAATCGGGGATTATGCAAAACGCGCAGCTATGGTTGCAGCCTTCGGAAATCTTCAGATAACTGTAATGGCGCGGGGTTAGTTTTATGCCGCCATCATTGTCCAGATTGGGAACCAGATCGACAAATGCCCCACGTGCGGGCGGCGCGGCGGCATGAACGGCGCTAACCACATCCTCATACTGATGCGCGCCAGTTACCGCTAGAACGGCGGGAAAACGGGCGCGGATGAGTTCCGCCTCATTGCCCATACAACCCGTAACGATTACGCGGCCATTTTCGGCGATAGCTTCGCCAATGGCTTCCAAGCTTTCTTCTTTGGCCGAATCCAAAAAGCCGCAGGTGTTGACTAGCACAACGTCGGCACCGGCATAGTCGGGTGACATTGCATAGCCATCGGCGCGTAACTTGGTCAGAATCCGTTCGGAATCAACCAAAGCCTTGGGGCAGCCTAAAGAAACCATGCCCACTTTGGGCGCTGCTGCAATTTTTGTAGTTTGAATATTCGTTGCCATAATGCGCGGCAAGTACGCGTTTTACCTCCGCTTGTCACGCGCTTGTCATGACAGCAATTGACGTGCAGAATAACGCCACGAATAATAGGGGGTACGAAATATGGCAAATGCAAATTTACTAGCAATATTGGTCGCGGCGCTCAGCGGGTTTCTGGTCGGCGGTATCTGGTATGGGCCATTGTTCGG
>JANOKA010000129.1:0-2519 GCA_031418995.1 Sphingomonadales bacterium | reverse complement strand
GAAACAAAATCGCTGTTAAAGCCCAAGAAAATCATCAAGCGTTTGAAAGTCGTCGAAAGCTTCATCGATTCCGGTAACAAGCCCGAATGGATGATCCTAGACGTGATCCCAGTGATCCCGCCAGAATTGCGCCCATTGGTGCCGCTGGATGGTGGCCGTTTTGCGACGTCCGATCTGAACGATCTGTATCGCCGCGTGATTAACCGCAACAACCGTTTGAAGCGCCTGATCGAACTGCGCGCGCCAGACATCATCGTGCGTAACGAAAAACGTATGTTGCAAGAAGCGGTCGATGCGTTGTTTGATAACGGCCGCCGTGGCCGTACGATCACTGGCGCTAACAAGCGTCCATTGAAATCGTTGTCCGACATGCTGAAGGGCAAGCAAGGCCGTTTCCGTCAAAACTTGCTTGGTAAGCGCGTCGATTATTCGGGTCGTTCGGTTATTTTGACCGGACCTGAACTCAAATTGCATCAATGCGGCCTGCCAAAGAAAATGGCGCTCGAACTGTTCAAACCGTTCATTTACTCGCGCCTTGATGCCAAGGGTCTTTCGATGACCCTGAAACAAGCGAAGAAATGGGTTGAGAAAGAACGCAAGGAAGTTTGGGATATTTTGGATGAGGTTATCCGCGAACATCCCGTCATGCTCAACCGTGCGCCTACTTTGCACAGGCTTGGTATTCAAGCGTTCGAACCTGTCCTGATCGAAGGTAAAGCGATCCAGCTTCACCCGCTGGTATGTTCCGCTTTTAACGCCGACTTTGACGGTGACCAAATGGCCGTCCACGTACCGCTCTCGCTGGAAGCTCAGCTTGAAGCGCGCGTATTGATGATGTCGACCAACAACATCCTGTCACCTGCCAATGGTAAGCCAATCATCGTGCCGTCGCAGGATATGGTCTTGGGCTTGTACTATTTGTCGATGGACCGCCAAGGCGAGCCGGGCGAAGGCATGATGCTTTCCGATATGGCCGAAGTGCATCAGGCGCTGGAAATCGGTGCTGTTACGCTGCATTCCAAAATCATCAGCCGCGTTCCGCAAACCGACGCTGATGGTAAGCAATATATGGCGCGTTTTGAAACGACGCCGGGTCGTATGTTGCTGGCGGAATGTTTGCCGCAAAGCCACAAAGTGCCTTTTGCGACAGTGAACCAATTGCTGACCAAAAAAGACATTGGCGATGTGATCGACCAAGTTTATCGTCACACTGGCCAAAAGGACACCGTCCTGTTTGCCGATGCGATCATGAGCCTTGGTTTCAAACATGCGTTTAAGGCAGGCATCTCGTTCGGTAAGGACGACATGATTATTCCTGAAGAAAAAGAAGGTATGGTTGCCGCCACCAAGGCCGTTGTTGCCGATTTCGAACAGCAATATCAGGATGGCTTAATCACGCAGCAGGAAAAATATAACAAAGTCATCGACGCCTGGTCAGGCTGCGGAGACCGCGTTGCTGCGGCGATGATGGACAAGATTAAGGCCGCACCTTTGGATGAGCATGGCCGCCAAGCGCAGCCAAACTCGATCTATATGATGAGCCATTCGGGCGCGCGTGGTTCGCCAGCGCAGATGAAGCAGCTTGCGGGTATGCGCGGTTTGATGGCCAAACCATCGGGCGAGATCATCGAAACACCGATCATCTCGAACTTTAAAGAAGGCTTGACCGTTCTTGAGTATTTCAACTCGACCCACGGTGCGCGTAAAGGCCTTGCCGATACCGCGCTCAAAACGGCTAACTCCGGTTACCTGACACGCCGCTTGGTTGATGTTAGCCAGGATTGCACCATAGTTGAGGAAAACTGCGGAACACAGCGCGCGCTGGAAATGCGTTCGATCGTACAGGGCGGCTCCACCATCGCATCGCTTGGCGAACGCGTATTGGGCCGGACAACTGCGGAAGACATCAAAGACGCCGATGGCAAAGTCATCATCCCGTCGGGTACATTGCTGGACGAACCCATGGTTGCCGAAATGGAAGCCACAGGCCTGCAAGCCTTGAAAATTCGCAGCCCGCTGGTTTGCGAATCCAAGGTTGGCGTTTGCGGCACATGTTATGGCCGTGACCTTGCACGCGGTACTCCGGTGAACATCGGTGAAGCCGTTGGTGTTATCGCGGCGCAATCCATTGGTGAGCCGGGCACACAGTTGACCATGCGTACGTTCCACATTGGCGGCGCAGCGACGTTGAACGAGCAATCCAATCTGGACGCATCATCGGCGGGTAAGATCACATATCGTGACCTGCCATCCATCGTTGATAAACGTGGCCGCCGTTTGGCCATGGCGCGTAGCGGTGATTTGATTATTCTGGACCGTGAAGGCCGCGAACTGGAAATCAACCGTCTGCCATATGGCGCGCTGCTGCACTTTGCCGAGGGTGATGAAGTTAAAGCCGGTGAGCGTTTGGCCGAGTGGGATCCCTTCACCTTGCCACTGATTACTGAAAAGCCCGGCGTTGTGAAATTCCAAGATTTGATCGACGGTCGTACATTGATCGAGCAAACCGATGAAGCCAC
>JANOKA010000128.1:0-8868 GCA_031418995.1 Sphingomonadales bacterium | reverse complement strand
ATCAGGAACTGGCTAAGCCCTGCGTTGCGCTCGCTGCCGTCTTCGCTGCGCAATAATGCCAGCATGGCATGGGCGTGATGCGCGCCGCTGGTCCACACTTTCTGTCCGTTGATACGCCAACCTTCGGGGGTCAGCCTTGCGGTGGAGCGTACAGCGGCCAGATCGGACCCTGCGCCGGGTTCCGACAATCCGATGCAGGCATATACCTGTCCGCGGGCAATGCCCGGCAGATATTTTTCGCGCTGTTCCTGTGTTCCGTACCGCAGCAATAATGGCCCCGTTTGGCGATCAGCAATCCAGTGTGCGCCAACAGGCGCGCCCGCCGCCAGCATTTCTTCGAGTACGATATAGCGTTCCAAGGGATGCCGTTCATGACCGCCATATTCAGACGGCCATACCATACCGATATATCCCGCATCGCCCATTGCGCGGCTGAACGCAAAATCGCTAACCGACCAGCAATTGGCGCGGTCCTCAATACGCCCGGTGGGTTGATGCTGCGCCAGAAACGCGCGGATTTCACGGCGCAATTTCTTAGCGCCGGGAACCGCAAAATCATGAATTTGGAAAGTTTGCATCGGCACCTAGACCTAATGCATTATATTGACGGCGCAACAACAAATGACGCGCGTTTATCCCTTGGTTTTATACCCGCAAACAATGCCCAGAATAAAGGCAATAAACAACGCCAGTTGGACTTGCGAATTCGAACTGTCGTTCCAGCCAACCAATTCATGGCCGAACGCATATAGCGCCACGAACATTGCTGCTGCCAATCCTACCATCGGTATGCTCCACCAATATCAATGACCATTTTTTACGCCGAAACAGTTAATATTTCCTTTCACATCGCTTCCCCCTCTTGCGTCATCCGCCGTGCATTCTATAGGAGTGCTCATCAACGATAGCGCAGCGCAAGCAAGGGGAATTGCCCATGAAAACCCGGATATTCGTAACCCTGAAAAATGGCGTGCTCGACCCGCAGGGAAAGGCGATACACCACGCGCTGGAGGGTTTGGGATTTGACGGTGTGCACGATGTGCGCGCAGGCCGGATG
Source organism: Sphingomonadales bacterium (assembly GCA_031418995.1). GTDB lineage: Bacteria > Pseudomonadota > Alphaproteobacteria > Sphingomonadales > Sphingomonadaceae > Sphingorhabdus_B. Next base: position 7,811 of record JANOKA010000128.1, on the reverse strand, counting down.
ATCGAAATTGACCATGCGGACAGCGTGACTAGGGCCGATCTGGAAAGCATGTGCAGCAAACTGCTGGCCAATATGGTGATCGAGAATTTCGAGATTGAACAGAATTAAGGCCGGAGCGAGCATATGAAAGCAGCGGTAATCCAGTTTCCCGGCTCCAATTGCGACCGCGACATGTTGGTCGCGGTGCGCGATATTACGGGCGCCGATACACAGCTTGTCTGGCACCGCGAAACGCAATTGCCCAGCGGAACCGACCTGATCGCCGTACCCGGCGGATTTTCATACGGCGATTATCTGCGGTCGGGCGCAATGGCGGCGCGGTCGCCCGTGATGCAAGCGGTTGTGGCAGCGGCGGGGCGCGGCGTTCCTGTTCTGGGCGTATGCAACGGATTTCAGATATTGACCGAAACCGGACTTCTGCCCGGCGCGTTAATGCGCAACAGCGGAATCCGCTTTGTTTGCCGCAGCGTGGGATTGCGCGTTGAAAACAGCCAGTCTGTATTCACCCGCGGGTATGACCAAGGCGAAGAAATCCGCATCCCCGTCGCCCATCATGATGGCAATTATTTCGCCGATGATGCGACGCTAGACCGTTTGGAAGGCGAAGGCCGCGTGGCATTCCGCTATACCGAAAACGTCAACGGGTCGGCACGCGGGATTGCCGGATTGTTGAACGATGCCGGCAATGTTCTGGGTATGATGCCGCACCCGGAACGCATGACAGACCCCGTGCACGGCGGAACCGATGGACGGCGGTTATTCGCCGGATTGGTTGAGGGGCTGATCCGTCAAATGGCTTAGATCATCACTTAGATTGGGGTGTTCTAAAGCAGGTTGTTTATGACGTCTTGGGAATAAAAACCGTCCCAAAAGCAAGATGACCGTTGGCCAAAACATCGTATTATAAAGATCGTGGACACTTGCAGACATGCTCGCCTCGCCGGGTGCCAATCCTTTCAAATCGGCATATTCATTAAAAAATTCGGCAATCAATACAATGATCCAGCACCAGATGCTGTCGGGCCTGCACCTTAATATTATCGCCGATCCAAACAATATTAGCAATGAGCCATGCACATGCATGGCGTCATTGGTTAACCCAACAAATGCGACCAATGCGGTTTTATAGCTTATCCAAATTTCAGCCAATTGCTGCAATTTTTCTTGCATCATACCTGCGTCTTAAATGGCGTAAAATCGGTTCCGGCGTCAAATATATCCACGCCCTCCTGCCGTTTCAGAAAGCCAACGACAGCATACGTCACAGGCGTCAGGACGATTTCCCACAATAGCTTCAGCCCCCAGTTGATGACCATCACACTAACCAACTGTGCATTTGACCACACGCCGTAAAATGCGAGAGGATAGAATAACAGGCTATCGACGCCCTGCCCGACAAATGTCGACCCGATGGTACGCGTCCACAAATGTTTACCTTTGGTCCATAATTTCATACGTGCCATGACATAACTGTTGACGAATTCACCCGCCCAGAATGCGGTAATGGATGCCAGCACGATCCGCCAAACCTGCCCGAACACCTGCTCATATGCCGCCTGCCCCGGCCATCCGGGCGCCGCAGGCAGCGATACGACCACCCAGCTCATAAACGCCATAAATAGCAATGCGGCAAATCCGGCCCAGATCACACGGCGTGCGCGCGCAAATCCGTATACCTCGGTCAGGATATCGCCAATGACATAGCCCAAGGGAAAGAATAATATCCCCGCGCCAAAAATCATTTCTTTGCCAAACAGCGTGGCGACCTGCCCGTCCACCATGATCGCCGCCGGTTTGGCCGCGCCGATGACGTTAGACAGCAGTAATATCGCCACAAATGCGGCCATAACAAAATCATAATAGCGAAACTGGCGGTTTGCGGCCTGTTCTGCCGATTGCGGAATTATCGATGTGTCATTCATAGCCTGCGCACATAAGCGGCTTTGCAGAGCGGCGTAAAGTGGTTATTGGAAGCGAAAGTGCGCCCGTAGCTCATCTGGATAGAGCGCGAGACTTCTAATCTTGAGGCAGCAGGTTCGAGTCCTGCCGGGCGCACCAAAAATAGTCATCATTAGATCAGGGCCAAAACCATATGAGCGCTTGGGATGCCTGGATTGGCCGGACGCAGCAGCAAACTGAAATATTGACCCCAGCATTATTGGCCCGGTTTCGCGCGACATTGGACAGCAGCGATAGCGGCGACATTGCGGCTCAATCCATCCATTGGTGTTTGAACACGCCGCAGGCGGCAACCGCGGTTCTGGGGCCCGATGGCCATCCGCTGCGCAGTGATGCGCCCGATAGTTTTTTGCCGCCCATCCCCCTGCCCCGCCGGATGTGGGCGTCAAGCGCGCTGGAATTTCATGCCCCGATTGGTGTTGGCCAAACGGTACAGCGACGCTCCACCGTCGCATCCATATCTGAAAAATCCGGTAGCAGCGGCTATTTGGTATTTGCCGAGATCGACCATGCGACGTTTGCAGACAATGTGCTTGCGGTGCAGGAAAGGCAGACTTTGGTATACCGCGAGGCGTCCGCAGCACCACCCGCAGGATTAGGGGAAGGCACGCCTGATGTATCGGTTTGGCAATGGCACCGCGAGCTGACGCCAAATGCACCATTATTATTCCGCTATTCCGCGCTGACATTTAACAGCCACCGCATCCATTATGACGCGCCTTATGCCGTGAACGAGGAACGGTATCGCGGATTGGTGGTGCACGGGCCGCTGACCGCGACTTTGTTGCTGGATCTTGCCGCACGCGAATTCGGCAGCAACGCGCTGAAGCGGTTTTCCTTTCGCGGCCAATCCCCGGCTTTCGTTGGCGAAGCGCTGCATCTGGTTGGCCGCCAAAACGATGCCGGGATCGAATTGGCGGCGCTGGGCAGCGATGGCCGCGTGGTGATGTCGGCAACGGCGGGATTAAGCTGATAAGGCCTTATGAATTCACCCCAAGCGCATACTGGCATCACCCAGTTCGCTGCCGCCATCGACGTTGATAATCGCGCCGGTTACATATTTCGCCGCGTCGCTGGCCAGCCACAGGCACGCATCGGCAATGTCATCCTTTGTGCCATAATCGCGCAGGGGAATGCGGCCTTTATACGCCGCCTCCATTGCGGGATCGGGGGCCAGCCGCGCCATTCCCTCGGTATCGCCGATTGGCCCCGGTGACACGGCATTCACGCGGATCCCCTGATGTCCCCATTCCATCGCAAGGCATTTGACGACCTGATTCACCCCGGCTTTTGCAGCGCAGGCATGGATTTGGTGCATCATCGGTTTCACCGCCTGCCCCGCCGTAATCGCAACAAGTGACGCGCCGGGACTGCGCAAATGCGCGTGGCTGGCATGGAAGACATTGAACGTGCCGAGCAGGTCGATGTCGACGACGGTTTTGAACGCATTCGCGCTCATACCCAATGCAGGCGCCAGAAAATTGCCTGCGGCTCCCGACAACACGATGTCGATCTGGCCAAATTTGTCGTGGGCTAGGGCAAACGCGTCGGACAGCTTGCCATAATCGCGCACATCGCACGCCATAAAGGCCACGTCCAACCCGTCATCCGTCAATCCTTTGGCTGCCGCCGCAATTTTCTCTTCGCTGCGGCTGATAATCATCACCCGTGCGCCGGCCTGCGCATAGCGGCGCGCGATTTGCAGGTTGATACCGCTGGATGCCCCCGCTACAAAAGCTGTCTTTCCGGCAAGTAAGCCTGCGTTAAATGTATCTGTCATTTCATTCTCCATTGCCGGGAAATTGCCCAATAATAGCGTAATGGGCAAATTCGCCTGTCAATGTCGAGCAGCTTTTGCCATTAGAGCCGTGAAACCTCCCCCGATTCCAATAGTAGTCATGGCTATTGCTATTATGAAAGTACAAGAAACCGATGAAATTCTTTGTTGATACTGCCGATACCGCCGACATTGCCGAAATGGCCGCGACTGGATTGCTGGACGGCGTGACCACCAACCCTTCGCTGATTGCAAAATCGGGCCGCGACTTTATCGAGGTAACGCGCGAGATTTGCGGGCTAACAGATGGCCCCGTATCCGCCGAAGTCGTCGCGCTCGATCACCTTACGATGATGAAAGAGGCCGAAATCCTGCGCAAGATTGCAGACAATGTCTGTATCAAAGTGCCCTTGACCATGGACGGTTTGAAAACGTGCAAGGCACTGTCCAGCGAAGGCACGATGGTCAACGTGACCTTGTGTTTTTCGGCCAATCAGGCACTGCTCGCGGCAAAGGCTGGCGCGACCTTTATCTCTCCGTTTGTGGGCCGTCATGATGATAACGGCTTTGACGGCATGAGCCTGATCGAGGATATCCGCCTGATTTACGACAATTATGCCTTTGACACCGAAATACTGGTCGCCAGCGTCCGGCACGGCATCCATGTGCTTGAGGCTGCGCGCATTGGCGCAGACGTGATGACCGCGCCGCCCAGCGTGATAAAGGGTCTGTTCAAACATATCCTTACCGACAAAGGCATTGAAGGTTTCATGGCCGATTGGGCCAAAACCGGACAAGCCATCGGCTGAATACCGCCCCCGCCTTGTATGAAAAGCGTACTAGAAAAGCCGCGCGCCGAATGTTTTTCGCGGCCTGCCCTTGGCATATGACCCGGCGCTTCCTATAACGCATGCAAGACGCCATCAGGGCGGGCCGGGAATCCTAATCATGAATAAACATCAAGTCCTCACTGGCGTCGCCGAAGTTGGTCCCGACGGCAAAGTTATCGTTCCAAATGAAGTGCAGGACGCGATCCGCACTTTATTGCTCTGGTCCGGCGAAGATCCGGACCGCGAAGGATTGAAAGATACCCCGGCGCGCGTCGGCCGCGCATGGCGCGAATATTGCGAGGGATATGCAGGGGATCCCGGCGTGTATCTGGCGCGGACATTCGAGGAAGTCGGCGGATATGAGGGACTGGTGTTGTTAAAAGATATCCCATTCCAGTCGCACTGCGAACATCATATGGCACCGATTATCGGCAAGGCGTCGATTGCGTATATGCCCAAAGACCGCGTCGTCGGCATTTCGAAACTGGCGCGCGTATTGCACGGATTTGCGCGGCGTTTGCAAGTGCAGGAACGTCTGACCGCCGAAGTAGCGGCCTGCATTATGGACAATCTGCAGCCCCATGGCGTTGCCGTGGTGATCGACGCGCAGCATGGCTGCATGACCGGGCGCGGCGTGCGTACCCCCGGCGTCGGCATGGTCACCAGCAGTCTGCACGGCTGTTTTCTGGAAGATAACCGCAGCCGTAAGGAAGTCATGAGCCTGATGGGGTATTGATATTTTCGCGGCGACGGCGGTGCGAACTTCAATATGCAGGATAGGCTAACACCAGGGTTGCCGTCCGCCATCGTACCAGCGCGCTAGGCCTTCATCGACTAGCATTTCGCCCAAGCTCTGCCCATCGCGTTCCACGATACGCAGCAAACGCCCGTAACGGTCGGTATCGCGGTCAATACTGGAAAGCGAAAATGCACCGTTATTGAGCAATTCCTGCAACCGCACCCGCGCTGTATTGCCCAGTTCCAGTTCGCTGTCACAGCCATAATCATGTGTTTCGGGCGTATCGATGTCGGCAATACGGATTTTGTCGCCGCGATAGTAAAAGGTATCGCCGTCGACGACGCAGTTATAACCGCCGCCTGTATGGCAAAAATCAAAATCGCCGCTCTGGGTTGCGATGGCAAAACTGCTGAACGGCATAATCGGTGCGGTATTAGAAGGCCAATACTGGAGCGCCCCAGAAATGGCGATAAACGCCGCAAGCCCGATGTTGAAAATAGTGCGAATGGACGGGTTCCAGCCCCGTGCTTTGCGGCGATAATTTTTGCGCGCTGGATTTGGCGACCCGGCACGCCGCGCAGCCGCCATAATCTCGCGCTTGACCGATTGATTAGGCACGTGCCGCCGCCGCGAAGTATCAAAACGGACAATTTTTCCCATGGTAAACGGGATGCCATGAAACGGGTTTATAAACCGCTAAAGCTGGATCGGTTTTGGAGCAAGGCTGAAAAGAGGGGATGAGGGGGGAGGGAACAAACATTTCCGTTCGTCCTGAGCCTGCCGAAGGACGAACGGGAAACGGATCAATTGATCGCCGTTATACCGCCAACCTAACCGTCACCACATCCCCTGCCCCGATGCCCTCCGCTTTGCGCACGGCGGCTTTCACGGGCAGCAACCACCCGCCAACATCCTTAGCCGGGAAAATCGATGTCGCCCAGCTTGTACCGCCTATCGTCGCGGTGACTTTCATTGATCCGAAACCGCGCGAACGGCTCCCTTCCAGCCGCCGCATGATCGATGTCGCCTTGATCGCATCGCCAACCTCGCCGTCAATGGTGATAAAATGCCAGCTGGCCGGGGCCTTGTCGGTGGTCCATATCCACAGCGACGCGGTGTGGCGGAATGTTTCGGTCATGTTAAATCTTCCCCGGAACGGGGAGGGGGACCGCGCCGTAGGCGGGGTGGAGGGGGCGGTGTCAGCCGCAAGCGGCCCCTCCGTCACGCGCTGCGCGCGCGCCACCTCCCCGTTCCGGAGAGGTTTTACTGGGCAAGCCCCTCACCCCTTGCGTCGCACCGGAACCGGAATGTTGCAGATATCCGCGCCGCCCGCTGGCCGAATGAAGAACGGATCGCGGCGATTGGCACGCGCATCGGCGTATTTGGCAAAGCTTGCGCTTTCGGTGTTCAAATATTCATAGGCAGGCATCTCCGCGACCTCACTCCCCATCCGCACCGATACGATTCCCGTGCGTTCCTCTGGCGTTTCATAAAATCCCAGCGCGCCTGTTCCGCGCGGCAACGAGGACATATGATGCTCCATCCCCTCGATGATCCGGCCCACCAGCGCAATGTTGCGGTCTAGATGGCGCGGCGCGTGGCCGATAACGGTATAAAGCTCCGCGCCGCTGCCCGTGTCAGGCGAATAGTTTCGGCCTACGCCGACCATGCCGTAGCAGTGGACGGGCCAAATAGACTTTTGATCCTTTATCTTGCGACCACGATTCATGGGACTTTTGCCAATAGGATAAAATTCTACTCCCACCGGCCAACCTTTTTTGAAACCGCTCGCAGATGCATAAATGGCATCGATGAAAGTCGGCCACACCAAATACTCGGTCACCGCTCCGGGCGTATTAAGCCTAAAATACTCCGAGAGGTTTTGATACTCACTCTCAGGCACCACCGCCAACCCCTCCGGCAACGCCTTCTTCTCCGTCGCATCGCCCCATTGCGTCACATAATTGTCCTGCACACGGTTGATGCTTGTCCCGTCCCAAAATTTTGCCGCCGCCAGCTTGCGGATGTTGCCGACCCAGCCTTGCGAAAAGGGCGCGGGCATTAACTGGATCACCACACGGCGGGGCTTTCCTTTTGCGTCCGCAGCCAAATCCATCACCAGCAAATCGGACGCCGCAATTGCGGTCCAATCGCTGGCCGGAGCTGCGGCCACAATCTCGCCGGGACTAGGGATAGTTGCCGGAGCAATTGGCGGACTTTCGGCGCGGCTCATGCTTGCGGTCAAAACAAGTGCGGCCATCGCGGCGATGGGAAAGCGGGATATTCTCATGCCGCAATCATGCCATGCAAACCCCCCTTGCGAAAGCGCAATTTGACGCCTAGGGGATGCGCTGCTGAAAAGCATTGCGGAGACGTGGCCGAGTGGTCGAAGGCGCACGCCTGGAAAGTGTGTATAGGGGTGACTCTATCGTGGGTTCGAATCCCACCGTCTCCGCCAGAGCCCCTTCCGCAGGGGTTCTCCGCCGTCCGGTGGGGTTGACTTACC
>JANOKA010000127.1:0-3490 GCA_031418995.1 Sphingomonadales bacterium | reverse complement strand
GGCGTTGCTGCGCGAACTGGTCAGCGTTGGCCGCACATTGGTGGAAAACGCGCTCGACACCAGCGAGGATGTCGATCCCAAAGGACAGATTGAGGCAGCCGAATCCGCGCTTTACAAAGTCGCCGAGGGGGAGGGCGAAACGGGCAGCATGAAAAGCTTTCTCACTGCATCCACCGAAGCGATCCGCAACGTGGAAAAGGCGCTGCAATCGGGCGGCAATCTGTCGGGTATCACCACAGGTCTGACCAGTATCAACAGCAAGGTCGGCGGACTTCACAACAGCGATCTGGTGATATTGGCCGGGCGTCCGGGCATGGGCAAAACTGCGCTCGTCACCAACATCGCGTTCAATGCGGCGCAGCGCTGGCTGCGGGAACAAGAGGACGGCATCCCCGCAGACAAAGGCGTGGGCGCAAAGGTTGCGTTCTTCAGTCTGGAAATGTCAGCGGATCAGCTGGCGACGCGGATATTGGCCGAACAATCGGGGATCAGTGCCGAATTGCTGCGTATGGGCAAAATCAGCCGGGAGGATTTCCGCGAGCTATCCCGCGCCAGCCGCGAACTGCAAGAACTGCCATTATATATCGACGATACGCCTGCGCTGACCATCGCTGCGCTACGCACCCGTGCACGGCGGTTGCAACGGCAAAAGGGCATCGGGCTTATCATCGTCGACTACCTGCAATTGCTACAAGGTTCGGGCCGCAGCAACGACAACCGCGTGAATGAGATTTCCGAGATTAGCCGGGGTTTGAAAACACTGGCCAAGGAGTTGTCGGTTCCGGTGATCGCCTTGTCGCAGCTTTCCCGCGCCGTGGAACAACGCGAAGATAAACGCCCGCAACTGTCCGATCTGCGCGAATCGGGTTCCATTGAGCAAGATGCCGATATGGTCTGGTTCGTATTCCGCGAGGATTATTACGAAATGTCCAAACAACCCGCGCCCGAGGATGAGGCCGCGCATGCCGCATGGGCCGAACGGATGGAAAAGATATTCGGGCTATCCGAATTGATCGTTGCCAAACAACGGCACGGTTCCACGGGCAAAGTGCGGCTGAAATTTGAGGCGAAGATCACCAAGTTTAGTGATTTGGCCGATGATGCCTATGCCGATGCGGGGTATGATTGAGGCGGGGTGGTTTTTTATCAGAACCTTGCGTGCCAAGGCGGGCTTAATGCCATTTGTTTCACGCAAAGAAAATAAGATAAACAAGGGAATAAGGGGATTGCGCAAGGCCCCGCACAAGGCTTCTAGTAAATTTTTCTTAACCCCAATATCCGTCATTGCGAGCGTAGCGCGGCAATCTAGAGCAGCACAACACAACTCTGGATTGCCGCGCTGCGCTCGCAATGACGATTTAACGCTATCATTTTGCTGCTAACGTCTCGCCGGGTCTTATTTTCTTTTTTATCTTATTTTCTTTGCGCGAAACAAATGGCACTACATTTCACAACCAAACATTACCCCAATATTCATCATTCTGCCGCAATGGGCTTGTAACACCGCACTAAACTACCATTAAGGCACTTATGACCATTGCTCTCCCACACAAACACCCCATTGGCATTTTGGCTGACGACATTGATTTCATGGGCCATGTCAACAATGCCAAATATCTAAACTGGGTGCAGGACGCGGTGTTGGCGCATTGGCACAAACTCGCCCCGCCAGAGGCCGCCGCAAAATACCTGTGGGTCGCATTGAAGCACGAGATCACCTACCGCAAACCCGCGTTCCTGAACGACGAGGTCATAGCCACCGTGGTGCTGGAAAAAGTGCAAGGCGCACGCAGTTTTTACGACACCGTCATCAAGCGCGGCGAAGACGTGCTGGCCGAGGTAAAATCCAGCTGGTGCTGCGTTGATGCGGAAACATTGCGCCCCGCAAGGATTGCGAAAGATGTGCAGGCGTATTTTTTCGGGTAGGGCAACGTCAAAAACCACGCCGCTCCAGCGCAGGCTGGAGCCTATCACGCTTGCCGTTTATCACTGAAAGACGCAATGGGCTCCAGCCTGCGCTGGAGCAGTGTTTATTTTGCTACAGGCTTTGCGGGGCACCTGACCCAGGTATTCACGGCCTTAGGGTTCGGCTCACCATCCTCCATTAGTACGTATCGAATTAGCGTGTCCGGTGTTTCCATCTCCAAGCGCGCATTCACTTCGCCCATCAACTGCGTTTCCATTCGACCCGTGAAACGCCCGTTGAATAGTGGCACAAACCGTCCCGATTTTGTCGATGAACCGGAGAAAGTGATCCCTATAAGCAAATAGTCATCCCCTTCGTAATAGTGTACACCATCAGCTGCTACTTCTATTATTTCAACACTGCTATTGTCGCGGCAATGAGTAAGGTTCGGAGCATAGATTCCTCTAAAATCCTCGGGTATTGGGCCATGTAAAGGTTGCGCTTGCGCACTTAGCGGCGTTAGCGCGGCTAGTATGGTAAGAACCTTCCACTGCATCAAATTACCTCCAGCGATTCCAAAAGAGATATTATACAGACGTTTTGGTAGGGGCGTCCATACTAGGATAAAATTAAATCAAATCGTCATTGCGAGGAGCGAAGCGACGCGGCAATCCAGAGCGTGCGTAAACCAGCCCTGGATTGCCGCGCTTCGCTCGCAATGACTGGTTGAGGGATTCTGCTCGAATTAATAGCGCAGATTTTAGCTACTCGACTCTCAGTAAAAATTTGCGTCAACAAACTCTGTACATAACGGTCATAAACACTAAATGGCGGGTGACCGAACGGCCCAACCTCACCCCTGCCGCAAAATCTCGGTCACTTCATCCAGCGATCCGCGTACCCGCAGCAATTGGTCTTTGCCGAATACGATCAGGCATTCGTCGTGGGCGTTGTCGGATGTGCGGACGAATTGGACGATTTCGGGATTGACGCAGACGGCGTTGCCGCGGTTATCGGTTAGGGTGACGAAGGGGATCATTTTGGGCGGATTCCTGTATTTGGGTGCGGCATGTGTTGGCGTGCTGTTAGGCTGGCGTGTAGCAGATTTAGAGGATGGCAGGCCAATTAAACCGTCACCCGCGAGGAGCGTAGCGACGCTGCAATCCAGAGCGTGCGTACACAAACTCTGGATTGGTTGACCTACGGTCGCCTGCGGCCCGCTTCGCTCGCAATGACGACGGACTGGATAATAATCGGTATTCTAAACCCTAAAACACCGGATCGTTCGCGCCGTTATCGTCTGCTTCGGGCACCGCCGTATGAATCCCGCATTCGACCTTGTCCCAGCCTTTCCAGCGGCCGGAGCGTTCGTCTTCGCCGGGGGCGACCATCGACGTACATGGGCTGCATCCGATGGAGGGATAGCCTTGTTCGACCAGCGGATGCGGCGGCAGGTTGTGCTCGGCGATGTACGCGGCGATGCGCGCCTTGTCCCAATCGGCCAGCGGGTTGACCTTTAGGCGGCCCTCCTCAATCTCAAACCTAGGCAACGCGCCCCGGGTTTTGGACTGGAACGCTTTGCGG
>JANOKA010000126.1:0-2679 GCA_031418995.1 Sphingomonadales bacterium | reverse complement strand
TAATAGCATGTGGTCGATTCGAAAACCGCGGTCTTGTTGCCATGCACCTGCCTGATAATCCCAATAGGTCCAAATGCCGCCCGCCGGATAATGGCTGGCCAGTGCATCGGTCCATCCATCGGCCAGCATCCGGCGGTACGCAGCGATGCTTTCGGGTTGGCGCAGGGCATCGCCTAGCATCGCCGATTTTGACCAGATATCTTTATCCGATGGCACAACATTATAATCGCCAACCAAGGCAACAGGTATCTCTAACTTCTTCAACTCAGCTGCATGCACGCGCAACCGTTTCATCCATGCCAGCTTATAATCGAATTTCGGCCCCGGCTGCGGATTGCCATTGGGCAGGTATATGCACCCCACACGCACGCCTGCGACGTCCGCTTCCAAATAGCGTGATTGTACGTCCTCTGCATCGGCGTCTGTCAAATGGGGCAGGCCGCGCTGCGTTTCGGCCGGAACCGAACCTTTGGCCAATATCGCCACGCCGTTAAAGCTTTTCTGCCCGTGCCAGATCGCGCCGTAACCGATCTTTTCAAATTCATCCGCCGGAAAGCCCTCATCCTGGCTTTTCACCTCTTGCAGGCACGCGACATCCGGCTGCGTCTCGGTCAGCCATTCCAACAACCGAGGTAGGCGGGCCTTGATCCCGTTGATGTTGAAACTGGCAATACGCATGGTTGCTCCGGTCAATAAAATTGCGCTTTATATGGTGCACTTTCGTATGCATGGGAAGTATAGAAGCATATGGTGGATGCAGGAAAACGGCTTTGATTAAAAACATTATGATCCTGACGGGCGCGGGGATCAGCGCGGAGAGCGGGATTGACACTTTCCGGTCCGAAGGCGGCCTTTGGGAAAAACACCGCGTCGAGGATGTGGCAACGCCTGAGGCTTTCGTTCGCGATCCCGATCTTGTCCTGCGCTTTTACGATATGCGCCGCGCCGCGATACAGGCGGCATTGCCCAACGCCGCGCATTTTGCGCTGGGGCGGCTGGTACGTGAATGGGCGGATCGCGGCGAAGTGACAATTGTGACGCAGAATGTCGATGACCTGCACGAACGCGGCGGGGTTGATCCCGCAGCAGGCGCAAATCTGATCCATATGCACGGCACGCATTTGACCGCATGGTGTCTGGCATGTGATGGCCGACCGATATGGCGCGGAACGCTGATCGACCGCCCGGCCTGTCCGCTATGCGATAGCGCGGGCAGCATGCGGCCCGACATCGTCTGGTTCGGAGAAATGCCATACCGGATGAAAGAGATTGATGCCGCGCTGCGCCGGGCCGACTTGTTTGTCAGCATCGGCACATCGGGCGCAGTATATCCGGCGGGCGGATACGTGCGCCGCGCAAGGGCCGATGGCATCCGTACGCTAGAGCTCAATTTGGAACCGAGCAAAGGCAGCGACTGGTTTGACGAGGCGCGTTACGGCCCGGCAACAATGGTGGTTCCGGCGTGGGTGGACGAGATTTTGGCGGGGTAAGGGGTTTTTTGATTGGTTGGAACACTTAAAACGCGATAATTCTAAGCTTTGTCCTATGCGTAGACCAAATCAGCTGGTTTTGTCGCACCTGCCAAACCAGCCGCCTCAGTTAACGCGGCGACAAATTGGTCAGTGCATTTGTCCCAATCAAAACTGCGGCCATATTCGGCGGCATCGGCAGGGCTGCAATGCAGGGCATGGATTATCGCAGTAGGCAAATCATCATCCACGCATCCAACAGGCCGGGCAAGCTGCGACATTGGACCTTTGCCATGCAGTCCGATGATATCGAGCGGTCCGGATACGGGAAACGCCGCAACAGGCAAGCCGCAGGCCAATGCCTCAATCACCACCAAACCGAACGTATCGGTGCGGCTTGGGAATACAAATACATCAGCGGCGGCATAAGTGCTGGCCAGTTCCGCGCCTTTTAGCGACCCCATGAAAATCGCATCGGGGTATTTTGCCTTTAATTGGTCAAAGGCTGGCCCGTCGCCGACAATCACTTTGGACCCAGCAACCGCCGCGTCCAGAAATGCGCCCAAATTCTTCTCAACCGACACCCGGCCAACCGACAGCATGATCGGCCGGGGCAGATTGGCCAGCAAAGGATGGGCTGTGTGACCCGTGTTGAAATTGCTATGGTCAATACCGCGCGACCAGAGCCGGGTGTTGGCGATACCGCGCCCGGCAAGTTCCGCCATCAGAGCGGGCGTGGCGGTCAATACCGCGCGCGACGGTCCATGGAACCTGCGCATAATCGGCCAAAAACGATCAGGTGATAATCCGGTGCGCACCGCGGCATAATCGGGAAAGCGGGTGTGGAAAGCCGTGGTGAAAGGTACGCCTTGTGACAGACACCAACCGCGCGCGCTCCATCCAATCGGGCCTTCGGTTGCGATATGCACCAGATCAGGCTTGATCGAATGAAGCGCCTTTCGCGCTCCAAAACGCGGCGCAACCGCCAGCCGGATTTCGCGATATCCCGGGCAGGCAATGGTTTTGAAACGGTCCGGCGCGATAATATCAACGTCAAAATCGCGCGCAATCAAGCGGTTAATGGTTTCCGATAACGTGCGCACCACGCCGTTAACCTGCGGCATCCATGCATCTGTGGCGATGGCAATTTTCATACCGCCTCCGCAGTTAAAGGGGCTTGTTTCAGCGGCGTTTGATTGGATGGAGCTTG
>JANOKA010000125.1:0-4595 GCA_031418995.1 Sphingomonadales bacterium | reverse complement strand
TTTGCCGGCACGAACGTCCGGCTTGGTAAAGCGCGGCAATCGAAGTACGTTCTTCCAGCGTGAAGTGTTTGTATCGTTCTGACATAGTGCAGCAACCTTAGCAGGGTGGTGCACTTCGTTTGTGAATTTAGGGAATCCATCTCCAAAGTTCAAGTTTCTATCGCCAGTATGCTTAAACCGCATACATAGGTGATGGATTCCCGCCTGCGCGGGAATGACGTTGTGTTTTATCAAAAATTTGGTTCAACCTAGGACCAGCTCGCAATGACGAGATCGAATGTTTAAAATAATACGCCATGTATTTCGTAAAACTACTGCGGCTCGGAGATTTTTGCAACGAGTCTCTGCGAACCCAGCGAACTCTGCGCGAACAAAAATTATTTCACGCAGAGTACGCGGAGTTCCGCAGAGGCGCGGAGTTAGGTTGCGGCAGGACGCACCCTCTTGAAAATCTTTGCGGCCTTTGCGTGAAACCAAAAGGCGGCAGCGTAATTCCATCAAGATGTCAATAAATAGGTAAGTGAGCACGTTTCACGGTAATTCGCAATTCCCGTCACCGTGATTTTCAAAACATTTAGGTAATCTTAAAGCTCCATGCTTAATCCACGAAAAATGAAGGATAAAGATTCAATCACAACGAAGTCACAATCGAGGGCTCAATGGAAACACGCGTTCGCGGGCTTGCTTATATCGGGAATTATGATTGGCGTTTTCGAGTCTATGTTTGATTTTAAATGTCTGTGCCCAAGTTCATTGTTTTCTTTCATCGCCCTTTACTTTGCGCTGTTAAGTTTATTTTTTGCATTTTTGTTCGTTATCGTAAGCTTCATTCCGCAATCTATGGCCGCAGTTGGTGAAATTTATCCTGATGCTAATGGCAATGCATACCCACATATTGCATCCTATTATCGCTTAGTAGCAATTTCAAATATTGGCTTTGCACTTGTGATGCTCGGCTGCGCATGGATGTTTCCCTATGGATACGGCGAAGTATGGCATCTTTTTCCTGCAATATTTGGTATAGGCATAACTATTGTAGTGAGTTGTCAGATCGCGCTTTGGATCAAACATGAACCCTTTCGCGTTTTAATGGTTCAATCATATGCATTGAAAGCCGTTCTGTTCATACTGGCGATGCTGGCAATACTGATCTACTGGGCCTACAGGCCATTTTATTTCGATCCAATCATGGTCATATTGCTTTATAGTTTAAGCAGTTTTGTAGCAGGTTTATTAGTTGATCTCCGGTATCAAATCAACTTTAGGCGTTCCAAGAATATTTCACGTCAGTGATAAGGTAATATAATTTACGTTAAAATTACGCTTACACCTAATACCTCACCTAACAGTCCCACGTTTGAGAAACGCAACTCTTCTGAGCTGTGCTTCTCAACTCTGGATTGCTTAGCTGCGCTCGCAATTGCGCAGCCAGATACAGCAATAACCTCAAGCCGCCAACTTCCTCAAAACATATTGCAAGATCCCGCCGTTGTTGAAATATTCAACTTCGTTCGCGGTGTCGATGCGGCATAGGGTTTTGAACGTGAAGTTTGAACCATCGGCGCGGGTTACCATTACTTCGACCGTTTGGCGCGGTTCCAGTGTGGCGACGCCAAGGATGGTGAAGCTGTCTTCACCGGTTAGGCCCAATGTTTCGCGGGTATCGGTTTCGGTGAACTGCAATGGCAATACGCCCATGCCGACCAAGTTTGAACGGTGAATGCGCTCAAAGCTTTCGACGATCACGGCGCGCACGCCGAGCAAGTTCGTGCCCTTTGCGGCCCAATCGCGGCTTGATCCGGTGCCATATTCCTTGCCCGCGACCACAACCAATGGCGTTCCGTCGGCTTTGTGGCGCATCGCGGCGTCGTAAATCGCCATGGTTTCGCCCTTGTAGTAAGACATGCCGCCTTCGACGCCGGGGACCATTTCGTTCTTGATACGGATGTTGGCGAAAGTGCCGCGCATCATTACGTCATGGTTGCCGCGCCGTGCGCCATAGCTGTTGAAATCGGCCTTTGCGACTTGATGCTCCATCAGGAATTTTCCAGCGGGGCTGTCTGCTTTGATGCTGCCCGCCGGACTGATATGATCGGTGGTGATGCTGTCGCCCAATATCGCCAGCGGCCGTGCGCTAATGATGTCGGTTACGGGCGCGGGCGTCATGCTCATGCCGTCGAAATAGGGCGGGTTGGCAACGTACGTGCTGCCTGCGCGCCATTGATATGTGGCCGATCCTTCGACCTGAATGGCTTGCCAATGGGCATCGCCCTTATACACGCTGGCATAGCGGCTTAGGAACATGGAGCGGTCAATATTGGCCGCCATGGTGTCGGCGATTTCTTGGTTGGTGGGCCAAATATCGCGCAAATACACGTCGCTGCCGTCTGTCGCTTGGCCAATCGGTGTGGTGGTGAAATCGGTGGTGACCGTTCCTTTTAGCGCATAGGCGACGACCAGCGGCGGCGATGCGAGGAAGTTTGCGCGCACGTCGGGCGATACGCGGCCTTCGAAATTGCGGTTGCCGGAAATGACCGACGCAGCAACAATATCATTCTCGTTAATCGCGGCAGAGATTGGCGGCGCCAATGGCCCTGAATTTCCGATACAGGTGGTGCAGCCATAGCCAACAAGGTTAAACCCAATGGCGTCCAGATCTGCGGTAAGCCCGGCGCGGTCGAGATAGTCGGTGACCACTTGGCTGCCGGGGGCCAGCGAAGTTTTCACCCATGGCTTTGGTTTCAGGCCATAGGCATTGGCCTTACGCGCCACCAATCCGGCGGCGACCAGAACGCTGGGGTTCGATGTGTTGGTGCAGCTGGTGATCGCGGCAATAACAACGTCGCCGTCGCCAATGTCATGATCCTTACCCTCAACCGCAACGCGTTGCGCGCCGTTATGATTGTAGACGCTGGCCAGATCAGCGTTGAACACGTCGTCTACTTCGGTCAGGATGACTTTGTCTTGCGGACGTTTCGGGCCAGCAAGCGAGGGCACGACGCTGCCCATGTCGAGTTCCAGCGTGTCGGTGAAAATGGGATCGGGCGCATCGGCAAAACGCCACAAACCCTGCGCCTTCGCATAGGCCTCGGTCAGTTCAATCTGGCCTTCATCACGGCCCGTCAGGCGCATATATTCCAGTGTCTTGTCATCAATGCCAAAAAAGCCGCAGGTCGCGCCATATTCAGGCGCCATGTTGGCCAATGTCGCGCGGTCGGCGAGGGACAGGCTGTCCAATCCAGGGCCGTAATATTCCACAAAGCGCCCAACAACGCCCTTGGCGCGCAGCATTTGTGTCGCGGTCAGAACAAGGTCAGTGGCGGTAATGCCCTCGGCCATCGCGCCCGTCAGTTTGAAGCCGACAACTTCAGGGATCAACATCGAAACGGGTTGCCCCAGCATCGCAGCCTCGGCCTCAATCCCGCCCACGCCCCAGCCAAGCACGCCAAGGCCGTTAATCATGGTGGTATGGCTGTCGGTTCCCACGCAGGTGTCGGGATAGGCGATGTCGGTTCCGTCGGGCGCTTTTGATGTCCATACGGCCTGCGCAATATGTTCCAGATTCACCTGATGGCAGATGCCTGTGCCGGGAGGGACCGCCTTGAAATTGTCGAGGCTTTTGCTGCCCCATTTCAAGAAGTCATAGCGTTCGCCATTGCGGTAATATTCGATTTCCACATTTTGCTCGGCGGCCTTGCGGTGACCGAACTCGTCCACCATCACGCTGTGGTCGATGACCAGATGTACAGGAACCAGCGGATTGATCTTTGCCGGATCGCCGCCCAGATTGGTCATTGCATCGCGCATCGCGGCCAGATCGACGACGCACGGTACACCCGTGAAATCTTGCAACAGCACGCGGGCCGGGCGGTATTGGATTTCTTTGGTGGATTTTGGATCGGCCTGCCAATCGACAATCGCCTGCGCATCGGCGACGCTAACGGTAAAGCCATCATCCTCAAACCGCAGCATATTTTCCAGCAGCACTTTCATCGAGAACGGCAACCGCGACACATCGCCCAATTTCGCCGCTGCCTTGGCCAACGAATAATAAGAAACTGTGCGTCCTCCGGCTGTCAAAGTATCGCGGGTTTGCAAGCTGTCGTGGCCGATCGATGTCATAATAGTCCTCTTTTGTATATTTGGCCGCGCCTTAGCGTAAGGCAGGGTATGGGGCAAGAGCGCGGCGCGCTGCTGCTGAACAGACACTGCTGAATTGCAAATTACACTATTTCTGGAACGCGGGATAGGCCGCACAGGCATCATAATCGGCAAGGACTTGCGCGTGACGATGCTGGATAAATGACGCAAATTCAGGATGGGTGAATATATAAAATCGCCCGTCCGCCATGCACTGTGCCGTCCATTCGCCCACCACGTCAGGGGAAAGGCCGCTGCCTATCACGGCCTCCATCTGTTTGAATTGCGGATCGTCGGTTGAACCGCCGCCTGTGGGTTTTGCAAATACGCTTTTGTGGATTTCGGTTTTAACCCACGCGGGGCACAGCACGCTGACGCCAATATTTGTGCTGGCCAGCTCTGCTTTGACGGCTTCTGAATATCCGACAACCGCGAATTTTGTGGCGTGATAGGAT
>JANOKA010000124.1:0-15575 GCA_031418995.1 Sphingomonadales bacterium | reverse complement strand
TTTATTCATCCGCTTTAAACGACTGGGTTGGTTATGATCGATATTTTCACCACGGGCGGGACAATAGACAAAGTGTATTTTGATGCCTTGTCCGAATATCAAATCGGGCCGACGGCATTGACGGATATATTGCGGGAGAATAATGTTTACGCGCCGCACCGCGTGACGCAATTGATGCGCAAAGACAGCCTGGAGTTAACCGATGAAGACCGCGCAATAATCCATGCTGCCATAACTGTGAGCGATGCTGCGCAGATATTGGTAACGCACGGTACCGATACTATGGTGCAAACCGGACGTACGCTGGCGGATATTCAAGGTAAAAGCATCGTTTTAACGGGCGCGATGCAGCCCGCTACGTTGCGCGCCAGCGATGCCGATTTTAACGTCGGCTTTGCTTTGGCAGCGGTGCAGACTTTGCCGCCGGGTGTTTATATAGCAATGAACGGCCAGATTTTCGATCCGCAGCACACGGCGAAAGACCGCGCCGGAAGCCGGTTTGTCGCGGCTTAGAGCAAGGGTCGAGCCCTAAATCAGTACTTGCCGTAAAACGTCGCTATATCCGCGCGATATGGTCATACGGCTATGATGGCCGCCTTTGCCCAGCAACGCATGTGCAGCGGGTAAATGATAACAGGGCACACCCATAAACAAATGATGTTCGGCATGGTAATTCACCCAGTACGGCGCGACGGTTATCCGTTCTACAAAACCCGCAATCGTGGTACGGGCATGGCTGAACGGGTCAGCGCTGCCCGTCGTGGTGCAGGCATGTTCGGCGATGTTGCGGACGCGTAGGAATAATTGAAACGTTGTGGCCAATGCAGAGAGCCAAAGCAAGAACGGTACCCAGCCAAAGGTTGCAAGGCTGAGCTTGAGGATGAGGATTTGAACAAGCAGGAACCGGCCAACCGTTCTGGCCGTTAATTTCGCGCCTTCGATATTTCTTACAGGCGCATCAACGCCGCTGCGGCCCCCGGAGTTAAGGGGCTTTCCAGCGCTGTGATCGCGTTTGTCTGTTTCGCCATGCACGCCATTTACCATCGCCAACACTCCCCGCCATGCTGCCGCAAATTGATGGCTGCGTTGTTTATAAAATGTCTGTCCCGTTAAATCACGAATGACCTTGCGGCGCAAACTTGCACGTGAGGTAGGAAATGGCTGCGAAAGGCCAAGGTCGGGATCCTCGGCCTGCTGCGTAAATTTATGATGCGTCAGATGATAAGCGCGATAAGCATAAAGATCACTACCCGTCGCTGCGCCCGATATCCACTGACCCAGAAAATTGTTGGTTTTGCGATTGGGATGAAGCAACCCGTGTGCGCCGTCATGCATCAATATCGACAGGCCCAGTTGCCGTCCGCCTAAAACCGCAAGCGCAATGGGCGTCGCCGCCAACCCAGCAATCCAGTTAAGCTGCCAAAGCCAAGCCGCACCGCCTGCTGCAAATGCAACCACGATCCACGCATGCGCGGTGAGCCAAATGCCGCGCCATGGCGATATCCGAGTGATCGCCGCCCAATCTGCGGCTGCGAATATCTCACGCGGGTTCGCGGCCTTCACCGCTGGCAATAGATTTCTCCGTTCATGATACAATAATAACCCAAAACTTAGCCATCACCAAATGCGCTACGTCACGGCGCGTAAAGTGATGGCCAAAGTCCGGTTATTTGGACGCAGCAATCCAGCTGTCGATTTTCTTTTCCAAAATCGCCAGCGGTAATGCGCCGGTATTCAAAATCTGGTTGTGAAATTCGCGCACATCAAATTTATCGCCCAGTTCGGTTTTCGCCTTGGCCTTCAACCGCTGGATGGTCAGCGCGCCAATTTTATAGGCCAGCGCCTGTGTCGGAATCGCAATATAGCGTTCGACTTCGGCGGTGGCATCGGTTTTGCCCATATCGCTGTTGGCCATCATATATTCGATTGCTTGATCGCGGGTCCAACCTTTCGAATGCAATCCGGTGTCGACCACCAGCCGCATAGCGCGCAGCATCTCGTCCGATAATGTGCCAAAACGCTGATACGGATCTTTGAAAAAGCCCATATCATAACCTAAAGTTTCCGAATACAGCGCCCATCCCTCGACGTAAGCCGTGTTGCCGCCGAAGCGGATGAATGCTGGCAATGCGGTATTTTCTTGCGCGATGCTGATTTGGAAATGATGGCCTGGCGCGCCCTCATGCAAATATAAAGTGCTCATCCCTGGCGTGGTCCGGCTAGGCAAATCATAAGCATTGAAATAAAATATACCGGGCCGCGCGCCGTCGGGCGTTCCGCTTTGATAGCTACCGCCCGCTTCAAACTTTTCACGGAACTCCTCATAAGGACGGATTTCCAATGGCGCTTTTGGCAGATTTTTGAATTGCGTGCTGATCTGTGCATCAACGGCTTTGCCAATATCATAATAGCCCTGCGTGAGTGCTTCACGGCTGGCAGGTTTGAATTTCGGATCGTTCCGCAAATGGTCGAAAAATGCCGCCAGATTGCCGGTAAAGCCAACTTCTTTGCGGACATCCTCCATCGCGGTGGTAATGCGCGCCACTTCCGAAAGGCCCAGATTGTGAACGTCATCGGCTTTCAGCGGCAATGTCGTCGTTTGCTCGATCATATAGGCGTATAGTTTTTCGCCGCCCTTCATATACGACAAACCAACGCCTTCACGCGCATCTTTCAAATAATCGTCGCGCAAATAGTCCCGCAACCTCGTATAAACGGGGAATATACCTTTTTCGATGACATCGCGATATTCGGTTGTCAGCCGGGCTTTATCTGCATCCGATATGCCATCGGGGAATTTTTTCACCGGACCGAAATACGGCGTTTCCTCTGTTTTTTGGGAAAGCTGCGTGTTCAGCTGCTCGATCACATTATTGATCGTCAATTTTGTTTCCACTACGCCCGATGCTTGTCCCTCACGAAAGCGGCCGATGCTGCGGTCCATCAAAACAATGAATTGCTGATGCCGTTTCAGATTGTTTTCATAATCGGCCAGCGTTTTGAATGGCGCTGCACCGCTGCCACTGGCAAAGCTGGGATAAAATGTATGAAAACCGAAAAAATGGTTGATCGGGCGCACGACGGTCAAATCCATCAACTCTTTGGAAAGGCCTTTTAACGCGTCATTTTGCTGAAGCAGATACACGTCATACGCGATTTGATCTGTCGCGTTCAATTTGGCGCGATTAATTTTTTGCAAACTCGCTATGCTGGCGGTGGCCGCCGCGCGTTCTCCGTCAAAATAGGCGTCCGTTATGTTATCGCCCAATTGGTCCGCATAGCGCATGTCGCCGCGAAACAGCGCGCCCAGCGGATTGCGCTTCAAACTGGCTTCATCATCAGCGGCAAATAGTGCGTTCAGCTTTTTGCCTTCATCGACCTCCGGCGTTGCCGCCGCTGCGTCTGAATGCGCGTCTTCATGCGCAAGTGCTGTGGCAGATAAGCCGAAGGGTGTGGCCAGTATTGCCGTGGCCAATAAAAATGATCTGTAAGTGGTCATATGGAAATTCCCTGTTCAGGATGTTGGATTTCGCGTTCGGAATTCAGTCCGATAGGGTTAGGTGCATTGGTCACACAAACCTCGCGTGCAACATTATTTCGACAGACAGCAATTTTAGAGCATGAAGAGCGTCGCACTGGATTTATGGGAAATGGTATAAATTATGCTTTCCTACACACATCATCTTTTAGATAAAGAGCGTAACAGTTTTCAATCTGTGGCTCTTTGACAATCAAATTCTATACACGTCGGGCATACAAGTGCCGTTCCCGGATTTCCAAAACAGCTCGTTCCAAGCGCTTTTGAGTATTTCGCAGATGTGAAAACACCAAAAGCGTGTGACCTTTGTAAACTTCGACCCCAGTTTATTGCCATCTAAGCATCGCTTGTCACGACAATCCAGCGCAAATTATTGACTTTTCGGGGTGGTCAATTCCAACCAGTTATTCTGCCGATACCATTTGGTGATAATATGCTTCACGCCCTGTATAACCGGGGTTCCGGTGTGTAACGATTTGTAATTCGGTTTGCCCTCAAGCGTCATATTGTTCCAGATCAGCAACATTCCGGCTTGCGGACGCACGCCGATACCAAGATTGGGAAATTCGGTGGTTCCGCCTTCGTCTGGAACGTTTAGAAATATCATTGCGGTCCAGCTGCGTTGGCCCCCTGCAATGCTTTCTTTTTGCCAGTAAGTTTCGCCAGGGTGAAAGAAATCATGATGCGCCTTAAACTCTTGCCCTTGCATATACCGTTGGCCCTGCATCGTTTCGGCAAAATCGTTGTGGATGCCCATTGTGTCGCTCATCCGCGCTTCGATGCGGCCCACATCTTTGTCCCAACGGCTTAGATGACAACTGTAACTTGTGCGAAATCCGGTTTGTTCGGTTCCTTCATATAATGTCGAGGGGACGGCTTCTTTGTTGATTTTATCAATCAGCAACTGACAGTCTTTTTTGCCCAAAAACCCCTGATAAACATATAACTGGATACCTTCCGCCTCGACTTTTTGGACCAGTTTGTTGCTGCTTAAATGCCGTGTTACGTGAACGCCAATTTTTGCCAATTTGGCAGGATCATTGTTGGGATCAAAAACCTTGGTCGCGGTGTCGCTCGTCATGTTTATTACTCTAGAATCATGGAACAATTCGTCCTCTTACCATCACCCACTCTACCTTTTCCAGTGTCCGAATGTTGGTAATGGGGTTTTCTGCTACGGCAATCATATCAGCGGAATATCCAACCGCAATGCGGCCAATCTCGCGTTCCTTGCCCAGCACCATGGCCGCCACAGTTGTTGCGCTGGCCAGCGCTTCTTTGGCGGTCAATCCCGCATCAACCATTAACTGAAATTCTTCGCCGTTGCGACCATGGCCAAAAACACCTGCGTCCGTGCCAAAAGCAATGGGCACACCCATGTTGCGCGCCATAGTGACGGCTTTGCCAACCTGGCTTAACGTCATGCGGATTTTGTTCTCTACTACGGGTGTGTAAATACCCTTGCCAAGGCCTTCGCTCACGCCTTTGAACGCCATCAAAGTAGGAACCATTGCGGTCCCATTCGCCTTCATTACTTTCAAGGCAGCCTCATCGGCAAATGTACCATGGTCGATAGTGTCAATTCCGGCACGCGCCGCTGCCTCTATTCCGCGTGCACCGTGCGCGTGTGCCATAACTTTGAGGCCTAGCGAATGGGCTGTATCGGCAATCGATTTCATTTCTGCATCGCTAAAATGCGCTTCCAAGCCGCGGCCCTGTTGCGACAATACGCCGCCTGTAGCCGTAATCTTGATTATGTCTGATCCGGCGCGAGACGCCTTTCGCACTTTTTCCGCGCATTGGATCGCGCCTGTGCAGGCATAGCCGCTGGACAGGGCATCGTTCACTTGTTCGGTGAAACCGGTTGTATCCCCGTGACCACCAACGATGGCAAGCGCAGGACCAGCAGCAATAATTCGCGGGCCGTGGATAATAGCTTCGGCAGTTCCGCGCCGCAGTGAAAAGGCTGAATATTGCGACGATCCGGCATCGCGCACAGTTGTGAAACCCGCCTTTACCGTTAGCAGCGCATTTTTTGCACCAACAACAACGCCCCATTCCGTTGGCTCGGTTGCTTCTTTCCAAAAATCACCGCCCGGATCTCCGGTGAGGTGCACATGCAGGTCGATCAGGCCCGGTACGATGGTTTTATCCTCCAGCCGCACAATCGTAGCGCCATCTGTTGTTGGCAGTGCATGTCCCGGCGTGATGCTGACAATTTTGCCATCCACGACCGTTATCGTAGACGGGCCCAGCGGCGCCGCATCGGCATCTGTGATTACTTTGCCTGCCAAAATAATCTGCGTTTGTGCGATTACAGGGGTTGGCATTGCCAACATTAAATAAGCTATGATGGCGTAACGCATGGTTGAATATCTCCGCTAAGGTACATCAAGTGTGCGGGTTCCCTTGCCCTTTCGCAAGCACAAAAAAGCCCGGAGCGGAGGGTCCGTCCGGGCTGAAATGTTTACGCGTCTTGCGCCTTACCAAAAGAAATTATGAACCACGTCGACGACATAACCGTTGCGCACATCGATTAACAAAACGTCATCGTAATAACGTACCCAGCGGTACGGGCCATAAGCCTGCGGCAGACGGTAATAACTGGGTTCATTGATCCAGTAATTCGATCCGTAAAAACCATTGCCCAAATAGAAACCGATATTCAATCGGCTGTAATTATGGCCGCGATAAGGGGCGTAATAGCGGTTTACGCGATAATAATTGCGGTTGTTGTTCCGGTGCGAGCGCCAGTCATACCGGCGGTCATTTTGCCAGCTACGGCTCCAGTTATTATAATGTTGGCCGTTATAGCGGTTCGCCCTATAATTTCTATCGTGGTGGTTATTACGATCATAGCGATCATTCCGGCCATCGCGGTCACGGTCATAATGGCGGTCAACACGGCCATTATTGTTCCGGTCCCATTGGCGATCAACATTGCCGTCGCGGTTGCGATCCCATCCGCGGTCTACTCTGCCGTCATTGTTACGGTCGTATTGGCCGCCGCCATTTCGGTGACCATTCTGTCCTTGTGCTTGGTCCCGAACACCCTGATTAGTGCCGCCTTGGCCTTGACCGCGATTGCCGCGATCATTGTTTTGCCAGCCATTGCGGTTACCATCGCCGCGACGCCCATCACCGCGCCAGTCTTCTGATCTTTGACCCTCGGCGCGCTGTCCTCCGCCACGGCGGTCGTTCTGCACATTGGTATTTTGTGTTTGCTGTGCCTGTGCCTGTGCTCGGACCTCTGGTTGCGCACGTTCTGGACGCGGTTGTTCTGCGCGTGGATTTTCGTTGCGATCACGCCTGCCGAAACCGCCGTTAAACGCACCGTTCCCGCGATCACGGTCGCCGCGCTGCATCGAGGCAGCTTGTCCGGCCCGATCTAAAGTACTTGATCCCGTTTGCGCCGACACATCAGCAGCGGAAAGAACCGCCGGCGTCAACGATGTGGCCAATGCCAATACTGCCAGATAGAGCGTTTTCATATCACTAACCCCTTTATACAGGCGGCACTCTGCCTCCTGCTTTACACGGTATGTCGCATACTGATTCTGACCTATTGCTGAACCATCGGTACATATTCATGAAAGATACGTTTTTTATGAACAGTTTTGCTTGGTACTTTTTTACAAGGCTTCGAAAGGTATATCTAATATTGGATAATTCGCCCAGTCCCGGAAATCAAAATGCCACCATTCGTTGGAAATACCGGCAAATCCCTGCATCGTCATATAGCGCTCTAATCGCGCCCGGTTTTGTGTCGCGGATGCATCCCCGCCATTATAGCTACGATAAGCTCGCTTGCTAAATTCATCATATTCGCTTGGCATTTCTACTACATTTCCGGTCGCCAAATCATATAATGTTAAATCCACTGCGCAGCCGCGATTATGCCGGGACCCTATTTTGGGATTGGCGACAAATTCGCGTTTTGAACGCGGTGTGGCATCCCACAATTTCTTGGTTACAGACCATGGCCGGTACGCGTCATAGAGCAGCAAGCCAAATCCTTCCGCACGCGCCGCCAAGTGCGCGCGCAATAAGGCCTGCGCAGCAGAAATGACCAAAAAAGCGCGCGGCTGTGCATATAGAATCCGGCCCGTGAAATTGTTCGTGGAAGCGTACCGGATATCCAGACGAATATCCCGGTCGAGCGTTACCAGTTCCAACAGCGCCGATGAAGCGTTTAACTGGCCAAGATTTGGCGGCGGCGATTTTGCTGCCTTGGGCGATGGCTGGCATGCCGCAATTGGCAATAAAGCCAATCCGGCTGCGGCTTGCCTACGGTTTAAGCCTCGTCCTTCGCCAACCATTCTTCGAGCCATTTGATCGTATATTCGCCGTTTTGAAATTCGGGGTCATCGAGCAGCTTCTGGTGCAAGGGTATTGTTGTTTTCATTCCCTCGATCACAAATTCGCCCAAGGCACGGCGCAGGCGCATCAGGCAACCCTCCCGCGTGCTGCCGTAAACGATCAGCTTGGCGATCATGCTGTCATAATAAGGCGGCACTTTATACCCGTGATACAGGCCGCTATCGACGCGCACATATAACCCGCCGGGGGGATGATACCATGTCACCGTGCCGGGTGAGGGCATGAATGTTTTGGGATCCTCGGCATTGATCCGGCATTCAACCGCATGTCCGGTGAACGTAACTTCGTCCTGCGTTACCGACAATGGCTTGCCATCAGCAACGCGAATTTGTTCGCGGACCAAATCGATGCCGGTAATCATTTCGGTTACCGGATGTTCAACCTGCAACCTTGTGTTCATTTCGATGAAATAAAACGCGCCATTTTCCCATAGGAACTCGATTGTGCCAGCGCCGCGATAGCCCATATCGGCCATCGCCTTTGAACATATCTCACCCATCCGGCTGCGTTCAGCGGCGGATAATACCGGCGAGGGCGCTTCTTCCAGCACCTTTTGATGCCGCCGTTGCAGCGAACAATCCCGCTCTCCCAGATGCACCGCTTTTCCATTGCCATCGCCAAAAATCTGAAATTCGATATGACGCGGATTGCCCAGATATTTTTCCAGATACACCGTCGCGTCACCAAAGGCAGCCTTAGCCTCAGTTCCGGCTTGTTGCATCTGCGTTTCCAGTTCGTCTTCGTTATTGACGACTTTCATACCGCGTCCGCCGCCGCCCGATGCCGCTTTGATGATGACTGGATAGCCAACTTCGCGTGCGATCCTTTTGGCATCTTCAATCTCGCTAATCGCTCCGTCGCTGCCGGGAACCAATGGCAGGCCTAGCGCGCCTGCGCTGCGTTTCGCCTCCACTTTGTCGCCCATGGTGCGAATATGTTCAGGCTTTGGCCCGATCCATGTGATCCCGTGGCTTTCGACAATCTCGGCAAATTGTGAGTTTTCGGATAAGAATCCATAGCCGGGATGTATCGCATCGGCATGGCTGATTTCAGCCGCTGAAATAATCGCTGGAATGTTCAAATAGCTGTCGGTGGCAGACGGCGGCCCTATACAAATCGCCTCATCCGCGAGCCGCACGTGCATCGCGTCGGCATCGGCGGTGGAATGCACCGCGACTGTTTTAATCCCCATTTCATGCGCCGCGCGGTGGATACGCAGTGCAATCTCGCCGCGATTGGCGATCAATATTTTTTCGATAGCCATAGTTACGCGATAACCATCAATGGTTGATCGAATTCAACAGGCTGGCCGCTTTCAACCAAAATGGCAGTTACCGTGCCTGTGCTGGCGGCAATGATAGGGTTCATCACTTTCATCGCCTCGATTATCAACACGGTATCGCCTGCCTTGACCGTTTGACCCACTGTAACAAAAGGTGCTGCATCGGGATCAGGAGACAAATACGCCGTTCCGACCATCGGTGATTTCATCGCATTGGTGTGCGCTGGTGCAGCCGTCTCGACCGCAACTGGAGAAATGGCGAGCGGCGCGGGGGCAGCGGATGGGGCCGCAACCGCAACCGCCGTCATCATACGTGAAACCCGTATTTTGCGTGTACCGTCTTCTACTTCGATTTCGGAAAGACCGGTTTCGCTTAACATATCTGCCAATTCGCGGACCAATTTGGTATCAACCTTCATACCGTCGTCATTGTCAGATTTTGCGGCCATTTCTTACTCCAGAATATTATGATGCTCGTCTTTAATCAAAACCGCTTTGCTTTAGTCAAATCTGCACTGCGGCGTCCAGTGCAAGTTCATAGGACTTTGCGCCATGCCCCGCAAAACATTCTTTTGCGGCCATACCCACATAACTGATGTGGCGGAATGCTTCGCGGGTATGCGGGTCGGACAAATGTACTTCAATCACTGGCACTTTAATCGATTTTATCGCATCATGAATTGCTACCGATGTGTGCGTGTAGCCGCCAGCATTCAGCAGTACCGCCTTAGCATTCACTGCCTGCGCCTCATGCAGCCAATCGATCAAATGCCCTTCGTGGTTTGATTGGCGAAAATCAATTTCCAATCCCATAGCTTGCGCCTTATCCTCCAACCGTCCGGCAATATCATCCAGCGTATCGGTGCCATAAATTTCGGGCTCCCGAGTGCCCAACAAATTTAGGTTAGGGCCATTTAGTACGAAAATAACGGGTTTGGACATGGGATGCTTTCAATTGGCTGCGGTTTCCGATTTGTTAATTATGGGCAATATCGCAAATCTGCTGCGATGTCATTCACCCTCATATTAAGGCTATCCACCGCAAATCCAGTGACAAGCTCGTTTGATAGACGCCACTTTAGATATCTGTAATCATTATATGTTTGCTTGCTATTTTAAGCTGTTCGTTCTTTCAAGGTCATTGGCCATGCGCTCTTACTTGGGATATATTACCCTTTTTGCCTGTATCGTAATGACCGGGTGCAACGGAGAGGATGGGCCTGCATCTGGCGGCGGGCCTATCAGTGGTCCGCCTCCGCCGCCCCCGCCGCCTGTAATAGTGGCGAATGATTCGGACCGCGCCGCCGCGCCGCGCCGCATCGATGTGCAACCAACCAGCCCTAACGAGGTAATTATCCGCTGGAATGATGTGACTGGCGATGAAACCGGCTTTTTGATTGAGCAGCAATTAAATGGCGCAGGCGCATGGGCGGCGGCGGGCAATCTCCCGGCAAATCAAACCTTGTATAAACAGAGCGGATTAAGCAGCGGTGTGAATTACGCGTACCGCGTTACTGCCATGCGTCCGGCAGGCGTACCGGTTCCCTCTGCTACTTTTGCGGTCACAATGCCCGCGACCGGAACGCCAACAATATTCTTTGTCGATGACGGACAAGGCAGCGACAGTAATGATGGCAGCGCAGCGCGCCCGTGGAAAACTATACAGCGCGCCCATGAAAGCCTGCAGCCAGGACAAACGGTTTTGGTACGGGCGGGTGAATATCGGCGTACCGATTATTCCGTGATCGTTGAAATCACCAAATCGGGCCGACCCGATGCTTATATCACGTACAAGGCCTATCCCGGCGAAAAGGCAAAGCTGCGTTCAACCGTGGGGTTAAATTATAATGGATTTGAAGTGCTGGCCAATTATATCATCATCGATGGGTTCGAGATTGAGGGGCATATGAACGAGCTGACGCTGGCCCGCGCGCAGGCCGAACAAGTGGCCAAGCAAAATGGCGGTCCAATAACCCCGGTTACAGTGTCCAGTGGCATTACTTTTGGAAATCTGGAAGGTCGCCAAGTGATGGCACATCACGGAATTGCTCGCAACAATTTGGTATACGATCATCCGCAGGCAGGGATTAATGCGCTTGGCGCAGATTATATTATCTTCGAAAATAACCGTGTATTCGGCAACAGCCGCTATTCCTATTTCGGCGGATCCGGGATCAACTTTTTCCAACTGCGCAATCTGGATAATAATATCAGCACATATCGCAATGTCATCCGCAACAATATAAGCGCCAGCAACAGCAACGAAATTCCGTGCCTGTGTTTTGATTTCCGTCAGCCTACCGACGGTAATGGCATTATAATTGATGATTTTACTGCTACGGGATATGCGGGCCAAACGCTGATTGCCAACAATATTGTTTACAATAATGGCGGACGCGGCATTCATGTGTTTCAATCAGGTAATGTCGATATTTTCTCAAACACTACCTATCGCAACTCGGCCATAGAATTAACCGGACAAGGTGAAATTACGGCGCAGAATGCCGTCAATGTGCGCGTTTTCAACAACATATTATATGCATCCGATGGCCGCCCGGCAAACCGCGCAGAACAGGTAACAGGCGTGATCTTTGACTATAATA
This sequence comes from Sphingomonadales bacterium, assembly GCA_031418995.1. Taxonomy (GTDB): domain Bacteria; phylum Pseudomonadota; class Alphaproteobacteria; order Sphingomonadales; family Sphingomonadaceae; genus Sphingorhabdus_B. The sequence continues at coordinate 3,772 of JANOKA010000124.1, read as the reverse complement.
TCGTGTTTGGCGGCACGGGATTTAATCCATCTGGCGGTACGCATAACTTAACTGCAACCAATCCATTATTTGCCGCGACGACCGGACCCGGCGCATTTACGCTGGCACCCGGCAGCCCTGCCATCGATGCAGCCATAGGCGGCGCTCCAGCGCAATCATTTGATGCCTATTTTGCGCCCCGTCCACGCGGCGGCGGCAGCGATATCGGCGCGGTGGAAAGCTATTAAGAATGCTTACCCATATGTGCATGGGTTATGGCCACCGCCAACGCGTCGGCGGCATCAGGCCCAGCCAGCGTAACGCCGGGTAGCAAAATGGCCAGCATCGCCTGAATTTGTGCTTTTTCAGCATTGCCCACGCCGACAACGGCTTTTTTCACCAACCGCGTTGCGTATTCGGCGACGACTGCGCCGCCGCGGGCAGCCCCCAACAAAACGACACCCCGCGCTTGCCCCAATTTCAAAGTCGATTGCGGGTTCATATTCACATATACTTCTTCAACAGCGACAGCATCGGGGCGGTATTCGGTCAAAACATCACTCAGCGCCAGATCAAGCTGTAACAGCCGCGAGGCCAGCGGCATTTTCGCCTCGGTTTTAATCTGTCCATTGGCGATATGAGAAAGCCGATTGCCTTGCCTGCGGATCACACCCCAACCCGTTATGCCAAGGCCAGGATCAAGGCCTAGAATAATCATTTTTGCTGGCTGTACATAATCAAAAAGAAATACCAAAGCGCGGTGCGATCCATCCTAGCAAGGTATATAATATGACCGTCAGGGCGCAGCCGGCAACAAGCGTTGGCCAAAAAGCAAAGTCTTGTCGCAGCATCCACGGCATTAAAAGAAACATCGGCAGTGAGGGGATAACATACCAGAATGTCGCCTGCATATGGACCGCCATATTGGCCGCATCCGGCTTTGCCATCCATAAAAATATCATTCCCAAAATCGACACCAACGGCAATGATGCGACCAGCGCCCCCATGGTTGGTTGCCGCTGGGCCACAATAGATATTATCGCAACAATACCGCCTGCCAGCAATGCCTTTGCCAGCAACGCAAGCATTAGCCCAGTTTCTCCATCACTTCGTCCGATACGTCATAATTGCCCCAAACCGCCTGAACATCATCATCATCTTCCAACGCATCGATCAATTTCAGCAAAGTTGATGCATTGCCTTCATCCACTTCAACGGTGACTTGCGGTTTCCATGCCAGTTTAGCGCCGCTTGCTTCGCCCAAGCTTGTCTCTAACGCTTTGGCCACTTCGTGCAGGCTGTCCATTGCGGTCCAAATCTCGTGTTCAAATTCGCCCGATTCAACGTCTTCGGCGCCCGCCTCTAACGCGGCTTCAAACACATCGTCTGCACCGCCAGCGGTTACCGGATACGTAATCAGGCCCAAGCGGTCAAAACCATGAGCCACTGCGCCGGATGCACCCAAATTACCGCCATTTTTGCTGAACGCGGTGCGCACATTGGTTGCGGTGCGGTTTCGGTTGTCTGTCAAGGCCTCAACGATGATTGCAACGCCGCCGGGGCCATAACCTTCATAGCGCATTTCATCATAGGTTTCCGCGTCGCCGCCTGTCGCTTTATCAATCGCGCGTTGGATATTATCCTTGGGCATCGATTGCGCCTTGGCCGCATTAATCGCCAGCCGCAGGCGCGGGTTAAAATCGGGATCGGGCATGCCCATTTTCGCCGCCACTGTTATTTCGCGGCTGAACTTTGAAAACAAGTTCGAGCGTTTTTTGTCCTGTGCCCCCTTGCGGTGTTTGATATTTGCGAATTTGGAATGGCCTGCCATGGATCACTTCTTTAATCTGGATTTACGAGACCTGCGCGCACTACATCAGGCCGTTTAAACACGCAAGTATGCCAGCACTTTGCTGCCATGCCAGTCAAGGTTTTGCAGCAACCGAACCTTTTGCGAAGGGTTCGATGCATTCTGCTTCTTGGGCTTTTCAGCTTTTGGTTTGCGGACTTCTTTGTTCGTTTTTTTCTGGCTTTTGGCCATGGTTTTTCTCCTTAATTTACAGAGTATATGCTATCGCCACCAATTAAACTAATTTAACCAGAAATTTCTTCATAAGATTATATTTTTTAGAAAATTTGTGAAATTTCTTTTAGCATATTTTTTCATGTCTTGCTGAGCGTTAGCTCTGTTGAAAGTTGAGGCAATCTGCAAATAGAGTGAGACAATAATGGACCGAAAAATTGACGAAAATGAATTACATAAAGTCTTTAGTGAAGACTTACTTGGCATATTATTACACGATGTTTTGCAATCAATGCAAAGACGCACTGCCTCTGACACTCAAGCATTGAGACGCGATTTAATTAGAACAATGTTTGCCGCAATTGAAGGCGCATCGTGGGAATTTCGCACACGAGTACGTTCAGCTGCTATTGAATTGGATGGACTTACGCCAATAATTGAGATGGCACTTTCGGAAAAAACCTATTTCGTGACGGAAAGTGGCGAAATTGCAGAGCAAACTCGCTATATTTCTTTGCCTGCAATGATTAGACTTACGACACGATTAGCAGAAAATATTTGTCCGGGATTTAAGTTTGATTTTAGAAATGACGGTTGGTCAAATTTCAAATTATCAATCCAAATTAGACATCGGATAACCCACCCAAAAAATATTATTGAGTTAAAAATAACTGACGAAGAAATAACTACCGCCGAATCAGCTTTCTATTGGATACTAAATTTAACGCAGTATATTAGTGAGGTAACTTTGCTAGAGTTATCACATCATACAAAAACCATGCGGAAAGTCGTAGACGACCTCATCGCAGGGGACCCCAAAACTCTGGCACTATATCAAGCAGCTATTAATTCAGATGAATGACAATCTACGCTAACCCTACTGCCGCTTTATAAAGTTCCAAAATCGCTTCCATCTCTTGACGATCATCGTGCGACATCTTCCGAAGCCTAACAATCTGTTTCATAATCTTTGTGTCATAGCCTTGGCTTTTGGCTTCCGAGTATACGTCACGTGTGTCGTCGGAAATACCTTTCTTTTCTTCTTCCAATCGTTCGATACGTTCAATAAACAAACGCAATTGATCGTCAGAAACAGCACCTTCGGACATTCTACTCTCCTAAAAACTCTATTGAGGCCACGCCCCCGAATCAAACATGCGCCGCTTTAATCAGCCGCTGCATTTTTGGCGACACTTTCCTTCAAACGTTGTAATTGTTCTGGCGTTGCCTCGCTTTGCCGCGTTGCTTTCCACTGCGTAGCGGGCATGCCATGAATCAATTCGCGCGCCTCGTCCTTGGTCAGCGTCCCATCCGCTTCCATCAACCAGTCGGCCAAACAGTTGCGGCAAAATCCGGCCAATCCCATCAAATCGATGTTTTCAGCATCGTGACGATGCTGCAAATGGGTAACCAACCGCCTGAATGCCACTGCTGCCGCTACGTCTGTAATTTCTTTATTCACACGCAATCTCCTAAATACTATGCCGCTACGTCTTTCGGGCTTTCGCAGTATGTGCCTTGTCGCTATGCAGCATAGCGCAAGCACAATCAAATCAGCCGATTAAATAGCGGAGCCACTTTTGAGCCAATATCCCCAACCGCGTAACCGCAAAGTTCGCATCCTCGCTACCCTCGGTCCAGCCAGTGATACGCCAGAAATGATCGAAAAACTGTTTTTGGCAGGGGCCGACGCTTTCCGGATTAATATGAGTCACGGGGAACAAGCGGATAAGGCGGCTCTTGTCCAATATATCCGTGCGCTGGAAAAAA
>JANOKA010000123.1:0-2270 GCA_031418995.1 Sphingomonadales bacterium | reverse complement strand
GCAATTATGGCTGCATTGTATTTTCATGCGCTGCGTCCGCAAGACAAGGTCGCGGTAAAGCCGCATGCCGGGCCGGTATTGCAGGCGATCCATTATCTGCTTGGGCAACAGACGCTAGACCAGTTGCAGCGGTTTCGCGGGCTTGGCGGCGCGCAAAGCTATCCGTCACGAACAAAAGACCGGATCCCGGTAGATTTCTCGACAGGCTCGGTTGGGCTGGGCGTTGCGATTACCGCCTTTTCCAGCTTGGTTCAGGATTATCTGATCGCGCACGGCCAAATGGACGAGGCCGACGCCGGGCGAATGATCGCGCTGATGGGTGATGCCGAATTGGACGAGGGCAATATCTACGAATGCCTGATCGAGGGGTATAAACACGACATCCGCAATTGCTGGTGGGTGGTCGATTACAACCGCCAGTCGCTCGATAGCACCACCGCTGACCGGATGTTTCGCCGCTTCGACGATATTTTCGAAACCTGCGGCTGGCGCGTGATCACGTTGAAGCACGGCAAATTGCAGCTGGCGGCCTTTGCAAGGCCGGGCGGTAAAACGATTGAGGAGTGGATCGAAACCTGCCCCAATGCCGACTTTGCGGTGCTGACCTATCAAGGCGGGGCCGCTTGGCGGTCGCGTTTGATGGCAGACATTGGAACGCAGCCCGATCTCCAAACGCTTATCGGCAGTTTTGACGACGATGGCCTCGCGGCGCTGATGACCAACCTTGGCGGGCATTGCATCGAAACATTGATGGACGCGTTCGACAGCGCCAATGACGAAATTCCGACGATGTTTATCGCCTACACCGTCAAAGGGTATGGCCTGCCGCTTGCGGGGCATAAGGACAATCATTCAGGTATGATGAACCCCGCGCAGATGGACCAGTTCCGCGTGAGCATGGGTATCAGCCAAGGCACTGAATGGGAGCCTTATGCCGGTTTGGGAGATAACGCCGCTGCGCAGCTCAAAGCATTTGTGGGCGCCAGCGTGCTGGCCGGCAAAGGTCCAGAGCATCGTGCCGAACCCGTCCCCGTTCCCGCCAGGCTGCCGGTGCCAGATGGCGCAGAACAGTCGACGCAGGCTGCCTTTGGAAACGTGCTGCTTGGCCTTGCAAAATCGGGCGAGCTGCTGGGTGACCGGATTGTCACCACCGCGCCCGATGTGACCCAGACAACCAACTTGGGCGCGTTCGTTAATCAGCGCGGGCTTTTCCGCCGATCCGAACTGGCCGACGTGTTTCGCGATGCCAAAATCCCGTCGGCGCAGAAATGGGCTGCACATCAAGCAGGCCAGCATATTGAGCTTGGTATTGCCGAAAACAACTTTTTCCTGATGCTCACGGCGTTGGGCCTTGCTGCACAACATTTCGGCACAAGGCTGATCCCGGTTGGCACAGTCTATGATCCATTTATTGCGCGCGGGCTGGATGCGCTGAATTACGGCTGTTATTCCGATGCGCGTTTCCTGCTGGTCGGCACGCCATCTGGCCTGACGCTGGGGCCAGAGGGCGGCGCGCACCAGTCGATCAACACGCCGCTGATCGGTATGGGACAGCCGAGCCTCGCCTATTTCGAGCCAGCCTTTGCGGATGAAGTCGCGCTCATCATGCGCTGGGCATTTGAATATATGCAACAGCCGGACGGTAGTTCGGTGTATTTGCGGCTTTCCACGCGTTCGATCCCGCAAGGCGTACGATCCGGTGACCGCTGGGAAGAAGGCGCCATCAAGGGCGGTTATTGGCTGACGCAACCCGCACCCGGCGCCGAAGCCGCGATTATAGCGACTGGCGCGATCCTGCCCGAGGCCATCGCGGCTTGGCAGGATTTGCAGGACGACGTGCCTGGTATCGGTTTAATGGTGGTTACGTCCCCCGACCTCCTGCATCGCGGATGGTCGGATGCGCGGGCAGCGCGCTGGCGCGGCGGCAACAAGGAAGCGGCGCATATTGCACAGTTGCTCGCGGCCTTGTCGCCAACCGCAGGTCTGGTCACGGTGATTGACGGCAGCCCCGGCGCGTTATCATGGATTGGCGGCGTACGCGGCAACCGTGTGTCGCCGCTGGGGGTTGATCGTTTCGGGCAAACCGGCGATTTGCCCGATCTTTACCGTGAATATAGGCTCGATACGAGGGCGATACTTGATGCTGCAGCGGAGCTGTTCCTCTGAATAACGCTTCGGTTATGATAGCAGATAGCGTTTGTCGGTCAGCGCAGCGCCCTCATACCACAGGATCGGTTCATCCGTGCCGGGTCCGTGGAGCGAGGAGCGCA
>JANOKA010000122.1:0-26910 GCA_031418995.1 Sphingomonadales bacterium | reverse complement strand
CGCCAGCGCCTCTACCCATGCGTTGGCAAGTCCTTCACTCGCCGATACCAGTGCCATGACGTCCGCAGCAGCAAACAGCGCGGGCAAATCGTCGTGCGGTACATTGCCCATGAAACGCAAACGGTCTGCTACGCCGATTTGACGTGCCAGTGCGCGATAGTCGGGTTCGCTTGGCCCCTGTCCCGCAAGACATAATGTAATGTTGGGCAATTGCGGCAGAGCCTGTATCAACAGGGCCTGATTTTTGCGCGGGATCAGCGCGCCAACGCACAAAACCATCGGTCCGGCTATGTTAAGTTTGGCTTTCTCTGCGGCGCGGTCTTTGGGTGCAAAACGGGCTTGGTCAAGGCCGGTATAATGCACCATTATTTTGCCCGCATCCATGCCTAGCGCCGCCATATCCGCCTTTAACGCGGCGGATACGGCCAGCAATCCAACCGCTGCTTCTGCCGCCGCCAGCACCTGTTCGGCGCATCCTTTGGCGCTGCCCCAATGGTGGATGTCGGCGCCGCGTGCTTTGATAGTGAATGGAATGTTCAACGCTTTGGATATTTGCATTGCCGCCGGACCATCGGGATAGAAAAACTCTGCATCAATCAGATCGAACGGATTGTCTGCATGTAATTTTCGGACGAGCGGCAGTATCGCCCGTGCGATCATCGCCGGATTATATGGTCCGCTAAATTTCGGTATCAAAGTAAACCTAGGGCGATAAACATTCAAACCGCGCCATTGTTCATGCAGCGGAAGTGATGATAGCGCCGCATATTGCGGCGAGCGCGATAGCGGCCATGGCGGCACACCTATGGGGTTGATAACGGTTACGTCCATGCCGCCGCGCGCTGAAAGCCCCGCCGTTTGCCGTTCGACAAATATCCCGAAATTGGGTTGCGCTGCGTTTGGAAATAGCGTCGCCAGTGTCAATATCCGCAATGCAGCATCCTTTACAAATTGCGCATCAGGCGAACGGCTTTGGCAATCCATGCAGGATCGCTAACCACTTGCTGCCGTGCGCCCGATTCCAGTGGCAAAAGATGCAGCTTGCCATTTTCTCGGCCCAAAAGCCGCGCAAACAGAAATCGTCCGGCAGGGCGTGGAACCAGTATGTCGAGATTAAGCGCATCGGAAAAATGCTCTGGCGCGATTTGTTCCAACCAGACCTCGTCCCCGCGACGGTACTCGCCAATGCTTGCTGTCACGCGCAGACCGACCATTTGGCCGCCTATATTAGGCACCAAAATTGTCTCTGGTTTAACAGGAGCGTGCGCACCATCCGCAGCCAGTATTGCCGCCACGGGCAATGCGGCTTGATCGGGCAATTGCACCAGTTCACTGCTATCGACGCCCAATGCAGCGGCAATCCGGTTCAGCCAATCGAGCGACAAGGTGCGCATCCCGGTTTCCAGTCGCCCCACGGTTTGCGCTGTTGTTGGCGGTACACATCGCTCCGCCACATCCAACAGAGTCAGTCCCTTTGCGCGGCGTACATCCCGAATTCTGCTGAGCATGGCGAATATCCTAAAAACCAAATAGGTTTTTACTTTCCTACAATATTGACCAAATGGCAAGAGGCTTCTCACCTGTTCTGCTAAGGAATGATTATGCCCCGTAAAAACGTTTCCAAACCCAAATATATCGACCCGCGGCCATTGGTTGAGTGCAGCGTCACGCAAGACGCGGCGGGAAAGCGTGCCTTGCGGACTGTAACTGTAAACTTGGCGGAATCGCCGTTGGCATGGCTGCATTCGCGCGGGCATTTGTCGGATCGCCAATTGCTGGCAGGGGAAAAGCTGCGCGGTGATTATGAGGCGGCAATGTTAGGCCCGCGTGTGACGATGAATTGGGAAAATTTCATCCTTAGCCGTTCCCGCCGCAACGCGCCTGCGATTATGGAAGAAAGTGATAGGGCGTTGTCCGCAAAAGACCGTTTTGATGGTGCGATGACGGCGCTAGGGCGCGATTTGGCCGACGTCGCATGGCGGGTGGTCTGTGCATGCGAGGGTATAGCTGTGGCCGAACGTGCGTTGCAATGGCCAGCACGCTCCGGCAAATTGGTACTGCGCATTGCGCTGGACAGGCTAGCTGAATTTTACCGATTGCCGGGATAAATTGATGGTCAACCTTAACCTTCAACCAGCATCGCAAGTTCCAGCCAGCGCTCTTCTGCCGCTGATTTCTCGTTCCGTGCCGCATCAGCCTGTTTCATTAACGCAGCAAAGCGGCCGGGATGTTTTGTATACAGCGCCGGATCGGCCATCTCGTTCTCTGCTGCAGCAATATCGGCGTCCAGCTGCGATATCCGTGCAGGCAAAAGATCATAATCGCGCTGGTCTTTATATGTCAATTTTACAGCGCGAGCTTGCGGTGCGGATTGCGCGTTTCCGGAGGGCAAGTCTACTGTGAACTTGTCTGCTTTTCTGCGGGTTTCAGCAGATGTTGGGCGGTCGCGTTTTGCCTCCCAATCGGCGTATCCGCCGACGATGATGTCCACTTTGCCGCTGCCCGTCAGGCCCAATGTCAGGTTGACGGTGCGGTCCAGAAAATCGCGGTCATGACTGACGATCAGTACCGTTCCATCATAATCGGCAATAACCTCTTGCAACAGGTCAAGCGTTTCCAGATCAAGGTCGTTGGTTGGTTCGTCAAGGACCAGTAAATTCGCCTCTCTGGCAAATTCGCGTGCCAGCAATATCCGCGATTGTTCGCCGCCGGACAATGTACCAATCCGCGCCTCGATCAGCGAGGGGTCAAATAAAAATTCCTTCAGATACCCCTGAACATGTTTGCGTACGCCGCGTACATCGATCCAGTCGCTGCCATCGGCCAGCACATCGCGTACACGTTTTTCAGGCGTCAGCAACTTGCGTTGCTGGTCAATGACAATCCCGGTCAGTGTCGGCGACAATGTAAGCTTGCCGCTGTCGGGTTTTGTCTCGCCGGTCAGCATGCGGATCAGGGTCGTCTTGCCCGTACCGTTTGCGCCAACGATACCGATCCGGTCACCGCGTTGGATACGCAGTGTAAAATCCTTAATAATCTCCCGCTCGCCATAGTTTTTGCATACGGCGTCGGCGTTAATCACGGTTTTGGTTTTGCTATCATCGCTGGATGCGGCCAGCTTTGCCGTGCCCTGCGGCCCCTCCATCGCGGCGCGTGCGGCGCGCATTTCATACAGCTTGGTCAGGCGGCCCATGTTGCGTTTGCGGCGCGCCGTCACGCCGCGTTCCTTCCAATGCTCCTCGATTTTCAGCTTGGCATCCATGCGTGCCGCATTGCGTGCATCCTCGGCATATACCTGTTCGGTCCACGCCTCGTACCCGCCAAAACCAATTTCGCTGCGCCGCAAAAGGCCGCGGTCCATCCAATATGTTTGCCGCGTCAACCGTGTCAGGAAGGTACGGTCGTGGCTGATAACCATGAATGCGCCGCGATACCGCGTGAGCCAATCCTCCAGCCATTCAATTGCATGCAGATCAAGGTGATTGGTCGGCTCATCAAGCAACAACAGATCGGGCTCGCTGGCCAGCGCCCGGCATATGGCGGCACGGCGGCGTTCTCCGCCGCTAGCAGTGGCTGCTTCGCGGGACAGGTCGATGCCCAACTGGTCGGCAATCGTTTGAACCTCGTACTCGGCCAAAGACGTGTTTCCGTGCAGGGCAAAATCCAGCAACGTCTTATGCGCTGCAACATCGGGGTCTTGATCGAGCATTACGATATTGGTGCCTGGCTGGACGGTGCGTTTACCCTTGTCCGCCTCCATCATACCCGCGACCAGTTTCATCAGGGTTGTCTTGCCTGCGCCATTGCGGCCAATCAACGCCAGCCGGTCACGCGGCCCGATGTTGATGTCCAGATCCTGAAATAACCAGCCGCCGCCCTGTTGCAGGCCAAGTTTTTCGTAAGAAAGTATTGGGGGAGATGCCATAAGGCTTGCCCGATAGGGCGCGGCGTCTATGAAAGCAACTGCCCGTCATACGAAATGGAGTTTGTTATGCGCACTATTTACCTGGATGGTAAGTATATCGATGAAGCCGAAGCCAAAGTGTCGGTATTCGATCGCGGCTTTCTGTTTGCTGACAGCGTGTATGAAGTCGTGTCGGTAATGGATGGCAGGTTGGTTGATTTTGACGGGCATATGACGCGGCTGGGCCATTCACTGGGGCAATTGAGCATCATGGGTGCGCCCGGGCACGATGAATGGCTGACAATATGCCGCGAACTGGTATCGCGTAACACATTGACCGAAGGCATGATTTACTGGCAAGTAACGCGCGGAAATCCGGGTGACCGCAGCTTTTTTTGGCCCACAGAAGGCACGCCGCCAACGGTGCTGGCGTTTACGCAAATTGTCGCTCTGGCGGATAACCCGGCTGCGGACAGCGGGATTAAAGTTGCGACCTTGCCGGATCTGCGGTGGGGCAGGGCCGATATAAAAACCACGCAATTGCTATATGCGTCGATGATGAAAATGGAGGCCAAAGCGTTCGGCGCGGATGATGCTTGGTTAACCCGCGACGGGTTTGTGACCGAGGGAACATCGCAAAACGCACACATCATAACAAGAGACGGCGTATTGGTAACACATCAACTGGACCGCGGGATATTGCACGGAATAACCCGCGCCGCGATGATGCAAATGACAGACGGGTTGGTTGCAAAAGTAGAAGAACGTCCATTTACGGTGCTGGAGGCGCAGAACGCAGCGGAAGCTTATGTGACAGCGGCCACCGCTTTGGTATTGCCTGTAACGCAAATTGACAGCGCGGTCATTGGCGATGGCCATATCGGTCCTGTCACTGCCGCGCTTCGCAAAGCATATATTGCGTGGGCACGTGATACTGCTGTTTAGTGCGGGATGCGCGTTAGCCGAACTTTCTTTAATCTGTATAGGCCATTCAGATTACGTTCAACGCGCAAAGGATAAATGCCCATCATGATGTTGAAACAAACCGCTCTCTTAATTGCCGCATTTGCGGTTTTGGCCGCGACGCAACCCGCCGATGCACGGCGCGGTGACGATCAGGGCGGTTTGCGTGCCGACGTGCAGCAAGGCAAGGTCAAAAAGCCGCGAGAGATTGAAAGCAAGATCTTGCCCCGGATGCGCGGAATGCAATATCTTGGTCCTGAATATGATTCTGTGGCGCAGGTTTACCGATTGAAATTCATCGACAAGGACCGCGTTATCTTCGTCGATGTTGACGCGCGTACCGGCAACATCCTGCAACAACGATAATCAATAGAGATAATGGGCTGGGATAATCGGTTTGACGTGCAAGAATAGTTGGTGTTTTCCTGAACGCAGCTTATCTGCTACGCAGCAGATGCAAAACAATCCGTATAAAAAGGGGAAAACATGCGCGTATTGATCGTTGAAGACGAACCGACGCTGGGCCAACAGTTGAAATCGACTTTGGAAGGCGCGGGTTACGCAATTGACCTGTCGGTGGACGGCGAGGATGGTCATTTCATGGGCCTTACCGAAAATTACGACGCGGTTGTTCTTGACCTTGGTTTGCCAGCGATGGACGGCCTAACTGTGCTCGATAAATGGCGCAAAGAAGGCCGCAAGTTTCCGGTATTGGTTCTGACCGCGCGGGACAGCTGGTCTGACAAAGTCGCGGGTCTGGATGCGGGCGCGGATGATTATCTGGCCAAACCGTTTCAAACTGAAGAATTGATCGCACGTCTGCGCGCGCTAATCCGCCGTGCCTCGGGCAACGCCAGTTCGGAACTGACCGCCGGAGATGTCCGGCTCGACACACGGTCAGGCCGCGTTACGCTGGCTGGCGGTCCGGTAAAACTGACGGCGCAGGAATATAAACTTTTGTCGTATTTAATGCACCACAAAGGCAAAGTAGTTTCACGCACTGAATTGATCGAGCATATCTACGATCAGGACTTTGATCGTGATTCCAATACTATCGAGGTTTTTGTTACACGTATTCGTAAAAAACTGGGGCAGGATGTAATCTCTACAATACGTGGTCTGGGTTATAGCCTTGAGGAACCTGCTGTCTGAACCAGCCTGCCGCCATTGCCGTGCCTGTTGATGCACAGAATATAGCGGCGGCGAAAATAGCCAAAACGCCTGCGAAAGGCACAGGTTCGCTTAGTCGCCGGATGATCGGCATTGCGGCTTTGTGGATTACTTTGCTGTTGATCGGCGGCGGCATTGCTCTGGACCGGGTGCTGTCGAATTCAGTTTCAGTGAATTTCGACAATCAGCTTGAATATGTCTTAACCGCGATGATTGCGTCTGCGGAAATTGGACCCGATGGCGAAGTGCGGATGAACCGGCCGCTGGGTGACCAGAGATTTCTGGAACCCAAAAGCGGACTCTATTGGCAAATCAGCGGCAAAGACGCGATCCCGTTTCCGTCACGGTCATTGTGGGACCGGGAATTGCAACCGGGCAAAGCGCTTCGCGATATCGACGTGCATTTCCGCGACAGCAACGAATTTGACGGCGAAGAATTGCGCATTGCCGAACGCTCTATCATTCTACCGGACTCAGACATCCGGTGGAGTTTTATGGTGGCACAGGACCGCGTCAGTCTGGATGCACAAATTCGGGAACTGCGCGAAGTGCTGATCTCCAGCTTTTTATTATTGGCGCTGGGACTTATCATATTGGCGGCTTTGCAAACTTTTTACGGACTATGGCCGCTGCGTGCCGTACGCCGTTCCATTGCAGAGATGCGCAGCGGGCAGCAAACGCGCATTGCAGCCGATTTGCCTGATGAGGTCATGCCTATGGTCAATGAACTCAATGATTTGCTGGATCATAACGAAAAACAGGCCGAAGAAGCGCGGCGGCATGCAGGCAATCTGGCCCATGCTTTAAAAACGCCTTTGACCGTAATTATGAACAGCGCGACGGCCAAGGCGGTGGACCTCGATACCACGGTCATCCGCGAAGCAACGACGATGCGTCGGCAGGTCGACCACCATCTGGCCCGTGCACGCGCTGTGGGGCGGCGCGGGCACGCGCATAGCCGCGCCAATGTATGGGACTCGCTTGAATCTGTGGAACGCGCCGTTAGCCGGCTATATTCGCATGTTCGTCTGGATATGACAGGAGACGAGGGCGTTGCAGCGCGGGTTGAGCGGCAGGATCTGGACGAAATGCTGGGCAACCTGATTGAAAATGCCGCAAAATATGGCGGTGGTAGCGTTTTTGTGACCGTTGAAGATGCCGGGCAATTTGTGGAAATATTGGTTGAAGATGACGGTAACGGTATCCCGGAAAGCGAACGGGTGCGTATATTTGATCGCGGTGCACGGCTAGATACGGGTAAGCCCGGCACAGGGCTGGGCCTCGCAATCGTGCGCGACGTTGCGGAGATTTACGACGGCACGGTCGCACTAGAGGAAAGCGAAGATTTGGGCGGGTTGCTAGTCAGATTGGCGCTGCCCAAGGCGATTTGAAATTAAGTCCTGACTTTACCCTTGATCGTCGCGGATTTGCTGATGATGACGAATGACTTCGTCGATGATGAAGCGCAGGAATTTCTCTGTAAAATCGGGATCGAGCTTGGCATCGCGGGCCAATTGCCGCAGCCGCGTTATTTGGCGTTCTTCGCGCATCGGGTCGGCAGGGGGCAGGGCAGCAGTGGCCTTATATTCTCCAACCGCCTGTGTTACTTTGAACCGTTCTGCCAACATGAAAACCAAGGCTGCATCGATATTGTCGATGCTGTCGCGGTATCCGGCCAAGATGTTATCATCGCTCATGCATCAGTCTTTGGCGGGTTTGGACGTAGCAGACAAGCCATTTTGCAACTTTTGCACTTGCCATAAATCGGCCTGACCGCCACAGATTGCGGCTATGACTGCAACCGTATATCAGATGAAAGGGCAATCTGCCCAATCTTCCCATTACCCGTCCCTCGATCCTATGCTGGCATTGGTCGCTGGCGATTTGAACCGGGTGAATGCGGTAATTTTGGACCGTATGCAGTCGCAGATACCGTTGATCCCCGAATTGGCCGGGCATTTAATTGCAGGCGGCGGCAAACGGATGCGGCCGATGTTGACTCTGGCCTGTGCTCGGCTGCTAGATTATCCGGGCAATCGTCATCATAAATTGTCCGCTGCTGTTGAGTTTATCCACACGGCGACTTTGCTGCATGATGATGTCGTCGATGGCAGCGATATGCGCCGCGGGAAAACAGCAGCGAACCTGATTTTTGGTAATCCGGCAGCGGTGCTGGTAGGGGATTTTCTGTTCAGCCGCTCATTCGAACTGATGGTTGAGGATGGGTCGTTAAAGGTTTTGAAAATTCTGTCTAATGCGTCGGCGGTGATTGCTGAGGGCGAGGTTAACCAGTTAACGGCGCAGCGGCGGATCGATACCAGTGAAGAGCGGTATCTCGATATCATCGGTGCGAAGACGGCAGCATTGTTCGCTGCGGCCTGCCGGATTGCTGCGGTGGTGGCGGAACGCGAATCCGAAGAACAACCACTTGACAGTTATGGCCGAAATTTGGGGATAGCGTTCCAGTTGGTTGACGATGCGATTGATTATTCATCCGACGGCGCAACCATGGGCAAGGATGTCGGCGATGATTTCCGTGATGGCAAAATGACTTTACCTGTCATACTTGCGCACAGCCGGGGCAGCGCCGAGCAACAGGCATTTTGGCGCGCAGCCATGCTGGGCAATAAAATTAGCGATGAAGATTTCGGTTATGCCAAATCCTTGTTGATAAAACATAACGCAATCGATGATACCATCGAACGCGCCCGCCATTATGGTCAGCGCGCGATTGACGCCATTGGCCATTTCCCCGCCAGCGATGCCAAGGCGTCGCTTATTGAGGCGGTTCAGTTCGCCATTTCGCGGGCCTATTGAGCCCGGCTTTATGACGCATCCTGTCGAGGCGGTTCTGGGCGAGCTGCTGCGCGGATTGACGGATATACCAAATGCAGTTCTGATCGCGCCGCCGGGCGCTGGTAAAACAACGATGGTTGCGCCCGCGCTTTTGAACCAAAGATGGTGCAGGGGCCAGGTGCTATTGCTTAGTCCGCGCCGGATCGCGGCACGCATGGCAGCGGAACGAATAGCTGAAATGGCGGGTGAGAAAGTCGGCGAACGCATCGGTTATGCCACCCGGATGGATAGCAAACATAATGAAAACACCCGGTTGCTGATCGTAACGCAGGGGATTTTCCGGAACCGGATTATTGCCGATCCCGAGCTTCGCGGTGTTTCTGCTGTGCTGTTCGATGAAGTGCACGAACGCAGTCTGGACGGTGATTTCGGACTTGCTCTGGCCTTGGAAGCGCAGGTAGCATTTCGTCCCGATTTGCGCATATTGGCCATGTCGGCGACGCTGGACGGCGACCGTTTTTCGGCGTTGATGAATGATGCGCCCGTGATCCGGAGCGAAGGTAAAAGCTGGCCATTGGAAACATGCTATATCGGCCGCAAAGCCGAGTTGTCGATTGAACAAGATGTTGCGGCAACGGTGCGTACAGCGCTGGCAAATTACGACGGCGATATTCTGGCGTTCTTACCGGGTGCGCGTGAAATTGAGCGCACGGCAGAGCATCTGGCAGGTTTAGGAAATGCAATCGCGGTTCACGCCTTGCACGGCAGCCTTGATCCCGTCATTCAGCGCGCAGCCTTGCGCCCTGATGCGGACGGCCGGCGCAAAGTTATACTCGCAACCAACATTGCCGAGACCAGCCTTACAATAGAAGGCGTACGGATTGTTATCGATAGCGGTCTGGCGCGCCGCGCGCGTTTTGACAGGGCGGCTGGCGTCACACGGTTGGTAACCGAGCGCGCCAGCCTGTCAGCAGCAACGCAGCGCGCTGGGCGTGCAGCACGGCAGGGGGCTGGCACGGCATACCGATTATGGGAGCCAGCGGGCAATGGCGGGTTGCCGCCGTTCGATCCGCCCGAAATATTGGAAAGCGAACTGTCCCCGCTTGTGCTTGATTGCGCGCTTTGGGGGGAAAGTGATCCAGCGAAATTGCGCTGGCTGGACGCGCCGCCAGATGCCGCATTGGCCGAGGCGCGAAAGGCAATGGCTGCCCTTGGCGCGATTGATGAAAATGGCGCGATTACGCCGCATGGCAAGTTGCTTACGTCGTTCGCAATGCCACCGCATTTGGCCCATATGCTGTTGAAAGCCGCTACATTTGGTCAGGCGATGCGTGCGGCGCAACTTGCAATGGTGATTCAGGAACGCGGTCTGGGCGGAAATGGCGAAGATCTTGAATTGCGGCTGGAACGTTTTGCGCGTGAAAAAGGCGGCAAAGCAAGCGCAGCGCATGCACTGGTACAGCGTCAGGCAAAACTTGCATCTGCGCTTATTAAATGCAGCGCCGCACAATCGTTGTCAGTCGGCGCGCTTGTCGCCTCAGCATTTCCGGGCCGTATTGCCAAGCGCCGTGATGCCAAAGGAGAAAACTGGATCAGCTATATGGGCCGCGGACTGCGTATGGAAGCTGGGTCACCGCTGGCCAGCGCGGATTGGCTGGCGGTGGCAGATTTGCAGGGCGCAGCATCAGGCGCAAGAATATTGAGCGCAGCAGCAATCAGCGAAGCAGAAATTGAGAAGATATTCGCAGATGACATAGTGCAGTCGGATGAGCTTGCTTATGACCGCGCTGATGACCGTGTAACGGCCATTTCAAAACGCAAGTTGGGTGCAATCGTAATGAGCGCGGGTCAGATGCAAATCATTGAACCAGAGGCCGTTGCTGCGGCATTGACGGCGGCGGTGGCGCGCATCGGGCTACATATCCTGCCATGGGGTGATGCTGCAATCAGCCTGCGGCGAAGAGCGGTTTTTGCTGGCGAGACGGCGTTAGCTGACGATACGCTGATGGAAAATATCCATCAATGGTTACCCGGTGCAGTGAAAGGAAAAGGCCGTTTGCGAGATATTTCGCCCGGCGATTTGCATGATGCGGTGGAAGCATTGCTTGATTGGAAAGCTCGTCAGCGCATCGATAATATCGCGCCGTCGCGGTTTCAAAGTCCGGCGGGGGCATCGCATGACATTGATTACGCCGCCGAATCCGGACCCACCGTAGAATTGCGCGTACAGGCCTTGTTTGGACTGGACGTGCACCCTGCGGTGGGTACGAAACGAGTGCCGCTGGTGTTCAGCCTGACGTCACCCGCAGGCCGTCCGATTCAAACCACCCGCGATCTACCGGTATTTTGGCGGGGCAGCTGGGCCGATATTGCCAAAGAAATGCGCGGGCGTTATCCCAAACATAATTGGCCTGATGCACCATGGGAAGCCAATGCCAGCTTGAAAACAAAGAAGGCACAGGCGCGCGGCGCTTGACGAATCCTGATTGTATCGGGCAATGCGGCAGCAACGAAATTATCAGGTGACACCAAATGGCCGCACGTATTTTTCAACGCCCTAAAAACGCCATGCAATCGGGACTAGCTCGTACGGATGAATGGGTGTTGGAATTCGTACCATGTGAAGCCCGCACAGCCGATCCGTTGATGGGGTGGGCCGGATCAGGCGATACCCAGGTTCAGGTGCAATTGAAATTCGCCAGTGCAGAATTGGCAATGGTATATGCAGCGAAAAACGGTATCGATTATTCAGTCATATCTACGCCGCCAAAGACATTAAAATTACAGACTTATGCAGATAATTTCCGCTGATTATTTTGATGCCATGGTTCTTTTGATATGGATATTATCGGTTGTGATGGTTTCAATATGACCCTTAACAATACGCATTTAATGACATTGACGCTCGACGTGGATTTTTCGGGTATGATTTAATAGGCGATGTGCCCGCAGGACTTCGCCGGATAGTACCCGTTCTTGGTGGGTATTTCACAGGAGAACGGATTAGCGGCACTGTATTGCCAGGAGCCGACTGGGTAATAAATCGGCCTGATAACGTTATGGTTATTGACGTTCGCCTGACCCTGATAACAGACGATGCCGCGTCAATTTATCTAAATATTTCAAGCGATGCCAACGAAGCACTGGACAATATCGGTCAAATCCAAAGGACGTCAAAATGGCTTCGATCCCGAAACAAAATACCCTTGTGGTTAGAATAACTATCCACTGCAGGCATTTTGCTCCCGGTTCTTCGCCATTTTGACGCCTCAGGTGCGTATTTAATAGGTCCTGACCCTAACATATCAAGGTCGTTTAATAGCAGAAGCGGACGCAATGTCCCGTTTTCGACAGGGCGCATTGCTGGATGCCTCAGAATATTCACTTGCTATTACGGCAAAGTTTGAATGCGGTGATGTTCGCTATGCTTGGTTAAACGACATAATTGCAGTTGGCACTGGCCAACAAACTCGGCGCGGACCCGTATATTCAATTTTTGAAATATCATAGCGTCGCCGATCAAACCGCCGCCAAATTGACCCTTTTAGATAGCTGTTCGGCGCTTTCCATGCGCTCGGAATAGCGGTCGACCAAATACTCCGAGCGGCCCCGCGTCATCAGCGTGAATTTCATCAATTCTTCCATCACATCGACCATGCGGTTGTAATAGGGCGAGGGTATCATCCGGCCATTTTCGTCAAATTCCAAGAAAGCCTTGGCCACCGAAGATTGGTTAGGGATGGTAATCATCCGCATCCATCGTCCCAATATCCGCATCTGGTTGACCGTATTAAAACTTTGCGATCCACCGCAAACTTGCATCAATGCCAGTGTTCGGCCCTGCGTTGGGCGGAATCCACCTATGGGGGCGAGTGGTAACCAATCGATTTGCGATTTCATCACGCCTGTCATCGCACCGTGACGCTCCGGCGAACACCAGACTTGCGCCTCAGACCATATGGAAAGTTGCCGAAGCTCTTGCACCTTTTCATGGGTGTCGGCTGCATCATCGGGCAGTGGTAGGCCTGCGGGATCGAAAATTCGTACGTCCGCGCCATAGGCCGTGAGCACTTTTGCGGCCTCTTCAGTCATCAACCGCGAAAACGAATGTTCGCGTAGCGATCCGTAAAGCATCAAGATGCGCACCGGATGACCGGGTTCATCCGGCAGGGATAGCAGAGAATGGTCGATGGCATGAAAACGTGTTTGATCGATATTCGGCGTATCTGTCATGGCGCAATGATTTCTTCACCATCTTCTTTGGTGAACCGTGTACCCGGCGCAATATCAAGCAAAGCAAACACGCGTTCCGATGGACGGCAAAGCGCTGTGCCTTTGGGCGTGCACACAATGGGCCGATTGACCAAAACCGGATGCGCCACCATTTCGGCGATCAGGGCGTCATCGGTTACTGACGGATCGAGCAAGCCCAGTTCCTCAGCAGGCGATTTCGATGTGCGGAGCGCATCTCGCGGCAAGATGCCTGCTGCGCTGAATAGGGTATGTAGCTGGTCCTCCGTCCATCCAGCGCTTAAATATTCAACCACAACTGGTTTTGCTCCGCTGGCTTCCAATATGGCCAATACGTTGCGTGATGTTCCGCATGCTGGATTATGATATATTGTGATGGTCATTTTGTTGTTCCAGTTTACTGATTTCGGACAACTGCCAGCGGCAATATAGCCACGCCAATGCTGCAGCGATAATTTGCGCGGCAATAAACGGCAAAACATCGGCAGGCCTTATCCCGGCAAAGCTATTTGAAAGGCTGCGTGCAATCGTAACGGCAGGATTGGCAAACGAGGTTGAGGCGGTGAACCAGTATGCAGCCGTAATGTACAACGCGACCGCGATAGGAACCGCGCTTTCTTTCGCCTTTATGAACGCCAAAATTGTTATGACCAGTCCGGCGGTTGCGATGGCTTCTGAAAATAATAGGGCTGGGCCGCTTCTGATTTTTTCAGAAAACTGCAATATAGTCTGATCGAACATGATGTGTGCCGCCCAAACCCCGATAACCGCTCCGATAATTTGAATAGCAGTGAAAGAAGCTGCTTGAACGGGCGATATTTCACGGCGCAGGGCAAAGACCATGGTAACTGCCGGATTGAAATGAGCACCGGATATTGGACCAAATGCTGTGATCAGGACAAACAGCATTGCACCCGTCGCAATAGTGTTGCCGAGCAAAGCAATCGCCACATTGCCGCCCGACAATGTCTCCGCCATTATTCCGGAGCCCACAATAGTGGCGAGTAAAAATGCTGTACCAACAAGCTCAGCTGCAAGTTTCTGGGTTAAGGAATAGGTCGGCATTTTGGCGCTTTACGTAAAACTAATCATGCCCGGTAACAGGAGCAATCGCACATCGATTGCCAATCCTTCATTACGTTTTTGTGACAAAAAATCTGGCAGTGTATCTAAGGCAACCCGGTGAACGGTGATATTTTCTCCATCAACCCCGCCGCCTTCGCTGACCCGGGTTAAGTCATGCGCGTGCACCAGAGTGAAGCTTTCGCTGACCATGCCGGGGGACGAATAATATTCGCCCAAATTCTCCAAGCGCGCGGCGCGGTATCCGGTTTCTTCCTCCAGTTCGCGCCCTGCCGCCGCCAGCGGATCTTCGCCAACGGTTTCATCACCGATCAGGCCAGCGGGCATCTCGATACAATTACGGTCCAGCGGCACACGAAATTGTTCGACCAACACCACATGTCCGTCATCAATTGCCAAGATCACGGCGGCCTTGATACCGCGTGTACGGGTTACATATTCCCACTTGCCGCGCCGCCGTGCAGCAATGAATTTGCCTTCCCACATAACTTCAACGGGTTGATCCAGGTCGTGATGCGCGCCAGCCACGCCGTTCATATTTCGATCAGCCTGTCGGGTAACTCGTTGGGATTATCACCCGTTTTCGGGAAATGTTCGATCAGCACTGCGCCCACTTGCTTAACTGCCGCTGCCATACCTTCGCCAGGCGCACCTTTGCGGACATGATCGATCAATGCCAGCATGGCATCACCCCAGATTGCGGGTGAAACTGTCGCAGCGATTGCCGCATCAGCAATTATTTCGGCGCGGTGTTCGCGCATCGACAGGAAAATCAGGATGCCCGTATGCCCCGCAGTACGGCTTTCTGCGCCAACCTTGAACAATTGCATCGCATGTTCCTGAACGCGGCGTATTTTGATTGGCTTTGGCGTTAATAGCATACGCAGCGGCGTCCATTTCATCACCATGTAGATCGCCAACCATGCTATCGTCATAAGAATAAACAGCATCGCGGCATATTCTCCGGCCGTGAATTCATGCCCCCATCCGCCCCGCAATCTGTCAACCCATCCCAAAAAGAAATCGGGGATCATAGCCACAATCGCCAGTGTCAGAAAGGAAAGTGCGCTCGCCCATAAAAGCGCAATGTCGTGGTAACTGTCCGAACGATCTGTAACGATTGTCACAATTTCGCCGGCGGTATGTTCCTCTGCATCAGATACAGCCTGTGTCACCAACATATGGTCGGCATCACTCATATGTATAACTTTACGAAGCGGCATGAATATTCCCCTTTTTACCAACCACCGGATGCTCCGCCGCCGCCAAATCCGCCGCCGCCGCCGCCGAAACCACCGCCGCCAAAGCCTCCGCCTCCGCCAAAGCCGCCACCACCGCCACCCCAGTCACTGCCGCCCCAGATGATAACGGGACCGCCATAACCGCTGCCCCGGTGCTTGCGTCCACCTTTGCGCATGGATGACAAGACAGGCAGGATGAAGAAGAAAAATATAAACAACCAAAATAGTATCGCGCCAAAATCACCATCGCTGTTCGATTTGCGTTTGTTTTGCGCCGCCGCCGCAGCCACCTTTGCCGCTTCTTCGGGCGGTAATTGCAGAAAGCTAATTATTTTATCCGCGCCCGCATTAATCCCGCCAGCATAATCTCCTGATTTGAATGCCGGCGTAATATCGTTGCGGATAATCTGCGATGATACCGCATCAGTCAATGTGGCTTCTAGGCCATAGCCGACCTCGACGCGGATTTTGCGTTCCTTGGGCGCGATGACAAGCAGCGCGCCGTCGTTGCGGTCTTTATCACCAATGCCCCATTTGCGGCCAAGCTGGTAACTGTAGTCGGCAATGTCATAATCCTGCAAATCGGGCAACGTCGCCACCACCAATTGCCGCTGTGTCGCGGTTTCCAGCGCCTCTAGCTTTGCAATAAGCGCGGCTTCCTCCGCCGGGTTCAGTAAATCGGCATTGTCCACCACACGTCCGGTCAGCGGCGGGAAATCTTGCGCCGCTGCGGTTCCAGCAAGCTGGACAAACACCAAAAACAGCGCGGCAAAAAATATCTTCATTCCGGTCCTCCCAGGCAATTTGCCCACTGATAGATGCTTACCCATGCAAGGTCGTGGTTGATAGATGGAAAATCAAGGCAAGCCTGAACCCGGCGTCATATCTATGCGGTATCAGCGCCATGATTTTTCCGTACTGGCAATTATCGGCATGTTCGTCCATGGGATGCGCATTATCGTAACAATCCACACACTTCGAAAGTTGTATAAATGTCCGAAGAATTCTACCGCATGAAACGTCTGCCCCCCTATGTCATCGCCGAAGTTAACGCGATGCGGGCGGCGGCGCGTGCGGACGGAGAGGATATTATCGACCTTGGCATGGGTAATCCTGATTTGCCGCCGCCACAACATGTCATTGATAAATTGTGTGAAGTTGCACAAAAGCCTGATGCGCATGGCTATTCCTCGTCTAAGGGGATACCTGGCCTTCGTAAAGCGCAGGCCAATTATTACGGCCGCCGTTTTGGCGTCGACGTTGATCCGGAAACCGAAGTTGTGGTGACACTGGGATCAAAAGAAGGCCTTGCCAGCCTTGCCACCGCCATCACCGCGCCGGGTGATTGTATCCTTGCGCCCAATCCCAGCTATCCCATCCACACATTTGGCTTCATTATTGCCGGAGCCACCGTACGCAGCGTGCCGAGCACGCCCGATGAGCGGTATTTTGAGGCGTTGGAGCGGGCGATGGCATTCACTGTGCCGCGTCCAACTTTGCTGGTGGTCAACTATCCCTCAAATCCCACGGCAGAGACGGTTGATCTGGCGTTTTACGAACGGCTGGTGGCGTGGGCGCGGGAGAATAAGGTGTGGATATTGTCCGATCTTGCATATTCCGAACTGTATTTTGACGGCAAGCCAACGGTTTCAATCTTGCAGGCCAAGGGCGCAAAGGATGTGGCGATAGAGTTCACCTCGCTGTCAAAGACCTATTCCATGGCGGGATGGCGCGTGGGTTTTGCCGTGGGTAATAAAACACTGATCGAGGCGCTATCCCGTGTCAAAAGCTATATCGATTATGGCAGCTTCACGCCGATTCAAGCGGCGGCCTGCGCGGCGCTCAACGGGCCGCAGGACATTGTTGAGAGCAACCGCTTGCTCTATCATAAACGCCGTGATGTGATGGTCGAAAGCTTTGGTAGGGCAGGGTGGGACATTCCGCCGCCGCGGGCATCAATGTTTGCCTGGGCACCGTTGCCGCTTGCGCTTGCACATATGGGTAGCCTTGAATTTTCCAAGCAATTGTTGACGCAGGCCAAGGTCGCGGTTGCGCCGGGTGTCGGCTACGGCGAGGACGGCGAGGGATTTGTCCGAATAGCGATGGTCGAAAACGAACAACGCCTTCGCCAAGCGGCGCGCAATATCCGCAAATATCTGCAGTCGATGGGCGTTAATACGCCCGGGCAGAATGAGCTGATATAAGAACTGGAAGCCGCCTATAATATATCGTCATTGCGAGCGTAGCGAAGCAATCCAGTGCGGGGATAAACTGCCCTAGATTGCTTCGCTACGCTCGCAATGACGAATTAAATTATGCAGGGTTTCAACATAATTCTACTGAATATAGCCCTTATACGGCGCGTCCAGCGGATCGTCGCCGTACTTATTTGCCCCCACCGTACCCGGCATGCAAAACCAGATTATGTTACCAATTGTTATTAGCGCACCCAAAAGAGGTATATTGCTCAATACCGTAGATAGCAGAAAAAGCCATCCGGTATATCCCAGATCATGCCAACGCCTGACGCTGACCGAAATGGATGGGAGTATAAAAATCAAGATATATACAATGATAAAAACCGGTGCGATTGTGTCGCCAATCGGTGTCAGACTGGGCGCTGATGCAGTCATATCTATGCCGCCCATAACCGCAAACAGAACGCACGCCACAATGGCCGCGATTACCGAGAATAACACGAACAGCCAGTATTCGCGGCGCCTGCTTCGCCCCTTAAAATCAAGCGCACGTTGAAACGGTGTAATGATCCAGTTCATGTTTTATTCTCCCTAAACATATGGGAACCTGCCGGATAAATACTGTATTCGCAATGCCCCTTGCACGCAGCGCAGCATTCATCCACTAAGCCGCATGTCCAAAATCGATTTTGCATTTCGCCACCAGCTCCGTGTTCGTTGGTCAGAAGTTGATCCGCAGGGTGTTGTATTCAACGCCCGCTATCTTGATTATGCCGATGTTGCGATTACTGAATATTGGCGCGCTGTTAATTTCCGTGCACATACCGGAGACGCCCCGTTGGAATTTCATGTCCGCAAAGCGACGGTGTTGTTCGAACGTCCGGTAAAGCCCGATGAAATGATCGAGGTTATGGCGCGGACAATGGCTGTAGGTCGCACCAGCATGACGCAGATGGTGGAGATACATGGATGCAGTGATAATGGAAGCGACGATCTGCGCGCGACCATCGAGATGGTCAGCGTCCATGTCGATCTGGAAACGCATCGTCCAATCCCGTTGCCCGAATTGGTAGGGCAGATTTTCACACAGTTTGATGCCGCACGATAAGGGACATTTCATTATTTGCGCGGTTTTTTGCTTTCCTACCGGCATAGAATAAACCTATGTTGCAGGAATGATTTTGACGGAACAATCTGGTAACAATTCTGACCATCACATTGCCAATTCCTGTGGCCATGATTTAGTGAATTCAACTGTGAACTTGTACAGTATTCCGCCATTTTTCTGCCATGTAATTTTTAATAGACGGGAAAGCAAATGACGCCGCGCATTGAATTTTTCTATGACCTGTCGAGCCCGTGGACATATCTGGCGTTCACAAATTTGCTGCCGCTGTTGGAGCGGACTGGGGAGCGAGCAACGCTGCGTCCCATTTTGGTCGGCGGCGTGTTCAATGCGGTTAATCCAGCGGTTTATGCTGCGCGCGAAGCCAGCGATAATCGCAAATTGCAGCATAGCTGGCGCGTGCTGAAAGATTGGGCCGCGCTGGCCAATGTGCCGCTTAATTTCCCATCGCAATATCACCCGGCGAAAAGCGTTAACGCGATGCGGATGGCCTGTGCATTGGCCGATGATATGCCGTCGTTGACTCTGTTTACCAAAGCTGCATTTGAAAGCTATTTTGGCGCAGCGCAGAATTTGGATGATCCAGAAGTGTTGGTGGCGGCGGCAAACAAGGCCGGACTGGACGGCGCATCTATTCATGCTGCCTCGCAAACCGATGCGGTAAAGGCTTTGCTGCGCGCCAATACCGATGAAGTGATCGAACGCGGCGGATATGGATCACCGACGATATTTGTCGATAAAACCAAAATGTATTTCGGTAATGACCAATTGCCGCTTGTTGAATTTGCCTTGAAAAGGAATGCCGAATGAATGACCGCGTAAGCATCACCGTCGAAAACCATATTGCCGATGTTCGTTTAATCCGGGCCGACAAAATGAATGCGCTTGATCCCGCAATGTTTAAGGCGATTATCGCCACAGGTGAGCAGTTAATGGCGATGAAAGGCATCCGCGCCGTTGTGCTGTCGGGTGAGGGACGCAGTTTTTGTGCCGGACTAGACATGGCGAGCATGGCGGCAACGGGCGGCAATGAAGGCGGTGTGTCCAGCAATGGATTAACCGCAAGGTCGCACGGAAATGCCAATGATTTTCAGCAGGTTGCAATGCAGTGGCGGAAAATTTCTGTGCCTGTCATAGCGGCAGTGCATGGCGTATGTTTTGGCGGCGGGCTGCAAATTGCCAGCGGCGCGGATATCCGTGTGGTCGCGCCCGATTCCCGTATGGCGGTAATGGAGATGAAGTGGGGTCTGATCCCGGATATGGGCGGATATGCCTTATGGCGGGGGTTGGTGCGCGACGATGTCCTGCGCGAGCTGACCTATACTAACCGTGAATTTTCGGGTGCCGAAGCACTGGGGCTGGGATTTGCCACCTATGTTGATGCCGATCCATATACCCGTGCGATGGTCATAGCGGCGGAAATTGCGAGCAAAAATCCAGACGCCATGCGGCTGGCGAAAGACATGTTCAACAGGCTGCCTGACATGCATGAAGACGCGATCCTGATGGCGGAAAGCGTCGAACAAGCCAAAATAATACGCACGCCCAATCAGGTTGAAGCGGTGATGGCCGGCATGCAAAAACGCACTGCGGTGTTTGCAGATTAAGCGGAATTTACTTTGAGCCGTTCAAATTCGCGGCGCAAATCATCATTTATGGGCGAGGGACCATCTTTGTCCGTAAGCACTATTGTGGTGATACAGGTCGCTTTGCATTTGCCACCTTGAAAGGCAGCGGAAGCAATGTCCCAACTGCTGTTACCGATCCGGTGGATTCCACTAGCAATAACAACATGTTCTGGAAAGTGAGCCTCGGCGATATAGTTTAAGTCGACGCTGACTATCAGCCAGCGTTGCCCCGGAGCACGGCGCTGGACCTCGATAGCATGGTTAAACATGCCGCGGCCATGTTCGAACAATCCCGCCATTGCCACATTATTAATATGGCCAAGCAGATCCATGTCGGCAAACCGGGTTTCGGCGCTATGACTAAAAGGATAGCTGGCTTGGTCAAGTTGCCATAATTGCGGTTTTGACATGACTTACAAACTGCGCCCAATCAGCTCTTTCATGATCTCGTTTGTACCGCCAAATATCTTCGTAACCCGCGCGCCGCGCCATTGTTTCGCAATCGGATATTCGTTCATATACCCCGCGCCGCCATGCAATTGCAGACATTTGTCGACCAGTTCATTTTGCAAATCGGTATGCCACAGCTTGGCCGCAGAAGCCTCTTCTGCGGTCAGTGCGCCGTTCATATGGCGCGCCAAAGCCCAGTCGAGATGCGCCCATCCGACCTGTAATTTGGTCTTCAAATCCGCCAGCACAAACCGGGTGTTTTGAAAATCCAGAACCGATTTGCCGAATGCCTTGCGGTCGCGGCAAAAGGCAACTGTCTGGTCAAATGCGCGCTGTGCCGCCGACTGCGATGATACCGCAATGCTAAGGCGTTCTTGCGGCAATTCGCTCATCAGATAGATGAAACCTTTGCCCTCTTCGCCCAGACAATTGGTGATCGGGACGCGGACATCTTCAAAGAAAAGCTCGGATGTATCGGCGGCGTCCAGCCCGACTTTGTCGAGGTTACGGCCGCGTTTGAAGCCTTCACGGTCCGCTTCGACTAGGACAATTGAAACGCCTTTCCATGCTGGCTGAACGTCCGTGTCGGTCTTAACGCAGACCAATATCAGGTCCGCCGTCTGCCCGTTGGTGATATAGGTTTTGCTGCCGTTTATGACATAATGGTTGCCATCCTTGCGCGCAGTCGTTTTCAACGCTTGCAGGTCGCTGCCCGTGCCGGGCTCGGTCATGGCAATGGCGGTGACGATCTCGCCAGAAACCATTTTAGGCAGCCATTCGGCTTTTTGCTCCGCGCTGCCATAGCGGATCAAGTAATTGGCAATGATGTCGGATTGCAGCGTGAACCCAGTGGCCAAATCAGTGCCGTATGCGATCTCTTCGTCGATTACTGCATTGTAACCAAAATCAAGTCCTAGCCCGCCAAATTCTTCGGGTACAGTGGGGCAAAGTAGGCCAATCTCGCCTGCCTTTGGCCATACCGATTTGGGAATGATCCCATCATTGTCCCACTGCGCCGCATTCGGTTCCAATTCTTTAGCCACAAATTGCCGTACAGTTTGGCGAAACGCCTCATGATCGTCATTATAGGCCATACGTGACAAGCTATCGAGGGTCATCGTTTTACTCCGCAGCAAAGATTGATTTACGTGCGTTTTGTTCGAGAATTCAGGACGCGTCAATCGCTATTTAATTGCACAGTTAAACTGTCATTATACCCGTCAATCCATCCGCGCGACAATATCTTTGTCCAAAGTCCGGCTTGTCCACCAATAGAATAACCCGGCCAGTCCATATATAGTCGTTGCCAAACGCAATGATTGTCGCAGACCTTCTGCCGCTGCGGTCCGGCATGTTTCCATCGGTGCAGCGCCAATACTATTGAGCAATTCTGCCTCCGTTCCTTTGCACATGGCGAGCGTCAGATAGCTTTCCCGCAAAATCGACGATGCAAACACATCGCTGATATATCCGACAACTAACGGACCAAGGCCATATCCGATAAAATTGACTATAAACAGCATGATCGCAATGGAAGTTGCCCGCGAGCGTGCATCCACGACGCTTTGGCAGATTGTATATTGCGCGCCAAGATACCCGTAATGCAAAAATGACCCGACAAGCACAAATGCAGTGGCGATTCCAGGCGTTTCTGCTGAAAATCCGATCCAGTAAAAGGGCACGGCGCCGATCAGCATGACCGCCGGAATCCAGGCAACTGATGTAGGATATTTCTTGCTTATCTTTTCAGTAACAAAACCTGCGAGGAAAGTACCAGCAGTTGCGGCAAGCCCGATGGGGACCGACACAGTGACAGCAACATCGGCCACAGACAGGCCGTGAACGCGCTGAAAGAAAGGAGCGGAAAAATTGCTGACGGCATAGCCGACAAATGCGGTCAATGTTGCAGCGATGACATTGAGCCAAAATGTCTTTTTACCCGCAAGCAGCGCAAGAGTCTCTGAAATTCCGCGCTTTTCCAGTTGCGGTGTGCCCACGGGATCGGAATAGCCGCGCGGTGGTTCTTTGATGGTAAATAAAACGATAAACCCGACGAGCACTCCGGGGATGCCCAATATCAAAAATGCCTCGCGCCATGAAAATGCCTCGGCAATCGGACCGCCAAACAAATTGGCAAGCACCCCGCCAAGCGTTATTCCCATGGCATATGTTGCAATCGCGCGGGCGCGGCTGCGCGGCGGGAAATAGTCGGCTATGATCGAATTGGCCGGAGGCGTAAGGCCAGCCTCGCCAATGCCAACACCGATGCGGAATATCAAAAGCGAAGCGAAACTGCCGGCCACGCCGCACAATGCCGTCATCGCTGACCATAATATGATGCTGGCAGCAATAATTTTAACCCGGTTGGCGTGTTCGGCCAGACGCGCGATAGGGATACCAACCACGCTGTACATCAAAGCAAAGGCAAATCCGGACAGCAGGCCAAATTGCCAATCCTTCAATTGGAATTCGTCGATTATCGGCTGCGCCACAACGCCGATTAAAATTCTGTCGATGAAATTCAGCGTAAAAACCATTGTCAGCGCAATCAGTACATAGCTTCGATATGCCGGTGTGCCAAAGGCTTGACCGGTTGAATGTGATTGATCCAATTGCGATTGATCCATCTGTGCCATGATATTGATTGCTCCCGCTATTGCTCTCTGCCGCCGTTGATGCCGTGTTCCAAAGGACCTGTCCAGCCATGGCGGACGCCTTGCATCGGGATTTCGTCGAATAAGTTTTACGATATGTCCGGTTTCGCTTGAATTCCGTAACGATTCTCACGATATTGCATTCAAGCGCTGATTTTGGCGTTTTTTACAGGAGAATAGACATGTCTGATTGGCTCAATCCGCAGCAACGTCAAGCGGAAGCAGCGGCGGCAGCGCGGACTGCCGATAGCGGTATATCGGCGGCAGTAGACGCCGGATTGCGCGCGCATATGTTAAAAGTTTACAATTACATGACCTCGGCAGTGTTGCTGACAGGTTTGGTAGCAATGCTGTTTGCACGCACCGAGCTAGCGCAAGACCTTATGATTAACGGCGGAATTTTAAGCTGGGTCATCATACTGTCTCCGCTAGCGGCTGTTTTGGCGATGAATTTCGGGATTAACCGGATGTCGACCAGCACGTTGCAGGCCGTATTCTGGGGTTTTGCAGTGTTGATGGGGCTTTCACTGGCACGGGTTTTTATGATTTTCACAGGCGAATCCATCGCACAGACTTTCTTCGCTACAGCTGCGGCGTTTGCGGGGCTTAGCCTTTGGGGATATACCACGAAGAAGGATTTGAGCGGTTGGGGCAGCTTCCTGATTATGGGTGTGGTCGGATTGATAGTCGCTTCGATCATCAACATATTCTTAGGGTCCGCCACAATGGGCTGGGTCATAAGTTCGCTGGGGGTTTTGATTTTCGCAGGTTTGACCGCGTATGACACGCAGCAAATCAAGAGCTTTTACTTTCAGGTTCAGGGCT
Source organism: Sphingomonadales bacterium (assembly GCA_031418995.1). Classification (GTDB taxonomy): domain Bacteria; phylum Pseudomonadota; class Alphaproteobacteria; order Sphingomonadales; family Sphingomonadaceae; genus Sphingorhabdus_B. Next base: position 2,621 of record JANOKA010000122.1, on the reverse strand, counting down.
CGGACATGGTTGGCAAGGCTGCGATTATGGGCGCGCTTAGCCTGTATCTGGATTTCGTGAATATGTTCCAGTTCCTGCTCAGCTTCATGGGCAGCCGCGATTAATTTGCGGTACACAGTGAACCAAACATATTGGGTCCGGCGGGAAACTGCCGGACCTTTTTTTTCGTAACTTGGCCGAACGTGGCTTTATTTTTGGTCAGATTTGGTGTTGAAGCAGGTTCATAATCGAGTTGGAGTGCATATCATCATGGGTTCACGCCTGAATTTGGCCGGAATTGTTATTGCGATCAGTACGCTTACTGCGTGCACGCCAAAACCGTTGCCGATACCTCCGCCACCGCCTGTTATAATCGCGCCGCCGCAGCCGCCCGCCAGGCCATTACCGCCCGCTGGTGCTGCGGTTACTATGGCTGTTCCTGCGGTGGGTTTTGATGGTGTGCGTATGACACCCAATCGCGGGTTGTCGCGTGACGAGTCTATTTGGCATCTTCGCTCGGCGATAAACGTTGCGGCGTTGAACTGTCAGGGGCCAGTTTGGAACACGATTGCTGACAATTATAACAAATTGATCGTGGTGCATAAATCGCGATTGAAAGCGGCCAGCAAAACAGTCGATGGGGAATATAAGGTGCGGTATCCCGGCCAGAATGGGTTGCGGGTCCGTGATACCAAAATGACCGACCTTTATAATTATTTCTCTTTGCCGACGATCAAACAAGAATATTGCGATGCCGCACTGGCGAAAAGTAGCGAGGTTTTGGCTATCCCATCTTCGGCCTTGCCCGAATATAGTATTGGCGCGCTTAGCGACATTGACGGCATATTTATCCGCTTTTTTGATGCCTATGCCGCATATGAGTTCGCATTGGCGGATTGGAACCAAAAATACGCACCGCCGCCTGCATTTGCCGCCGATCCTTTGGCGCCAGTGGTATTTACGCCGGGAACCTGATTGGCGCATCAGGCCATTTGGATATAGTCTCGCATCGCGGTTGCCTCTGCTTCGATCTTTTCGATGCGGTGCTTAACCAGATCGCCAATGGACACAAATCCCGTAAGCATGCCGTTTTCCGTTACCGGCAAATGGCGGATCCGGCGTTTCGTCATCAACGAAAGCGCCGACAATATCGCGGTATCAGGCGAGACTGTGATCGCCGGCGATGTCATCACATCGCCCACACGTTTGTCCAGCATGGCCGCGCCGTATTTGGCAAGGCCATATATCACATCGCGTTCCGAGATGATTCCCACCACTTGGTCGCCGTCAATAACGGGCAGAGCGCCAATCCGCATTTCGGCCAGCCGCGCGGCCATTTCGCCAACGGTTTCGCTTGGCGTGGCGGTGTATACCGATCCTTGATGGCCCTGCATAATTGTCGCTATTGTCATCGCTATCCTCCTATTGACCTTGCATGTCACACAGCAGCATAGCATAGAGTATCGAAGGATAAAATGACCCAACCCTCCCGCCTTGATGATCCTGAATATTCCAAATTTGCTTGGAAACGATACTGGCGTTTGATGCGCTGGATGACGTCGTTCACTGTGCTACTTACAGCAGGCGTGCTGGGGGCATTTTTTATGAAATATGGCATGGTTTCAATACACATGTACATTGCGACGGCGGGCGCAATTATGGCTGCGATACTGCTGACTGCGGCTCTTATGGGGTTAGTATTTTTATCCAGCGGATCGGGACATGACGAATCTATTGAAGATCCGTTCAAGGATCAGGCAGACAAATGACCTCTGAAATCCGGAACCTGCCAAGCCGTCCCGATCCGGTATTGCGCGTTGTACCTGGCCCTGCCGATATCAATTCGAACGGCCATATATTTGGCGGCTGGGTCCTTAGCCAGATGGATATCGCAGGCGGCATTGTTGCGGCCCGGATTGCGCAGGGCGCAACGGCGACAGTGGCAATCGAGGCGATGGAGTTTATCGCGCCGATCCTGATGCGCGATATCATTTCGGTATATGCCCATTTGGAAAGGCGCGGCCGCAGTTCCATGTCGATCCGTATCGAAGTGATTGCGACGCGTGACCGCGGGCAGCAAGAGGTGAAGGTGACCGAAGGCCTGTTTACCTTCGTTGCGCTAGATGAAGCACATAGGCCAAGGGCATTGCCTCAGGTTTAGAAATACGTTTTGCAAGCGATTTGATAAAAGCCGAAGTGCAATAAAGCCCTTCCGATTTGGGTACAATCATAGGTGCGTATTTAATAGGTCCTGACCCTAGTTGGGCATGACGCCAAATGGTGTCGATATTCAATTTGTGAATTATTCAAAATAAAACATATCGTCTTTCCTGCCCTTCGACTGCCCGCAGGGCGGGCGCTCAGGATAAACTGCCCATGGGGCAGGCGGGAATCCATCACCTGAAGCCAAATCTTACGCGACCACCTTGCTTAAACCAAATGTTCAGGCGATGGATTCCCGCCTTTGCGGGAATGACGACGTATAGTATGACCTAAAGTATTTAGGGTCAGGACCTATTAAATACGCACCTGAGGCGTCAAAATGGCAAAGAACCGGGAGCAAAATGCCTGCAGTGGATAGTTATTCTAACCACAAGGGCATTTTGTTTCGGGATCGAAGCCATTTTGACGTCCTTTGGATT
>JANOKA010000121.1:0-9286 GCA_031418995.1 Sphingomonadales bacterium | reverse complement strand
TATGCCCGACCACGCAACATCCTCTGACCCTGCCGTCCAAACGCAGCTGGACCGTTTTGCACAACTCTCGCCGGGGCGTGATATACTGGGATTGGAACGTATCGCTGCGTTAATGGCGGCGCTTGGCAACCCGCATCACCGCTTGCCGCCCGTGTTTCACGTCGCAGGAACCAATGGCAAGGGTTCGACCTGCGCGTTCCTGCGCGCCGCAATCGAGGCGGCGGGGATGAGCGTACATGTCTATACCAGCCCGCATCTGGTGCGATTTAACGAGCGTATTCGCGTGGCCGGAAAGCTGATCGAGGACGCTGCTCTCGCGGTGCTATTGGCCGAGGTTTTGGACGCCGCAGAGGCGCATGATATCGGCGCCAGTTTCTTTGAAGTGACCACCGCCGCCGCCTTTCTTGCGTTTGCTCGCACACCTGCCGATGCGGCGATTGTCGAGGTGGGCCTTGGCGGACGATTGGATGCCACAAACATCATAGCGCGTCCTGCAGTGTGCGGCATTGCGTCGCTGGGTATCGATCATGAAGCGTTTTTGCTCGCGCCAGAGGACCGGGTACCTGCCGATCCCCTATGCCGTATCGGATGGGAAAAGGCCGGGATAGCCAAACCCGGCGTCCCGATTGTCACCAACCATACCCGCGATGATGTGAACGCCGTAATCGCGGCACACGCCGCATCGGTGGGCGCGCCATTGCTGGCAAAAAAAGACGCATGGGATTCCGCAATTTATGACGGGCAAATTGCCTATCGCGATGCAAAGGGTATACTGAAACTGCCCCTGCCGCGTATGCCGGGCGCACATCAGGCCGATAACGCCGCGTTGGCCGCCGCAATGTTGCGCCATCAAGACGCAATAACTGTGCCTGACAGTGCCATTGCTGCAGCGATGGAATGGGCGCATTGGCCAGCGCGATTACAGGCGCTGAACAACGGTCCGGTAAAGGCGCTGCTTCCACCGGAAACCGAAATATGGCTGGATGGTGGGCATAATGTTGACGCAGGGCTGGCGCTCGCACAGCATTTTGGCGGCAACGATAAGCGATTGCATCTGATAATCGGCATGCTGGCCAACAAGGACCCCGCCGCCATTATCGCGCCCTTATTAAACCGTTTGGCAAGCATCACGGTGGTTCCGGTAACAGGACATGACCATCACGGGTCTACGGCGTTTTCAGATATGCTGATAAATTCCGGTAATACGGGCGGGATAATCGTTCAACAGGCTGACAATGTCGTGTCCGCCATTTCGGCCTTATCCATCAATCCGGACCAAGAGGCATTGCTCATCTCCGGCTCGCTTTACCTCGCTGGAAACGTTTTGTCGCAAAATGGTGATATTCCCGCTTGACTCTATTAGTTGATAATGGTTCTCATTAGCTAACAATATCGGAGCAAGACGACACATGAAAACCGGCATCAAAGGTCCTCAGCACCTGATCGGACCCATCCCGCAAAATGACGATCTCAGATTTTTTCTGGCCATTTTTCGCCGCATGGGCGCATGCGGTCTGAAAGACGCAACAGTATGCAACGCGATGCTGCGCCGTTTCGGTGGCGGGTATCGCCAGCCCTATTTGTTGATGCAGGCAATGATGGTTGATTTGTCACGTCATTGCCGAATGAACCTGACCATTGCGCCATGCTGTTGCCGCCAGATAACAACCGATGAGGCGCAGTTGATCGCCGTACTTACCGCCAGCGCAGATGAACCGGCACGCGCGCTTTATTTGTTATCCGATCTGACAGGCAACCGCGAATGCCACGGCGTACTGGCCACGATAGACGCCGTGCGCGAGGGATTTGCCTCGCATGGCTGCTGGCTGGCAAGATAGGGAATGACTTAAGATGCGTCTTCACCTGCCGTACCCAGCGCGCTGTCCACCATGCCGGACTTAATCATGTACCAGAATAACAATATGCCCGGCAGTGCGAGCACCGTCGTCAGCAGGTAAAAGTTCACATATCCGAAACCCTCGATCAACGATCCTGCGGTTGTCCCTGTCAGGAAGCGCCCGACTACGCTGACCCCCGCCGAAATCAGGGCATATTGTGCAGCGGTAAAGCGAAGATCACACAAAGCGGAAAAATACGCGACCAGCACCACGCCGCCAAAGCCGCTGGCAATGTTTTCAAACCCGATCGCCGCGCCCATCATTGCGTTATTATGTCCGGCTGCCGCCAATCCGGCAAAGCTCAGATTAGACAGGCACATTAAGATCAGCGCCAGCATAACCGATTTTTTCAAACCGATTTTGGCAAACACTACGCCGCCTATAAATATGCCGATCAGGTAAGCCCAAAAACCAAGGCCAATATCGTAAATTGCGATTTCATCGTTGCTGAAACCCAGATCATCAAACAACAAACGAAACGTCAAATTGGCTAGCGTATCGCCGATTTTATGAAGTAGGATAAACAGCAAAACCAACATAGCGCCCGACCGCTGGAAAAATTCGGTGAACGGTCCGATGATCGAACGCCAGACCTCGGCAACCCCTTTTTTCTCGATAACCACGACCCGCCGCGCTGGTTCGCCAAGCAACAGGCCAGCTATCATTGCTGGTAAGGCAAAAATGGTGCAGGCCAGATATCCTGCGGTCCATCCCATGCGTCCCGCAACGACCAATGCCAGCGCGCCTGCGCCCGCCGCACCAATGCGCCAGCCATATTGCGACATGCCGGAACCCACACCAAGTTGATATGGCTTCAACGTTTCAATACGGTACGCGTCAATGACAATATCAAAAGTTGCTCCCGCTATGCCCACCAATATGGCCGCTGTAACGGTCGCGCCTATGCTGGCCTTGGGATCGACAAAGGCCAGATTTGTAACAGCGGCAATGACCAGCAGCCCGGCAAAAATAAGCCAGGATACCCGCTGACCCAAATGACCAATAATAGGCAAACGAACCCCGTCAACGATCCACGCCCAGAATACTTTCAAATTATAGACAAGGAACGCCAGCGTGAACGCCGTGACGGTTTTTTTGTCTATACCCTCTTGCGCCAAACGTGTCGTTAACGTGGCCGCAATCATGGCAAACGGAAAACCCGATGATACCCCGACGGCAAATGCAGCGAGCGATTCCTTTTCAAAATAGGGCTTGATTGAATCCCAAAGCGAAAGCTGTTTGTCTGTTGCGCCGTCCGTTGCCACGAATAATTCTCCCGATCCCAGTTATTTTGCGAAACTAGCGCCATTTCTGCGAATGGCCAGATTTTTAACGTCTTTAGATGACTTTTACAGCAAACTGCGCCAAAGGCCGCTGCATGGTCAAACCTCCCTCTCGTCCATCCGCCCCGCGAGGCGCCGATAAACCTCAACGCATCCGGTGGGATAATAAACCCGTGCGCCGTGCGCGTGCGCCCTCCAATGTCCCTAGCAAAGGCGCGTTGGTGCGAGATGACGGCGATGCCCGTATTGCAAAACTGCTGGCGCGGGCGGGGGTTGCGTCGCGCCGAGAAGTAGAGCGGATGATCGCCGATGGCCGTGTGACATTGAACGATATCGTGGTCGAAACCCCTGCCACTTTGATGAAAAACCTCGACGGCGTGGCGGTCGATGGAAAACTTGTCGGCAAACCTGCGCCGACGATGTTGTACATGTTTCACAAACCCGAGGGCTGCCTGACTGCAGAACGCGATTTTTCCGGGCGCAAGACCATTTACGACATATTGCCGCCCGAAATGCCGCGCGTTATGCCAATCGGGCGACTGGATTTGAATACGGAGGGCCTGTTGCTGCTGACCAATGATGGCGAGTTCAAACGGCAGATGGAACTGCCGTCAACGGGGATTGAGCGAACCTACCGCGCCCGTTGTTTTGGCATGGTCAGTCAGGCCGAACTGGAGGAGCTGATCCACGGCGTAGAGGTCGAGGGCGTACAATATGGCAAAATCGATGCCAATATGGAACGGCGCACGGGCGCGAATGTGTGGATTGAAATGACCCTGACCGAAGGCAAAAACCGCGAAGTGCGCCGCGTGCTTGAGCATCTGGGGCTGGAGGTAAACCGCCTGATCCGGACGCGCTATGGTCCGTTTGTGCTGGAGGATATGTCGCCGGGCGCTGTTTCAGAAGTGCGCAAATCCGATTTGATTACGTTTCAAAACCTATTGAAAAAACAGGTTGTTTGATCGCCATCCGCAAGGATAGTTTATACTAATTTAACCCGTGTTACGTATTCATCGCCGTCATAGCGATGAGAGTGAAACGCATTATTGTATCCGTGGTTAAGTCCGCTGGATTATTATATACCAGCGACGAACTCGCGCGGGAACAATTCCGTGCGCTATCGAAACTTATCCCCGTCATGTACTCTATATTGTTGATTAACAGCCTTTTCATGGCATTTGCCGTTTGGGAAGGGGCTGGCGCGCTGTTAACATTTTCCTTTCCTGCGGTCGCCGCCCCGTTGATGGTCTTGCGTCTGGTAATGTGGAGAAAGCGCGCGAAAAGCAATCACGAGCTGCCCATTGCCGTTATACGCAAAACATTATGGGGCAACGTCGCCGCAGCTGCAATAATGGCGATCCTGCTCGGCACCTGGGCCGTGGCGATAATTTCGGCAGCGCCGCCTGAATATTACTCCTATATTCCGTTGTTCACGATATTGAGCATGATAACATGTTCCTACTGCCTGAAAGCGCTGCCAGCGGCGACCCACGCGGTGATTATCACGGGAACATTTTATATCGTAATTGCCATGGTGATGACGGGCGATGCCATGATGATTTCGATGGCCGCAAATATGACGGTTATAACAGGGCTGATCGTTTATATGGTGTCGCTGGAATTTAACCAGTTACGCCATCTGGTGGATTCCAGAAGCAAGATGATTGCACAACGCAGCGACGCACAGCGATTGGCGAACCGCGATCCATTGACAGACATGCCCAATCGCCGTGCGTTTTTGGATGCTTTACACTTGCAAAAAAATAGTTCGCCCGGCGCCCAAGTTGCCGTCGTGATGATTGATATGAATGGTTTCAAACCGATCAATGATACATACGGACATGCTGCAGGCGACCAGATTTTGGTCAATATGGGCAAATGCCTTACCGCGATTGTCGGAAAATCCGGCATTGTCGCGCGGCTGGGCGGCGATGAATTTGCGGTATTGTTTACCAATGACGAGGATGCCGTCTGGGTCTATCAGTGCGTGGAACAGATGGTTCAAGAAATACATAAACCGGTAATTCTGGGCCAACATGAAGTGCGCATGGGCGCGGCATTTGGTATTGCGCATGAACCGTACATACCAGATGATCCTATGGTCCTGATCCAGCAGGCCGACATCGCATTATACGAAGCAAAATCCCGCAAAAGCAGCGCAATCAGCATATTCGAAGGTCAAATGGCACAGCGTGTACGCCGCCGTACGATGATTGAACAGGCGCTGTCCGATGAACAGCAAATGGCGCAAATTGAATTGCATTTTCAACCGATATTTGAGTTGCGCAGCGGCAACCATATCGGATTTGAGGCATTGGCACGGTGGCAACATCCGCAGCTTGGCACCATCAGCCCGACAGAATTTGTCGAATCCGCCGACCGCAACGGACTGGCCAAAAAATTGACAGTTCATCTGTTCCGGCTGGCGATTATGACAGCGCGGAAATGGGATGCAGACAAACGGCTTTCCTTTAATATTTCGGGCAGCGGTCTGGGCACATCCAATCTTGACAAGATCATCCCCGATATGTTGCATGAATTACAATTCGATCCTGCCCGGCTTTCGATTGAAGTGACCGAAACGGCGTTGCTGCGCGACACCGCCGTGGCGCAGCGGGTATTGGGACGTTTGCAAAAACTGGGTATCCGCATCGCGCTGGATGATTTTGGCGCAGGCTATGCCTCTGTTGGATATTTGCAGGAAATGCAGTTTGACGACATTAAACTGGATGGCAGCCTGATTGCCAAAATTGTGGACGATGACAAAGCCCGCGATTTGTTGATAGGTGTGTTGCATCTGTGCGCTGCGGTACATGCCGAAGTGACCGCTGAAATGGTTGAAACGCCGCAGCAATTGGCGTTGCTGCGCACTTTGCCCATCGCTAATGTACAGGGATATCTGCTGGGTAAGCCCGTTCCCGCCGAAGCAAGTTTTGCCGCCGATCCGGCGTTGGCCGCAACGCGAATGCGCATGTTTGCACAGCGGTAAATTCGCGCACTATCCGCTTGGTCCTGCTGCAAAACATATTATAGCGCCGCAATGCGTATTATTTCCGGCAAATGGCGTTCGCGCCCGATCATCGCGCCCAAGGGTGATATTACCCGTCCCACCGCGGACCGTACACGCGAAACATTATTTTCCATGTTGACCAGCCGATTGGGATCGTTTGAGGAGTTGACGGTGCTAGACCTGTTTGCTGGATCAGGCGCGCTGGGGCTGGAGGCATTGTCACGCGGCGCGGCGCATTGCATGTTCGTTGAACAGGATGCCGCTGCATTGGCGGCACTGGACAAGAATATCGATAAACTGGAAGCGAAATTCGTCAGCGAAGTGCGCCGTACATCGGTCATGTCACTGGGCCGCGCGCTAAAACCCGCCGACATCATCTTGATGGACCCGCCCTATGGCAGCGGCGCTGGCGCGGTTGCGCTGGATAAACTATCCCGCCAAGGCTGGATCGCGCCAGCCACATGGATCAGCATTGAAACGGGCCTGAAAGAAGCCCCTGAGGTAGCCGGGTTCGAAGTTGAAACGCTGCGCAATGTCGGCAAAGCGCAGTTGGTGCTGTTGCGGCCAGTTGGGGCGTAATTTTAGTATGACGGAACTATAAAACTTCCAGTTGGCGGCTTACGTACCTTATTTAGAAATGCATCCATATTTGGTAAAAAGGGGGCTTTTAAAATATCCGAGAAACTCGGCTCGGTATTTAATGCACTAGATATAGGCCCAGAATATAATTTAGGTGCTAGAGTTACATCGCTTGACGCAGCAATGATGTTGACCTCATCGGCAAGTCCTGACTGCATTTCACCAAGCCTAAGCCCTGTATTATTCTCCATATAGTTCGTTAATGTATCTTGTACGACCCAAATTGTTTTACCGCCCCATGCCAAGGCAGCTTCAGATTTGACAATAAGTTGGCTAGCCATTCGGGCCCATACCTGTCTGATATTTATACCTGGGCAATCAACCCGGTCACCTTGGTTGGCTAAAAGTGCTTTTCGAAATGCAGTTTGAATATCTGTACCCAACGACTTATTCCCTCCACTTGTTGAGCATGTCATAATTTCAACAATTATGGGAGCCCCGTGCTCTCCGTTTGGCAAAACTTCTCGCAGTAAATAATCTAATCGATACTGAAACTTAAGATTTTCATGTTTAAAACTTAAACTGATTTCGCTCCAAAAATCAATCTGTGCTCCCTTACTGAAGCCAGCAGTATGACAAAGCAATCTTATCAACTCTAAATGTTGGGTAGAAAATCCATTCGGTCCGAAATTTAGTAGCCGCCGTGGACAGATAATTTTAAGCGAACCACTCATACCTACACTGCAAATTGCACAAGACACTGAACCAGATTTAATTACATTCCCACTAAAGCGAGAGCGTAGGCCGCTATCGTTAGCCAAAGCGACATTTGCCATATCCCGATTTCCGCCGCCATCACACCTTGCTTGTGTAAACGGACATTTCGCTTCAGATATTCCAGCAAAAGATTCTGGTGAACCAAAAGGAAATCCAAATAACTCTCCGACTACAGGCACAAAATATTTTCCAAAACAGCACGTCCCACTGCTTTTGCTAGCGGAGGAGGAACTGAATTTGCAATTTGCCGATGTTGATCTAGATTAGTTACTTGACCAGTTCTTCCTCGAATCGGGCCAGATAATATATGTGTATCCGGGTAGCCGTGAATTCTCATATATTCTCGAGGCGTTAAGTAGCGGTTTTGCAAAGGATGATAAAAAATCTCGCCACATCTAAGGGTCAATGATGGAAGTTCTCTAGCCAAACGACGAAATTTCGTGGTATCTTTGCGCGTCAAACGATTTACAATATCAGCAGGTGCATTGGATTTAGAAAGCCATTCACCTTCTTTTACATATGAAATTCGTTCTCTATCCCGCGCTGGTGTTTTATCAAAATGATTGGCTACAACTTCCGTTTCTGGAGAAGGCAAATCGGCGATTACAGAACCAACAGTTTTCGACGGCAAGCTTTTCTGAATCCAATTTTCCAAGTTGACTGAATTATCTCGTGAGCCAACTATAAATACTCTCTCCCTCATTTGCGCTACATCGTAGTTGACTGAATTCAAAATCTTCCAGTCAATATGATATCCCAGTGAAGTCAGCTCAGTACGTAGCTGTTCAAACGCACTGCCGTGCTTCATCAAACCCTTAACTTGTTCGATAACAAAAGCACGTGGTCGTATTTCTTTAACCCAACGGACCATTTCAAATAACAAAAAGCCATCTCTGTGCTCTAGTCCCTTGCGTGCGCCGATTTGCGAAAATGGCTGACAAGGAGGGCCGCCATGAAGCAAATCAACTTGTTGCAATCCGACAGCATTCATAACGGACTTAGGCTCAAAATTTCGTACATCACCCTCAAAAACCATAGAACTTGTGTTATGCCGTAATGTATTTGCACAATGTTTATCGAGTTCAACCGAAGCAACGGTTTCGATACCTGCCATTTGCAAACCTATATCTAAACCTCCTGCACCGGAAAACAGACTAATCGCTTTTAGCATTGATATCCCCTTTTTTTGATCTATTCCAATATTATGCTGTTGCAAGCAAGTGAATTTCACGTTCCGTTATTTAGAACATAATAAGAACAATTGCAATGTCTACTTTTTACGCCTCTTGCCCTTGTCCCCCATGTTCTCTAATCGTTCGCGGGTGACCGACACTTCGACCAAATCCTTGCCAAACGCGCCGCCTGCCAACGATCCCCCGTGGCTGTCGGGCCTTAACCCGCCGCAGCGTGAGGCGGTGTTGACGACCGAAGGCCCCGTGTTGATGCTGGCTGGCGCGGGTACGGGCAAGACAGCGGCGCTGACGGCGCGGTTGGCGCAAATTATTGCGACACGGCTGGCGTGGCCGTCTGAAATCCTGTCCGTTACCTTCACCAACAAAGCGGCGCGGGAGATGAAGGAACGCATTGGCCGGATGATTGGCGATGCGGTCGAAGGAATGCCTTGGCTGGGGACATTTCATTCCATCGGCGCAAAAATGCTGCGCCGTCATGCCGAACTGATCGGCCTGCAAAGCAATTTCACGATCATCGATACCGACGACCAAATCCGGTTGCTGAAA
>JANOKA010000120.1:0-9417 GCA_031418995.1 Sphingomonadales bacterium | reverse complement strand
GGCTTATATCAAAATGTCACTGCGTAATATCGCTATCATTGCCCACGTCGATCATGGCAAAACCACCCTTGTTGACCAGCTGTTCCGCCAATCCGGCACGTTCCGCGATAACCAGCGGATCGAAGAACGTGCGATGGATTCTAACGATTTGGAAAAAGAACGCGGCATCACGATTCTGGCGAAATGTACGTCGGTCGAGTGGGAAGGCAACCGTATCAACATCGTCGACACCCCCGGACACGCCGATTTCGGCGGCGAAGTGGAACGGATATTGTCGATGGTCGACGGCGTTATCCTGTTGGTTGACGCGTCCGAAGGCGCGATGCCGCAAACCAAGTTTGTGACCGGCAAAGCCCTCGCGCTCGGCCTGCGCCCCATCGTTGTGGTAAACAAGGTTGACCGTCAGGACGAACGTATTCAGGAAGTATTGGATGAAGTGTTCGACCTGTTCGTATCGCTTGATGCCACCGATGAACAGCTTGATTTCCCCGTGCTATACGCATCGGGCCGCAATGGTTATGCCTCGATTGATCCGTCGCTGCGTGAAGGTACGTTGACCCCGATGTTTGAAACCATCGTCGCCCACGTGCCCGCGCCAAAGGCAGATGTTGATGGCGAATTCAAAATGCTCGTCACTTTGCTGGACCGTGATAACTTTTTGGGCCGCATATTAACGGGTCTGGTCCTGTCGGGCACGGTTAAACTGAACCAGCAAATCCATGCGCTTAGCCCCGAAGGCAAGATCGTTGAAACGGGCCGCGCCTCGAAAATCATGTCATTCCGCGGATTGGAGCGTGTTCCGGTGGAAGAAGCCAAGGCGGGCGACATTATCTCAATCGCAGGTATGACCACCGCGACTGTGGCCGATACGATTGCCGAACCCAGCGTAACCGAGCCATTGCACGCACAGCCCATTGACCCGCCAACATTGTCGATGCGCTTTGCCGTGAATGACAGCCCGATGGCTGGCCGCGAAGGCGACAAGGTTACCAGCCGCATGATCCGCGACCGTTTGATGCGCGAAGCCGAAAGCAATGTTGCGGTTCGTATTACCGAAAGCGCAGATAAGGACAGTTTCGAAGTAGCTGGCCGGGGCGAATTGCAACTGGGCGTATTGATCGAAACCATGCGCCGCGAAGGTTTTGAACTGGGCATCTCGCGTCCCCGCGTGCTGTTTGGCGAAGATGACCATGGCAAGCCAACGGAACCCTATGAAACCGTCGTGATCGACGTGGACGATGAATATTCGGGCACAGTTGTTGAAAAAATGGCGATCCGTAAGGGCGAATTGACCGACATGCGGCCATCGGGCGGCGGCAAAACCCGCATCACTTTCAGCGCGCCATCACGCGGTCTGATCGGGTATCACGGCGAATTCCTGTCCGACACGCGCGGCACGGGCATCATGAACCGTTTATTTGAAAAATATGGTCCGCATAAGGGCAATATCGATGGCCGCAAAAACGGCGTGTTAATCTCCAATGGCGCTGGCGAGGCGGTTGCCTACGCTCTTGGTCCATTGGAAGAACGCGGCATCCTGATGGTTAGTCCGGGTGAGGCCTTATACGAAGGCATGATTATCGGCGAAAACGCAAAGCCCGATGATCTGGAAGTCAACCCGATGAAATCCAAACAGCTCACCAACTTCCGCTCCACCGGCAAAGACGACGCCATCCGCCTTACCCCGCCATGGCGGATGACGCTGGAACAAGCGATCGCCTATGTCGATAATGACGAAATGGTTGAAGTGACGCCGAAAAACATCCGGCTGCGCAAGCGGTTCCTTGACCCCAACGAGCGTAAGAAGCAATCGAGAGCGAAGGCGGCTTAATCTAGGGCCAGCATCATTTTTCAACAATTTTGTGGGCGTGCAGAGTGAAAATTCTGCGCGCCTTTTTATTTGGCTTATAGCATCGCTAGGCTATTGCCATCTTGCCATCTTGCCATCTTGCCATCAAGATGATAGACAAAGGATATGACAGCACCTCAACTATCGGTTCGTTCCGCCAAAGCACGTGACCTTGCGCATGAATTATCCGCCAAGGAAAAGCGGCCTATTCATGCAATTGTCGAGGATGCGCTGGTTGCCTATGCCAATCGCCATCCGAAGCAAAGTCCGGCTGCATTTTTAAAACGGGTACAATCTATCGGTGCGGGCACGGATATTGACAGTGCAATTGCAGAGATGGAGGCATCGATTAAACAGAACAGAAAGCCGCACCGCGGCATTGATCTTTAGTTAAAGCTCAGCCTGTGTTTCTACTCGATACAAACGTCCTATCCGAATTGATGAAGGACAGCTGCGACATTAACGTAAAAAAATGGTATGAGCAGCATGCCGATGACATTGCATTTGCAGCGCCTGCTTTGGGCGAAATTGCTTTTGGCATTGCAAAGCTACCAGTCGGCAAACGCCGTGAAATGTTAAGTCGGCGTTTTACCGAGTGGCGCTTGCAACATAGGGACCGCACCTATGCTTTTGGGTCTACAACGGTCTTAATATACGGTGATCTTGTTGCAGAAGCGTTGTCGAACAAACATAATATTGATGTTATTGACGCGCAAGTCGCAGCAATTGGATGCGAAAATTGTCATATTGTAGCCACCCGCAACATGAAGGACTTCAAACATATTTCTGTTGATGCCATCAATCCCTGGATTGCCGTTTAACATCCCCATACCAACAAAAAAGAGACGCCGGATTGCTCCGGCATCTCCCCTTGCGACCCATGGTTCTGGGCCAGCTTGATTATGATTAGAACCGGAAGTTCAGGTTCAATTTTACGCCATGCGAATCGAAGTCTTTATCTGAACGACGGAAATCGGTGCCGCCCGATACCAGTAGGAACGGATTGGTTGCCGCCGCAGTGCCGGGGCCAACGTTGACGCGGTAATTATCCTTGGTGAAATTGGTATAGAGATATTCCAGACCAACCGACACGTTTTGCGCAATTTTAGCCTCTGCGCCGCCGCCAACAGAATAACCGAAACTGCCAGTTTTGCCATTATCGGCAAAGCTGTTGGCGGTGTTGCTGGTGGTGAAGCTGTTGTCGATACGTGCATAGGCAACGCCGCCCGTGGCATACAGCAATGCAGGGCCAGCAACATAACCGGCGCGCACGCGTGCACCCACAGTATAGTCGATTTCGCGGGTCAGGGTATAAAATGCAGGCGTTATGCTAAACGCGGATACGCTGTCGCGGGTTTCCGATGTTCCGGCATCGACAACAACGCCGTATACCATATTGCCGTTTTGCATGTCATATCCGGCGCGCACAGTGAAGGCGATTTTGTCTTTATCCTTTGCGCAACCTTCCGCAGGCGTGCGGCCATTGGCTGCGCCATTGCAAAAACCGGGTGAAAACGCGTCCGCACCCGCTGCATTTCGCACGGTATCACCAAAGGTTCCGTCGCGGTTGGTATCAAACAAGACGGTTTCGCCCTTGTCACTGCCTTGGATATGCGCGCCAACCGATGCACCGATATACCCGCCTTGCCAGTCATTGCTGCCTGTTTGCGCCATTGCAGGTGCGGCAAACAGACCAAATGATGCGGCAGAAATTGCCAGGCTTTTGGTGAATTTCATGTATTTTGTCCCTTTAGATTATTGCTAGTAGCGTCCAAGGAACGCTGGCCATTGTCATTTGGATGCATTGCCCTGTAAAATAATCGCGCTGCATCCAAATTTCATCGGAGACACCAGCCAGTCACTGGTACTGTCACTGTCACTGTCACTAAATTGCAAACTAACGCTTCCAAAGGCAATGCGGAGGGCTATGCTGCCGAAAGCCTAAACAGATTGAGGATTATATGTTGCGAACCACGATTTCTACCACCGCGATATTGCTTTTATCCGCAGCAACGCCCTTGATCGCGCAAACGACGGTTTATACCAGCGCGCCTGCCCCTGTCATTGTGCCCGCCGAAAGCGGACCGCCCAAATTGATTGTCGCGATTTCCGTGGACCAGTTTTCAGCCGATTTGTTTGCAGAATATCGCGGAGAATTTACGGGCGGCCTGAAACGATTGCAGCGCGGCGCAGTTTTCCCGTCGGGGTATCAAAGCCAGTCGGCCACCGAAACCTGCCCCGGCCATGCGACCATATTAACCGGCGTACGCCCGGGCCGGGCCGGAATTATCGCCAATGACTGGATTGATCTGAGCATTCAGCGCGAAGACAAAACCGTATACTGCGCCGAGGATGAAACCGTTCCGGGGTCCACTTCGTCAAAATACACGGTATCGGACAAGCATCTGAAAGTGGCTACTTTGGGAGAGCGGATGAAAGCAGCCAATCCCGCATCCCGCGTGGTTTCTGTGGCGGGTAAAGACCGCGCCGCCGTGATGATGGGCGGCCGCAATGTCGACGAGCTTTGGTGGTGGAGCGGCAAGGGATTTGAATCCTATACTGACCGTAAAATGCCAAATGCAGTGACAAAAGCAAATGCTGCGGCGGCGTCAGAGGTTGCAGCAGGCAGCGGCGCGGTTGCCCTGCCCGCATTTTGCAGTAACCATGCGCGTGCCATATCGCTGGGCAATGGTAAAAGCGTCGGTGACGGGCGGTTTGAACGCAAGGGCGGCGATGTACGCGGATGGCGAGCAACGCCGTCGTTTGACAGCGCAGTGATTACTTTGGCAGGCGATATCGCCATCGACATGCAATTGGGCAAAGGAAGCGCTACGGACATTTTATCGGTGGGTGCATCGGCGACTGATTATATCGGTCATGTTTACGGCACATCGGGCAGCGAAATGTGCGCGCAAATGCTGGCGCTCGACAAAAGTCTGGAAGGATTATTTGCGCGGCTGGACAATGCTGCGATCAATTATACCGTCGTGCTGACCGCCGATCATGGCGGTCATGACTTGCCCGAACGGCTGCGCGAATTGGCCGTGCCAGATGCGCAGCGCGTGCTGGCATCCGCAGCGCCAGATGCGGTAGGCGCAGAGATTGCAAAAGCAATGAAGTTAAAGGTTAAGCCGTTACACGGCGGCGGTATTGGTGATGTGTGGATCGACCTGAGCCTGAAAGGTCCGAAAAAGGCCAAGGTCATGAAAGCCGCATTGGCGGCATACCGGGCGCATCCCATGGTCGCACATGTGTTTACCAAAGCGCAAATTGCCGCTGCCACCGTGCCAAACGCTCCGCCCGAAACATGGAGCATATTGGAACGCGTGCGCGCGTCGTTTAATCCGGCAAAGTCCGGCGATTTCTTTGTCGCGTTGAAACCGCATATCACACCCATACCGGATGGAACCAAAGGCTATGTCGCCACGCATGGCAGCGTATGGGATTATGACCGCCGCGTGCCGATATTATTCTGGCACAAAGATATGGCGCGCTTTGAACAGCCGTTATCGGTGGAAACGGTCGACATCGCACCGACATTGGCTGCGCTGATTTCCCTTCCTGTGGCGGCAGGCGAATTTGACGGACGCTGTCTGGATTTAGAGGCCGGAACGGGTTCAACCTGCGATTGACTGGGTTGGGCTCTATGGGGTCGGAAAAGGACCAAAGCTAAACCCACCTAATACCGTTCGTGCTGAGCCTGTCGAAGCACAGGTTGCGTATTAGGTACTTCGATAGGCTCAGCACGAACGGATAAACTTACTGTCAACGCGAATTGCCTAACCCAATTCCTCTGCGCGCAATGCTTTGCGATCCAGTTTGCCGATCATCGTTTTGGGTAGGGCGCCGCGCACTGCAATCGCGCTGACGCGTTCGTGCTTGCCCAGTTTTGGGTTCAGCCAAGCCATCAAATCATCACTGGAAATATCCATATCATCGTTCAGCGTTACAAATGCCTTGGGCCGTTCGCCCATATAATCGTCGTGCACGCCGATAACCAGCGTCTCGCGCACGGCCTGATGCTGGTACAGGATTTCTTCGATCTGGCTGGGGAAAACCTTATACCCTCCAACGGCAATCATATCCTTTATCCGGTCAACAATTTTGATAAAACCTTCATCATCGATTGTGGCGACGTCACCTGTGCGCAGATAGTCCCCCACAAAAACCTGCGCGTCGGCATCGGGGCGGCCCCAATACCCGCGCATCACTTGCGGTCCTGAAAATGCGAGTTCCCCCGGCTCGCCAACGGGCGCGGGTTTTGAGGGATCTTCTTTATCCAGCAAAATTACATTGGTTCCCGGCACAGGTTGACCGATGCTACCCACCTTTCCTGCGCCTTCATATGGGTTGCAAGACACCACGCCGCTGCTTTCGGTCAGGCCGTAACCTTCGATGACTATAGCCTGCGTCCGCGCCTCGAACTTGGCTTTCAGTTCTGCCGATAATGGCGCTCCGCCCGAAATACAGGCGCGTAATGACGTAAAATTCGTCTTCCCGATATCGCTGCAATCGAGCAATGCCTGATACATGGTCGGCACGCCCGGCAGCGATGTTACTTTGGTTCGGTTAATCGCAGCCAGCGCCTGCTTGGCATCAAAGCGCGGCAGCATGACTATTTCGCCGCCATTGTTTACAGTACGGTTCAGCACGGTGGCATTGGCGAATACGTGAAAAAATGGCAACACGCCCAATATCCGGTCTTCGCCCGGACTGGCCGGATTATTGAGGCGCGAATGGGGGTCGATCGCGTTGATCTGCCGCGCGTTCGCAGTGATATTATGGTGGCTTAACATTGCGCCTTTGGGCGTTCCGGTCGTGCCGCCGGTATATTGCAGCAACGCAATATCGTTCACCGGATCGCAGGGCCGGGGCGTGTAATCGCCATCATTGGCTGTCAGATCGGCATATTTCGTGATTCGGCTGTCGCCGGGGATCGCTGCGATTTCGGTTCGTTTGAAGGCGCGGTACGCCAGCCCTTTTAATCTGGGCAAGGCTTCCGATATGCTGCCCACGATCAATCCCGAAAGCGCAGATGCGTCCAATACTTTCAGCGCAGTGGGCAGCAACGCCGCCGCCGATACCGTGAACAACAGGCGCGTCCCGCTGTCCGCCACCTGCTGCGACAATTCGTCCACCGTATACAGCGGCGAAAAATTCACCACCGTCGCGCCAGCCGCCAGCGCGCCATAATAGACCGCAACATAATGCGGCACATTGGGCAGATACAGCCCGATATGATCGCCCTTGCCAATGCCCCTGTCCTGCAATCCCTTTGCCACGCGGCGCACCGATGCAGCAACCTGCGCATAACTATATTTACGGCCTAGAAAGTCGAGCATTGGCGCGTTACCACGCAGCTCTGCGCTGTCGAAAAACATCTGATGCAGCGCCAATGGCGGAAAATCCATGTTCCAACCGGATGGGTGTAGATAGGATTTTGACCAATCGAAGCGGTTATGTGACATAGGTTCCTGCTGAATTAACGTGATGCCGGGTTGCGGCGACCTGTTTGCTGACACCGTTGTAAGCGGTGCATTTTGACAGCGCAAGGCGCGAAAAATTCAATGCAGCCTATCCTGCACGATACCAGCCGACACCGTCCCGCATTTCCAGTTTTGCGCGCCCCGCCCGTTCCAGATAGCGCAAATGGGCAACCGCCTCTCCAGTGGCCAGCCCGTAAATGCTGTCATCAATTGGCCGTCCGAATAGTAACTGAAACGTATCGACGGCGCGCATTTCTTTGGTGCGCAGTGCCGCCTCCAGTTCGTCCAGCCTTTCATGATGCCCCTCGGCCAGTTTTTCCAGCCGCGCGATCACGCCTTTGAACGGGAAACCATGCGCAGGCAGAACCAGCATATCATCGGGCAACGCCGCCTTGAACTTATCAATCGACGCCAACCATTCCGCCAGCGGGTTGGCATCAGGTTCGGTATCCATAATCGACACGTTGGATGTGATCCGCGGCAAAATCTGATCCCCGGCAATAATCACGCCGTTATGATAATCGGTCATGCAGGCATGTTCAGGGGTGTGCCCGCCGCCTGTCATGACCGTCCAGTCGCGCTTGCCCACACGCACGACATCGCCGTCATCCATGCGGATATGATTGGTCGGCAAACGCGATACCGCACGCGCAGAATTGCCCCATCCAGCCACGCGCATTTTTTCAATCCTGGCATCATCATACCCGTATGATTTGCGCCGTGTTAAAACCTCCTCGGGAGGGGCATCGCGCTGATCGCTAATCATCAACCGCGCCATCATCCATTCAGTACGGTTCATCCAAACCGGAACCTTGAACTTGTTCGCCAGCCACCCCGCACAGCCGACATGATCGGGATGGAAATGCGTCACAAAAATCCGCGTCAGTTTCTTATCCGACAGCGCGCCATCAAACATCGCTTTCCACGCATCGACCGTGGGCGGCATGAACAGGCCCGTATCAGCAATGGCATAGCCGCCTTTTACAGTAGCATCATCATCCAGCAGCCATAAATTGATATGGTTCAAATTCCCCGGCACCGGCATCCGCGTCCAACCGATGTCACCCGCCAGCGCAGTGACTTCGCCATAGCCCGGCGCATGATCGCCCATCGGATAAGTAAGCCCGCGAAACTCCGTCGCCTCAAACCCGTGATCGGTCAACGACATGTCATAGGCGGGCGGAGCAGACGGCGTTACGTTTGTGGTCATAAAGAAGACGTGCCTTAACTGCGCGATTAAGGCAATGGTGACCTTACGTCAATTCGTTGCAGGTGATCCAAAAATTTCGTCATTGCGAGCGAAGCGCGGCAATCTCGGGCGGTATACGCTGCTCTGGATTGCTTCGTTTTACTCGCAATACGATTACACGGTGTTGTTATAATCCCTACGTACCCTATTTCTTGAACAACGTATCTGCGGTCAGCTCAACTTTGTCGGCAACCTCTTCTTCGCCGTTCAGCAAGGCTTCGGCTTTGCGTGCCGCTTCGGTACGTTCGGCCCGCAGCTCTTCAATCAGCGCCTCACGATCACTGCCCAGGCGGGTGTCGTCGACAACAGTGTTGTCGATGCCCGCTTTTTTCGCGGCCTTGGCGACTAACGCGTCCAACTCGCGCTGCGAACACAGGCCCAAAGTTACCGGGTCCTTCGCCTGAATTTCGGCTATATTCCAATGTGAACGGTCGCGGATCGCACCGATAGTGTGCCGCGTTGTTCCGATCAGCTTGCAAATCGCGCCGTCAGAAATTTCGGTGTGGTTGCGCAGCAGCCATGCGATACCGTCGGGTTTATCCTGACGTTTAGACACCGGCGTATACCGCGGACCTTTGGTGCGGCGGACCTGATCGGGGCCTTTGCTCATTTTCAGGACATAATCCTCGTTTGCCTGACCCTTTTCAATCTCGTCCATGGCCAGCTCGCCGGCGTGCACGGGATCGCGACCTGTATATTTCGAACCGGTCATATCGTCGGCCATCGCCTGTACTTCCAATATGTGAATGCCGCAGAATTCGGCGATTTGCGGGAACGCAAGCGCGGTATTGTCAACAAGCCATGCAGCGGTCGCGTGCGGCATTAAAGGGGTG
>JANOKA010000119.1:0-19612 GCA_031418995.1 Sphingomonadales bacterium | reverse complement strand
ATTGAACCTGCCAACCGCGATTACCGACGTGGTTATATCAAATCCAAGCGTTGCAGATGTCGAAGTAAAATCTGCACGGCAACTGTATATCCTGGGCAAAGGTTCCGGCGAGACAACATTTTATGCCACTGATGCGGCAGGTAAAACGGTTTTCCGCGCCATCATCCGCGTGGGCCAGAATCTTGACTCGCTGGACCAGATGCTTGGACTTGCCATGCCAGAAGCCAAAATCCAGATTACAACAATGAACGGTTCGGTATTGTTAACCGGCACTGTTGCCCAGCCAGAGGACGCCGAAGAAGCGGTCAAACTGGTCGAGGCATTTTCGCCTGGTACAACTGTTATCAGCCGCCTGAAAAACGCGACGCCGCTGCAAGTAAATTTGCGTGTCCGCATTGCCGAAGTCAGCCGTTCGCTCGCCAAAGAAATTTCGGGTAATCTGCAAACATTCGATAGCACGGGGCCTGGTGGACGATTGTACAACTTTGGACGGGGCCGCGATTTCATTGACAGAACAATCGTTCCAGCAACGACGACCACCGCTGGAAGCGAAATATTTACCTTCAAAAACCCCGGCGGCATAAATCTATTAGGCACCGTTGGAAAGATGTTCGGCATTGATGTGGCTGCAGCATTTGATCTGGCCGAACGTAATGGTTTAATAACTACGCTGGCCGAACCGAATTTGACCACGGTATCTGGCGAAACCGCAGAATTCCGCGCAGGCGGCCAATATCCTTTCCCGGTTTCATCGGGCCTTGGAGCCATTGGTGTTGAATTCAAGAATTTTGGGGTAAGTTTGCAATACACGCCAACTGTACTCTCCGATGGCCGTATTTCATTGCGCGTCCGCCCAGAAGTTTCGGAAATTTCGTCACAAGGCGCAGTGCGGATCAACGGAACGGAAATTCCGGCGATTACGCAGCGTATGGCCGATACTACTGTGGAACTTGGCTCGGGTCAAAGCTTCATGATCGCGGGCCTGATGCAAAACACAACCTCCAGTTCTGTAGATAAAATGCCCGGCGCGGGCGATATTCCCATACTGGGCGCATTGTTTAAATCCAATGGCTGGCGGCGCAGCGAAACCGAACTGATGATAATTGTTACGCCTTATTTGGTGAAGCCGGTGTCAGACAGCGAGATCACGCTTCCAACGGACGGCTTCAATTCTCCCAACGATCTGGAACGTGTTTTGCTTGGCAAGGTCGCCTCACGCACTGGCGGCGACACGCGCCCGATGCCGACAGTCGCAGCCGAGGCAAACGGTCCAGAGTTCGGATCAGTCGCACCCGGCGCGCCTGCAATTTCTAAAAAAGCACCGACTGCAACGGCGCAAGCATCCAACCCCGGTTTCTCATTCGATCAATAAGCACCTATTTTCAGGAGAAATACCATGATGAAGACTAAATTCCTGATCGCCGCATCGCTTAGCATTGTGCTGGCCGGTTGCAGCTCGATGGGTGCAAACACGTCGGTTTACTCGGTCAATCAACCCGTGGTTGAACGCACCAATTATGCGATTGATGTTAACGGTGATCCAACATACGGCATTGCTGGAAGTGAAAAAGTACGCTTGGGTGAGTGGCTGGACGCCATGAAACTTGGCTATGGCGACCGCGTGGCGATTGATTTTGGCGATGGTTATGCCAACGCAGCGGCAACGCAAACCGTTGCTGAAATGACCGCCGAGTTTGGCGTTATAATGAACGATACCGCGCCGCTTACGGCAGGCCGCGTGACACCGGGAACATACCGCATCGTAGTAACACGTTCTTCGGCATCTGTTCCCAATTGCCCGAATTGGAGCAAAACGGATGACCGCAATTATAATAATTCCAACCACCCCAATTATGGCTGCGCAATCAACAGCAATATGGCGGCCATGATTGCCGATCCAGAGGACTTTGTTCGCGGACGCAACAATGAAAAACTGGACAGCAATTCCGGCACACGTGCTGTGTCCGCGCAACGTGCCAAAACCAATGGAGGTAAATGATGAACGCGCCGTTTAAGACAAGTATTGCCGGCAACCGCGATCCGTTCACCGCCTTTGTTTGCGACGATATGACATTGGACGTCATCCGTTCGGTTTGCGATGAAATGGGCTGGAGCCAGGAAAAGGCATTCAAGGGCGGGCTGCGCAATGCGGTCCAGTCGCTGTCGGTTTCGTCTAGCCCACAAATCCTGCTGGTCGATTTGTCTGAATCAGGTGATCCGATCAACGATATCAATTCGCTGGCTGAAGTATGCGAGCCTGGCACAGTGGTGATTGCGGTTGGACAGGTTAATGACGTCCGCCTGTACCGTGACCTGCTGTTATCCGGCCTACAGGATTATCTGCTAAAACCGTTGAGCCCAGACGCTTTGCGCGATTCAATTGCGCATGCCCACACCATATTGCATGCCCCCAAAACCGATGATGGCGCAGGCGGCCGTGCCCATGTTTCGACAGCAGTTATCGGGACACGCGGCGGTACAGGCGCTTCCACAGTTGCAGCATCGCTGGCGTGGACATTTTCTGACCGTTTGTCGATGCCCACTGGGTTGCTTGATCTGGATGTGCATTTTGGCACCGGCGCGCTTATCATGGACCTTGAACCGGGCCGCGGTTTGACAGACGCCATCGACAATCCAAGCCGTATCGACGGATTGTTCATCGAACGCGCAATGATAAAAGCCAACGAGAAGCTGTCAATCTTGTCGGCTGAGGCCCCGATCAACAGCCCGATCATGTCGGATGGTTCGGCATTTTATCAATTGCAGGAAGAATTCCGCGCGGCATTTGAAAACACGGTGATTGATCTGCCCCGGCATATGCTGATCGCATATCCGCATTTGATACAAGATGTCAGTGCGGTGGTTATCGTTAGCGAATTGAACCTGTCCGGCGCACGCGATATGATACGTATATTGGCTTGGCTGAAATCAAACGCACCGCAGTGCAAGGCATTTGTGGTGGTCAATAAAATGCAAAATATTGCAGGAGAAATCTCGCGTAAGGATTTTGAAGCCACAATCGAACAGAAAATCGATTTGCTCATCCCCTATGATCCAAAAAGCGTCGCTGAAGCAGCCAAAATCGGCAAGCCAATTGTTGAAGCCGTCAAAGGCAGCAAAGTCTCTGTCGCAATCGCAAGTCTTGCAAACGAGATTCAGGGCGCAATGAGCGATGACGATGGTGATGATGCCGGGAAAACAAAGAAAAAATCGGGCGGCGGTATTATGTCTTTTTTCTCAAAACCGTCCGAGAAAAAAGCCGCCAAAGCTGAAAAATAATATGACCGACTTTATGTTGGTTTCAAACAAGCAACCGCAGGGCAAATGCTGATGAATTCTCAAATGCTAATTTTAGGTTCCGGAGCGTTCCTTATAATCGGATTGCTGGCATATGCTTTTTTCGGTTCGTCCTCGGGTAAATCGGGTACGCGCCGCTTAACCGCACTCAAGTTAAGGCATTCAGAAAGCGCCGATAGCCGCGTTGAGGCACAGCTTCGCAAAGTCGTTTCCCAGCGCCGCAACCTGATCTTCAACACGGGTGAGAAAATCAGCCCGGCCAACAAAATCCGCATGCGGCTGGCCAAAACAGGTAAAACCTGGGTGCTGTCGCAATATATGTACGCATCGGGGGCAATTTCTTTTGTCCTTTTTTGCGGAATGCTGATTAAGGGTTTGCCGTTCCTGCTCGCTCTGTGCGCAGGAGTAATTATCGGATTTGGATTGCCGCACATGGTCGTGGGATTCCTAATCAACAAACGCATCAAAATGTTTACAGCTAATTTTCCCGATGCAATCGAGTTGCTGGTGCGCGGCCTTAAATCCGGCCTGCCCGTCGGCGAAACCATTAATATTGTTGCCAAAGAAGTTCCAGGGCCCGTCGGCGAAGAATTCAAATTGGTTAGTGAAAAAGTGAAAATCGGTAAAGCAATGGAAGACGCTTTGCAGGAAACCGCCGACCGTCTTGGCACGGCAGAGTTCCAGTTTTTCGTTATTACACTGGCAATCCAGCGCGAAACAGGCGGTAACTTGGCTGAAACGCTTGCCGGTTTGGCCGACGTTTTGCGCAAACGCGCGCAGATGAAGATGAAAATTCGTGCCATGTCGTCTGAATCAAAGGCATCGGCCTATATCGTTGGATCCTTGCCGTTTTTCGTGTTCGGTATGATCTGGATGGTGAACCAGAAATATCTGGCTGGGTTCTTTTACGAACCACGCCTGATGGTTGCCGGTTTAATTGGTGCCGCGTGGATGAGCGCGGGCGTGTTCATCATGTCCAAAATGGTCAGCTTTGAAATTTAGTCTGGGGATATTGTAATGTTTTTTGCCACAGCCAGACCCGAATTGATGGGCGTCGATATCTACACCGTGGCGACTATATTGTCGGTGCTGGGATGTGCGATTTCATTGATGGCGGTTTACGCCGCGTTGTTTGCTGCCGATCCCATGCAGAAACGCGTCAAGGCGCTGGTGGATCGCCGCGAACAATTGAAAGTGGGTATTTCGGCTTCAACATCAAAAAAACGCGCCAAGCTGGTCCGCAGCACCGATACAACCGACCGCATACGCGGCTGGTTGTCATCGATGAACATCTTACAAGAAGATCACATTAAAAAAGCGCAGCAAAAACTGGCGCAGGCCGGAATTCGTAAAAAAGAACTGGCCGTTGTCATCATTTTCTCGCGCGTAGTGTTGCCGATCATCATTGGCGGCGGAATGGGAATATATATCTATTTGCTCGACGGTTTCTCCAGTTATAGCGCGATCAAACGTTTCGGCATTTTTGCCATTGCTGCTGTTGCGGGTTTTAAGGCGGCGGATATTTACCTCGACAATTTGGTATCAAAACGCACTGACGAAATTCGTAAAGGGCTTCCCGATGCGCTCGATCTGATGATTATTTGCGCCGAGGCTGGCTTGACCGTTGATACCGCATTTAACCGTGTGGCCAAGGAATTGGGCCGGGGCTATCCTGAACTGGGCGATGAATTTGCATTGACCGCGATTGAGCTGGGTTTCCTGACCGAACGCCGCATGGCATTTGAAAATCTGGCCTACCGGGTTAATCTTGACGCGGTCAAAGGGGTGGTGACCACCATGATCCAGACCGAGAAATACGGCACACCCCTGGCATCTGCATTGCGTGTGCTTTCCGCAGAATTCCGCAATGACAGGATGATGCGTGCCGAAGAAAAAGCTGCACGCCTGCCCGCGATTATGACCATCCCGCTGATCCTGTTCATTCTGCCAACCCTGTTCATCGTGATTTTGGGTCCAGCAGCATGCTCCATCGGCGATGCGTTCAAGTAATAAACGATAGGTAGCAGGTGATCTAAACTGCGGTCACCTGCTGCTCGATTGCACCAAAAATACTATGGCCGGCGTCGTCACGTACTTCGATACGGACGACGTCGCCTGATTTCAGGAACGGCGTATTCATCGTGCCATCCTTGATCTGCTCAATCATCCTGATTTCTGCAATGCAGCTATAGCCAAGGCCGCCGTCGCTAACGGGTTTGCCGGGGCCGCCGTCTTTGTCCCGGTTAGAAACAGTTCCCGATCCTATAATTGTTCCGGCACTTAAAGCGCGCGTCTTTGCCAGATGTGCGATCAATACGCCAAATCCAAAGGTACAATCATCCGACGCAACGGCGCGGCCAAATGCCTGTCCATTCAAATCGACCATCAGCGTACGGTGCAATTTTCCGTCCTGCCAAAATGCGCCAAGGGCATCGGGTGTAACAAACACAGGAGACAACGCGCTGGCGGGTTTGGATTGTACAAAGCCGAACCCTTTGGCCAGTTCATCGGGGATCAGGTTGCGCAGCGAGACATCATTGACCAAGCCAACCAGCCGGACGTAAGAGAGCGCATCTTCGGCAGAAACGCCCTGCGGCACGTCCCCTGTTACCACCACAATCTCTGCCTCCAAGTCACATCCCCATGCTTCGTCGGCCAATTTGATCGGATCGCGCGGGGCGATGAAGTGATCGGAACCGCCTTGATACATTAACGGATCATGCCAAAAACTGTCAGGCAGTTCAGCCCCGCGGGCTTGCCGCACAAGCGCGACATGATTGACGTAAGCGGAGCCATCGGCCCATTGATAGGCGCGCGGCAATGGCGCATCGGCAAGCCGTTCATGGAACCGCATCATCGGAATAACCTCATGCGCCAAATCGGTGGCCAGCGCCGCCAATAATGGCGCAATATGATCCCAGTTATCCAACGCCGATTGCATCGTCGGCGCGATATGCGATGCATCCGCATACCAGGCCAGATCATCCGAAACGACCACCAGCTGGCCATCACGCCCCGATTTCAGTGAAGCAAGTTTCATTCCGGTTCCTTATATTCTGGTTGGTATCGCCGATACATGAACCGAATTTGCGGTGCTGGCAACGCCCCTTGACACTGCCGCTGTGCAAAGCGACAACATGAAGAAACATTGGGTTATTAGGCGACGTTTAGATGCGCATTTTCATTATGGTATTGGCGCTGCTTGTATTGATCGCACTGCCTGAAAACGGCAATTCACAAAGCATCGCAGAAATCCGCTCTGCTGAAAACGGCATTACGACGCAGCAAGGCCGCACGGCGGTATGGTATCTGACGCAGCATCAAAAACTTGGTCAGGAAATATCGGGGCTTCAGACGCAGCAGCCGGGCATTATCGATACATATATCATCGCTGTCGGGCTGGATGCCGATCCTGTATTCACCCGCGAAGCAAGGGAGGCGGCAAAAGTTTTGTCCAGGCGGTTTGATGGAGCAGGCCGAACGATATTGTTGACCAGCGGCAATGACGGAAAATCCGCGCATGGCTCCCCCAGCAACATCGCCGCAGCACTGGCGGCGGTTGCGGCCAAGATGGATCTGAACGAGGATGTCTTGATCATGTACACCACAAGCCACGGCAGCGCAAAAACAGGAATCGTCTATCAGGACGGCGATGATGGTTTTGGCATGGTATCGCCCACCCGTCTGGCCAATCTGATAAACGGACTAGGCATAAAACGGCGTCTGATAATGATATCGGCCTGTTATTCCGGTATATTCATTCCCCCCATGCAAAGCGATGATAGCATTATCATTACCGCCGCGTCACAGCAGCGGACATCGTTTGGATGCAATCCAGGTAACGACTGGACGTTTTTTGGTGATGCCATGATAAACCACGCGTTCCGCAAACCGCAGCCGCTTGAGGCCGCGGTAAAAGAAGCAAAAAAGTTGATCTTTGATTGGGAAAATCAGCTAGGCGTTATATCGTCAGAGCCCCAGATTTCCGTTGGCAGCGCGTCAAACGCATGGCTTTTGCCGCTGGAAAGCCGGATGCCCGCAACCGAAACCCCGCGAACCGGACGTCCCGCGATTGCCGGTGATGAACCCAAACCCGTCCCTGTGACCCCCGCCAAAAAGCCGATCAAATCTGCCAAATCTGGCAAATCGGCCAAAACGAATTAGAATTATTCGGGCGAATGTAACCAATCGGCATGGCGCGGCGCGGTTTTCGTTTGGCTCCATTCGTCCAGCATCAGCGGCGCGACGCGTTCCAGTTCCGCATATTGCTCCGCCGTGCCGATGTTGCAGGCCAGTTCCAAACGGTGGCCATTGGGGTCAAAGAAATAGATGGATTTGAAAATACCGTGATAGGTCGGGCCAAGTACATCAACCCCCTGCCCCTCGATATGTGCTTTGGCAGTTAATAACGTATCCAGATCGGAAACCTCGAACGCCAAATGCTGCACCCATTCCGGCGTCTGCAAATCCCGGCTCATTTCGGGTTGGTTCGGCAATTCAAAAAACGCGAGCACATTGCCGCCGCCGCAATCCAGGAACACGTGCATATATGGATCATACGCGCCCGTTGATGGCACATGATCTTCGCTAAACGCGTTCTTGTATTTCATGCCCAGCACACGAGAATACCAGTCCACCGTTTCTTTCGCGTCTTTGCAGCGATAGGCAACATGGTGAATTTTATTCAGGGCAAACGGAACGCTCATTGTGCCACCTCCAACACGCCGCGCGTAATCTGATCGCGTTCGATGCTTTCAAACAAGGCCTTGAAATTGCCCTCGCCAAATCCTTCGTCGCCCTTGCGCTGGATGAATTCAAAGAACACTGGCCCCACCTGCGTTTCGGAGAATATCTGCAACAACAATCGCGGATCGCCAGTTTCGGTTGATCCGTCCATTAATATGCCGCGTTTTTGCAATTCCGCCACAGGCTCCCCGTGCCCCGGCAAACGTCCGTCCAGCATGTCATAATAGCTGCCGGGCGGGGGCGACATGAACGGCGTGCCAATGTCCTTTAAATTGTCCCAGCAAGCGATAATATCATCACAGATGAACGCGATATGCTGAATACCCTCACCATTATACGCGCGCAGAAATTCCTCAATCTGGCCGCCGCCCGCTTTGCCTTCTTCGTTCAGCGGGATACGGATTTTGCCGTCAGGCGCGGTCATCGCTTTTGACGTAAGCCCGGTATATTCGCCCTTGATGTCGAAATAGCGGATTTCGCGGAAGTTAAATATCCGTTCATAATATCTCGCCCAATAATCCATCCGGCCGCCATAAACATTGTGCGTCAAATGATCGATCAGCTTGAAACCCGCGCCGATGGGGTGGCGGTCAACGCCGTCCAGATACACAAAATCGATGTCATAAATGGACAGATCACTCTCTCCATTTTCCTTGGCGTACCTGTCGACCAAATAAATCAACGCCCCGCCAATGCCTTTAATCGCCGGAATGCGCAGCTCCATCATGCCCGTGCGGCTTTCAACTGGTTCCGCCCCGCGCTCAATTGCTGCGGCATATGCGGCCTGCGCATTTTTCACGCGAAACGCCATACCGCATGCCGATGCGCCGTGTTCCGCAGCAAAATAGGCCGCATGGCTTTTGGCTTCGTAATTGGCGATCAGGTTAATCTCCCCCTGCCGCCATAGATCAACATCCTTGGACCGGTGATGCGCAATATGGGTGAACCCCATGCGTTGAAATACGGGTTCCAGCATGCCTTTTTGCGGCGCGCAAAATTCGACAAATTCAAACCCGTCAAGGCCAAGCGGGTTTTCAAAAAGGTCGGTCATGGCAGCTCCAAATTTTATCAATTGCGATATAGTAACAAATGAAACTATTTTTGACCAGCATAAAATCGCCATGAAGCCTAAATCATCCGGTCAACCTGTTCGCGTAATTTTAGCAATATGCTTGCCAGCAAAACCGCATCATCTTTGCCCAGTGCTTGCTCCAGATCATCCTCGATGGAAACCGCCAGCGGAACAATCTGTTCATATAATTCTCGGCCCGTTGTGGTCAGCGCCAAATGGTGAGACCTGCCATCGGCGGCATTGGGTGCACGTCCGATCAATCCGCGCTCGACAAGCGCCTTGCTGGCACGGTTGACGCTCACCTTGTCCATGGCGGTTGCAGAAACCAGATCGCGCTGCGTCGCGCTGTCACGTTCACCCAGCACCGCCATTAACCGCCATTCCGGTACCTTCAGGCCAAACCGTCCGCGATAGCTGCGCGCAATCAAATCGCTGACAGCATTGGATGTAATCGAAAGCTGATAAGGAAGAAACTCGGCTAGGATCAGATCTGCTCTCGGCATGATTGTTTTCCTTATATTTCCAGCGATATTCCCGCCGAGATACTGCGCGGCGACGTGCGTTCGATAACTCCACTACCGCTGATCGCCGCCTGCACTTGCGCATCGAACAGATTTTCAGCGCGCAGCTCAAAGCGCAGGTTATCCGAAACACGGATTGATGCCGAACCATCGGCGGTAAATGCATCGCGAAGCCGCGTGCGGTTGGCATCATCCTCAAACTGACTACCGATATAGCGCAGTTTCGCGCCGATTTGCCAGTTATCGCTGGCATAGTTTATACCGGCATTGCCAAAATGGCGCGGAACCTGTGCCGGGCGCAATGCGTTCAGCGCCGCAGACACCCCCGAACCTTTTACCTTTGCATCAACATAGGCATATCCGGCATGCAGCGTGACATCACCGA
The DNA here is from genome assembly GCA_031418995.1 of Sphingomonadales bacterium. Lineage (GTDB taxonomy): Bacteria > Pseudomonadota > Alphaproteobacteria > Sphingomonadales > Sphingomonadaceae > Sphingorhabdus_B. The sequence continues at coordinate 9,591 of JANOKA010000119.1, read as the reverse complement.
TTTTCCGAAAATAGTCGATTTCCAGGCCTTTGCTTTCAATCGCATCCAGATTTTGCCGTTTGCGGTAAGTGCCGCCAACGGCGACAAACCCAACGCCAGGAAACAAGCCCGGCCCCGCGCCCAGTGAGACATTGGCAATGGCGTCGTCCAGACGGTTGATGAATATTGTCGCCGAAAAACGATCTTCGTCCCTTTCATAATCCACGCCAATGTCTACGCCCTTTAACCGTTCCGGTGTCAGCAATTCATTCGCCGCTGTTGCATCTGCACCCACCCGAAACGGACGGTACAGTTCGTTCAATGTGGGCAGCCGCCAACCCTGATACGCCGCACCGCGCAGTTTGAAATCGGGGCTGATTTGATAGGCGATGCCTGCTCTGCCTGTACTTTCCCAACCCGAACGATTGGCAAATCTATCATCGGAACGGATGCTGCCAGCATTGCCGCCGCCGATGTTGATCTCTTTGCGAAATCCATCTGTAATGCGCCAATGGTCCGCCCGAATACTACCCGTAATCGTAAGCGTATCGGCGAATTTATACGATGCCTCGGCATATCCGCCCACCGTATCGGTTGCCCCGCCCGCATTGCGGTTGCGGCCCGGAACGGTGCCTGAAAAAAAGAAATTTTCGCGTGTATTTCCGGTTGTACGCCGCCAATCGCCGCCAATGCGTAGCTCTGCATTGCCGCCCACGGGTGGCCGCAATTCGAACCGCGCGCCAATTCCGGTTGACGGAACCGAAAATTGATCGAGCGTCAAGCTTACTGAATTTCGGTTCGCCGCCACCCCGCCAAAACGGCTCGCAAATTCGCGGACCTGTACATAGCCCAGCGCGCTCCATTGCCATGCGCTATTATTTTGCGCCAAGCGAAGGCTGGCATCAACGCCGCTATTTTGGCTGTCGGAAAATTCGAACCCGCGTGACCGCTCATCGGTGAAGGCGCGCATAGCCGCTTGCAAATTGACGCGGCCAACGGGTACAACAGCCCGAACGGAGACACCGCCGCTTTCAAATCCGGCGGGGCGATCCACGCTGCCGCGCTGTGATTTGATGATCGGAACAAAGCCGTCACCGCGCGCATAACTGCCTGCGACACTAACAACGCCCGAACCCAATGTCTGGATGGTCGAGGCGCGGGCATTCATGGCATTACGGCTGCCATAATCGGCAGAAATATTACTGCGATCCGCACCGCCAATGCTGTCTGTAAACAATTCCACCGCGCCTGCCAATGCACCGGGACCATCCGATCCCGCGCCGCCGCCGCGCCGCACGCGGGCCTCGATCAGGCGCAGCGCATCATAACCGGGCCAACTGATCCAGCCGCCAAACGGGTCGGCTTGCGGGACGCCGTCCAATATTAATACTGCACGTGATGATGCGTTCCCGCCCAGACCGCGCATCGTAATGCCCTGACTGGTAGGATTGGCTGAACGCGCATCCGAACGCCTGAACTGTTGCAGTCCTGCAACAGACGTAATAGCATTTTCCAACCGCTGCGACGCGTTGTTTTCAAGATCAATTTTCTGGATGGAATAGGCGGCATCGCCGACCGGATCTGGCAGCGCCGCGCCCGTTACAACGATCTGCTGCCCTTGAAAACAATTTCCGTCATCTGTGCAGGCGGTTATATTGCGTGTCGGCGATTGCGCGCATACAGGCACCGAAAGCGCCAGTAAAGGCAATGAAATCAGAACGGTATATTTCATTTATCAGGGTTCACGGCATCAGGATGCGCGGCCATAAACGCTGGCAATGCGCATAATGCCGCGTCGATACGCACCAAATTGGGAAACGGGTCCAACGGTGTTTGAAAACGCCGTGCATTATACATTTGCGGCACCAGACACACATCGGCCATATTGGGCAAATCGCCGCCGAATAGCCCGGTTTCAGGAGCCATCGCCTCTAACGCGGTAAAACCCTGTGCTATCCAGTGCCGATACCAAATGTCCACCGCGTCCTGTTCCAACCCCAAAACATCGCGCAAATAATGCAGCACACGCAGATTGTTCAGTGGGTGAATATCAGCGGCAATCACCAATGCTTGCGCCAATGTTCTGGACCGCTTTGCCGGATCGGATGATACCATCGGCGGGTCGGGATAATTGGCGTCCAGATAATCGATTATGGCCAGACTCTGCGTAAAATCATGTCCGTCAAGCGATAGCATCGGGACAAAACCCTGCGGATTGCGCACGATATATTCGGCTGTTCTATGGTCACCTGCAATCAAGCTGGTGGGAATAGCAGTATACGGCACGCCTTTAACATTTAACGCAATGCGTACCCGGTAACTCGCGGAGGAGCGGAAATAGTCATGGAGTAATATATCGTTCATACGCATGTCATTAGCACCGCTATTATGTAACGCAAACGCGTTGCCATGCGAAACGCAATAATCTAGGCCGTATCGATGTCAGGGACCAAAATATGAATTTTTCGCATAAATATATTTCAATCGGATGCATTGCCGCATTTGCTATTCCGGCTGCAGCCATGGCCGCACCTGTTGCCATAACCGGAAGCTGGGTTCCGAAGGAAAAAGAAGCCGTCATCAAAATCGCGCCGTGCGGCGCGGCGATGTGCGGTACGATTTCGAAATATCTGGTCACTCCGCCAAAGGGCGCGGATCAACGCGATGAAAATAATCCAGATAAAAACTTGCGCAGCCGTAAATTACTGGGAAGTAACGTGCTAATTAATTTCACCCCGGACGGTACACAGTGGAAGGGAAAGATTTACGACGCCCGCAACGGCAAAACATATCGGTCCGTCGTGTATAAAGGCAAATCCGGCAATCTGGTGGTCAAAGGTTGCATCGGTCCATTTTGCCAAAGCCAAACGTGGATGCCAGCGGGGTAATTTCGGCGCTAATTTTTCAGCTTCCATCCAGATTTTAGCAAATAATAAGCACCCATCGCAAAGGCGACATTGACTAGCAAAAGCACAATCGCGCCAATAATCACGGGCGAATCAGACTGTCCCAGAAAGCCATAGCGAAATCCGGAGATGATATAGAAAAACGGGTTCGCATGGCTGACCGCCTGAAACGCTGGGGACAATTTATCCACCGAATAAAATGTGCCCGATAGCAACGCCAGCGGCGCGATGACGAAATTGGTAATCGCGGCGGCATGATCGAATTTCTCAGCCCAAATCGAAGTTATCACGCCAAATATCGCCATCAACGATGATCCCAATATCCCGAACCAGATGACCGCCCATGGCTGAACTATGGTTACATGAACCCCCGGCCACAACAGCATAGCCAGCCAAACCGCAAATCCGACCATGATTGCACGCGTCACAGCGCCGCCAACCAATGCCACCAACAATTCCGCATTGGACAAAGGTGGCATCAGATAGTCAACGATAGTCCCTTGAATTTTGCCAACCAGCAAAGCAAAGCTGCTATTGGCAAACGCGTTTTGCAACATGCCCATGATGATGAGGCCAGGCGCAAGAAAATCCGCAAATGGCACGCCCAGCACCCTATTGCCGCCGCGCCCGAGCGCCACAGTAAATATCACCAGAAACAGCAGCGTCGTGATGGCCGGAGCCCAAACGGTTTGCAACTGCACCTTCATAAAGCGGCGGACTTCTTTCAGATAAAGCGTCCGCAGCCCTATCCAATTGACGTTTTGAATCGCGATTCCTTGCGGTGGCTGTTGTACTTGGCGCGGCGAATCCCCAAATAATGTATCGGGGATGCCGCCGGGACCTGATTTTTGGTGGATAGTCATTGCAATATCGACTATCGGCTTGGCGGCAACATCGCAAGGCGCAAACGCGCCGCCCCATATTTTATGGGCAATGCATAATTTTTGAAGCAATTGGAGCAAGCATGGCGTGGACGGACGAACGGATCGACCAACTCAAAACTTTGTGGGATAAAGGCCTAACCGCCAGCCAGATCGCAGAAGAATTGGGCGGCGTATCACGCAATGCCGTAATCGGCAAGGCACACCGTTTGGGGCTGAAATCCCGCCCATCGCCTGTAAAAGCGAACGATCCCGATAAGAAAGCTGCGGCTAAAAAACCTGTAAAGGCCGATGAAACGCGGCCCAAACCGCGTGCTGCCGCCGATGCTGCGCCCGCAGCCCGGCCATCACCTGCGATGAACCAGTCATCTGCGGCGGTTGGCGTCGGATCTCCTGACAAGCCCGTTGCATCCATGCCGCGTATTGTTTCCATTGGACCCGGCGGATTTATGCGTCAGGGCCCCGGTGACCAGCAACCGCCCATTCCGCCTGCACCGCCGCGCCGTTTGGTTCCGGCGAAACCCAATGCCGAAATGGCAACCAAAACGTCGCTGCTCGATTTGAATGAACGCGTGTGCCGTTGGCCCATGGGGCATCCGGGCGAGGCGGATTTCCATTTCTGCGGAACCGCCGTAAACCCCGGCTTCCCCTATTGCGTCGAACATTGCGGCCGTGCGTATCAGGCGCAATTGCCGCGCGGCGTGCGCCGTGCGCCCCCGCCGATGCCTTTTGGTGGACCAAGAGTTCGGTAACATCGCAAGGTAAGCAAGGTAAACTTAGCGAATTACCCACAGGTTTTCGCTAACCCCGCTTGCATTGCGGATTCAGCGCGTTCTATAGCTGTTCCCCATGAATGATGATCTTTTTGGCGGCAGCGCTGCGGCGACTGCGGCTTCCAAAGAATATGATGCCTCGCAAATTGAGGTGCTTGAAGGGTTGGAGCCTGTGCGCCGCCGCCCCGGCATGTATATTGGCGGCATCGATGAACGCGCTCTGCATCATCTGGCGTCCGAAGTGCTCGACAACTCAATGGACGAGGCGGTGGCGGGGCATGCGAACCGCATCGAGGTGTATCTGGGCACGGGCAACCGCCTGACCATCAGCGATAATGGCCGGGGTATTCCCGTTGATCCGCACGTAAAATTCCCCGGCAAATCGGCGCTTGAGGTTATCATGACGACGCTGCATTCTGGCGGTAAGTTTGAGGGCAAGGCTTATGCCACATCGGGCGGCTTGCACGGCGTGGGCGTATCGGTGGTCAACGCGCTTTCGGACGATACCGTGGTCGAAGTTGCGCGCGGCAAACAGCTTTACCGGCAATCCTTTTCAAAGGGCCACGCCACCAGCGCGCTAGAGAATTTAGGCCCAACACCCAACCGGCGCGGCACAACAATCGCGTTTACGCCTGATGCCGAAATCTTTGGCAAGGACGCGAAATTCAAACCAGCGCGCCTGTTCAAATTGGCGCGGTCAAAGGCGTATCTGTTTGCAGGTGTCGAAATCCGCTGGCGCTGCGACGCGGAACTGGTCAGTGATGATGTCCCAGCCGAAGCCGTGTTCCAGTTTCCCGGCGGCTTGTCCGATCATTTGCGCGAGCAATTGGGCAACCGCGCCTGCGCCACGTCGGATTTCTTTTCCGGAACGCAGGATTTCCCCGTCAATGAAAACGGCCAAAGTCAGGGCCGCGTGGAATGGGCAATTTCGTGGCCACTTTATTCCGACGGCAGTTACAGCTGGTATTGCAACACTATCCCCACGCCCGATGGCGGCACGCATGAGGCAGGCGTTCGCGCCGCGCTAACCAAGGGATTACGGGCCTTTGGCGAATTGGTCAGCAACAAAAAAGCCGCACAAATTTCGGCCGAAGATATTTTCAACGAAGCTGAATTGATGTTGTCGGTATTCATCCGCGAACCACAATTTCAAAGCCAGACCAAGGACCGCCTGACATCGCCCGAGGCCGCACGGCTGGTGGAAAATGCGGTACGCGATCATTTCGACCATTTCCTTGCCGACAATATGGAACGCGGCAAGGCGTTAATGGGCTTTATCCTGGAGAAAATGGAAGACCGCCTGCGCCGCAAGGCGGAGCGTGAGGTTAAACGCAAAACCGCCACATCGGCGCGCAAATTACGCTTGCCTGGCAAACTTACCGATTGTTCGGGCAATGCGGGCGATACCGAATTGTTCATCGTCGAAGGCGACAGCGCGGGCGGCAGTGCAAAGCAAGCGCGTGACCGAAAGACACAGGCGATCCTGCCGATACGCGGCAAAATCCTGAACGTCGCATCGGCGACCCGCGACAAAATCCGCGCGAACAGCGAAATCGCCGACCTGTTGCTGGCGCTGGGCTGCGGCAGCGGAAAGGAATGCAATCCCGAAGCGCTGCGGTATGACCGCGTCATCATCATGACGGACGCCGATGTCGACGGCGCGCATATCGCCACATTGTTGATGACGTTTTTCTTTCAGGAAATGTCCGAAATTGTCCGCGACGGCCATCTGTATCTGGCGCGCCCGCCGCTATACCGCCTAACCCACGGCAGCAACAGCGTCTATGCCGCCGATGATGCCCACCGCGCCGAGTTGGAGGCAACAGTGTTCAAGGGCAAAAAGGTCGACGTGGGCCGTTTCAAGGGGCTGGGCGAAATGAACCCGGGCCAGTTGCGCGAAACGACAATGGACCCCGCCACGCGGTCATTAATCCGCATCACCCTGCCCCGCGAATATGAACAGCGCGCCAGCGTGAATGATTTGGTGGACCGGTTGATGGGCAAAAACCCCGAGCACCGCTTTAACTTCATACAGGATAATGCCGCGCAATTGGATGAACAGGCGATTGATGCTTAGGCTTGGCTTTTGCACAACAAAAGCAAAGCACCGATAAACAGCACTTCGTCATTCCCGCGAAGGCGGGAATCCATCTCCCGACCGCGATAACTTGGCGCAGATTTGATAGCTGAGGTGATGGATTCCCGCCTTCGCGGGAATGACAAAGTTGTTTTGGATAGATTTATTTTATGAATACAATAACAATCTATCCTGTTAGCTATTAGGAGAAAAACATGAACCGCTTATTCCTGTTATGCGCCGCCGCCAGCCTGTCTGCCTGTTCCACATTATCACCCGCCGTCATGGCCAATCCCGCGCCTGCGCCCATCGCGGTATCGCCGCTCGACAGCCGCATAGCGCAACTTCCCGCCGCGTTGAAAGGCGACGTTGCAGCGGCGGATTATTTCGATCCCGTATTTTTGGCCGCAATTCCTGCCGAGCAATTGTCGGCAATTTCCAAAAGTATCATCGCGCAATATGGACAGCCGGGCGCAGTGCTGACTATCGATAAAAAATCGGCAACGGGCGCAACGATAACCATCGCCTTTGAAAAGGCGGTGGGCACTTTTGATATAAATATTGCCGGAACCGATCCGAATAAGGTCAACGGCCTGCGCGCCGCCGATTTTGCAGCGAAAGGCGACAGTTTCGACAAAATCTCCGCAGAGTTTGCTGCATTACCCGGCAATGCTGGCTTCGCGGTCACAGCGCTAAACGATAGCGGCCCCAACCGGATACTAGCGCAGCATAATGCCGAAACACAATTTGGCATCGGTTCGACATTCAAGCTCTATATCCTTGCCGAACTGGCATCGCAAATTGAGGCGAAAGAACGCAAATGGAGCGATGTTGTGCCGCTTGCGCACCGTTCGTTTTCATCGCAGGCCACGGATAAATGGCCAAAGGATACGCCTGTAACGCTAGCGACATTGGCGCTGCAGATGGTTTCGGTCAGCGACAATAGCGCGACCGACACGCTGCTGCACGTGCTGGGCCGCACTGCGGTAGAGCGCAAACTCGCACAAATCGGCCACCGCGCGCCTGACAAAACGCTACCGTTCCTATCCACGGTTGAGGCATTTGCAATGAAAAGCACCGCCAATGCCGACCTGCGGGCGCGGTATTTAGCGGCCAGCGAGGCGCAGCAGCGCGCGATCATTGACAAGGAACAGGCGCGTCTGGGATTTGACAACGTCGATGATGCCACATTTGCAAATGGCCCTGCGTTTATCGACACGCTGGAATGGTTTGCCGCGCCCATGGATATCAGCGAATTGCTGAACCATATCCGCCGCACCCGAAACGACAAGATGCTGGAGATCATGGCCGTCAATACAGGCCTGCCCGCGGCCACCGCCGCAAAATGGAGCTATGCCGGATATAAAGGCGGCAGCGAACCCGGCGTCATTTCCATGAGTTACTTGCTGCATTCAAAATCAGGGCAATGGTACGCCGTGACAGGCAGCTGGAACGATCCGGCAAAGGTGGTCGATGAGGGCAAGTTTACGGCGATGATGACACGTTTGGTGCAAGCGGTTGAGTGATCTTGGGGTTTTGGTTCCATTAAATTTTTTTTGAGAAGCAGTTACCCTAGTTAAGCAACGGGCTAACAGGCTCCATATAGCAATCAAGAAATTCCTCATTCACTGCAGCTTGATTAAGCTTACGCCGCTGACATAACGCATAGAGTTCATCAACAGCAGAATATGGGAAATACTTTACTTTCATATCTGCATATAACGGAATGCTGGCCTTAGTCATTACTTTGTCTCGATCTTCATCAGGGGCGGCAATTACCCATCGTGTAGGATATGGCGGCATTTGATCTTTTAGCCGTTTCATCCGGGTTAAGCCTGAATCGATGCCTGTACTATGTTCAACTTCAATTACGGCTGGCAAATATTTTGCATTTCTAAACCAAATGCAATCGATATGCATCGCCGCTTGAATGGCTTGATCCCATGGCGCCAGCAGCTTTTCACCATCTAGTCTCGCTACAATGCCGTCCAGTTCGCCTATTTTCTTGTCATTATAGGTAAAACCCTGATCGTTGCGCGCAAGCCATGTTCTAAATCCTAACTGATGCCCGATAGAAACCAATGCAATTTGAATTTGCAAATGACGCCTCGCTACCTCGATGTCCATGCCATTTGCAAGAGTATTGGGAAGCTGTAAAGCTTCATAAACGGCAGTGGTTGCAGGTATTTCGGATATGACCATATCCGTTTCAAACTTCTCTAATAGCGCATTGGCATGTTGATCGTCTGGCCGCCACACCAAATGTTTGTGACCGCGCTTAATGGACTGCGTTGAATTTTCTAACTCTATCCGCCCTGGTGTGCACCAATAAAATTCAGGTGTGTGGGCAAGTAATGTTTCCAAAACTGATCGAGTGTTATAGCTACCAGCAAATATACGATCGACATTTACAGGAACATTTGATTGCATAGCATTCGCCAAACGCCACAGCATATTTGATGATATCGTTGCTTGTTCATTTTTGCCTTGCCGCTCGATCCTAATTGGACCTTCTGGCATCTTGACGCTTACAACTCTTACACGTCCAACATTGCGAGGATTAATATACTCAAACCATTGATCCTTAGGCAGCCGATTTATAGCGCTTGTCAAATTGCTTGCTGTCAGACGCATCCGAATTGCCTTTCAGAAAATCCATAACGGTTTGTGCAATCCCGTAAGCTGCTAGAAACGGTACGCCATTGCCTATCGTTTTGAACATGTTCGTTAACGTCATATGCGGCGGCAAAGCAAATTCTTTTGGCATCGACTGTACAGCCAAAGCTTCGGCAACGGATATACGGCGTGGCAGCCATGGGTGAATATGCACTTCATTATTTCCATAGGCGGCAGTTGGTGAATACCGATTTCGATGCAGTCGTTTATAAGACTTTCGGGAATCGTCACCTTCTGCAACCGTTTGAAATTTTATCAAACCAGCACGCGGCTTAAACTGGTGATTTGCATTTGGATGC
>JANOKA010000118.1:0-41109 GCA_031418995.1 Sphingomonadales bacterium | reverse complement strand
TGGAAGAAGTGCCTGACTGGTAACAAGCGGAAGAGCAGGTGATCTAGCAACTACACAAACACTTTTGAACGTCCGAAATGCAGTCGTAAGCTATGGAAAACTGTCAATCACATCTTCTTAACGACAGGAATCGCTAACTTTTCAGACGTTGGTTCAGCTTTTTAAGTTTTGCAAAATCGGCCATCCGTTCAGCTCGCATTTTCCCACCGCTTATGACTGCTTTTGTGGACGAGCTTAGCTGGCGCTAGTGGCTGGAAAGTTGTGGGGAGCTGACTGTCGGCTTCTAAGCCCGATCAGCGAATAGCAGACTTTAGCCGGTAGCTAAAAACGATTGTCCGCCGCGTCGAAATGTCCTTCACTCGTCGTGCCTTTACCGTCATCATAGATATAAAGCGTCACTGGGCAACTTTGTTGGTTTGCCCAAGCGACCGCTTCAGCAAGAGTGACGCCTTCCAATTGATCGTAATCCACCACGGTTGTGATGTCTGACGACGGAGCTTTGTCGGCATCTGCAACGCTGTTGTCGTGTTCCACAGCTTCTACGATAGCGTTAATGCGCTTCCAACGGTAAGATCGCGTTCTTCGCTCGATTATGTTCCAAATCATTTTATCGCCTTAGCAGCCAAACCAACCCGAACCAACGGCAGCTTTCGAGCCCCTCGTTTCCAAGGTCGAACGACCGCAAACTTGTCGATAGCTGACACGTAGCGTTAATCGTGCCAAGCACGTACCTCGCGTATCTGAACGAGAAGTTGGGGAGGTTTCGATGTGGCCCACAGCGCTAAAGACGAAAATCATAACGCCGAAGCTCGAGGAGACACGCAATTTTTTCATCACCTGCCTTGGGATGCGGGTTGTAGAAGAATGGCAGGAGGCAAACGATGTCGGGTGCATCCTCGCTCTTTCCGGCGATGGACTGGAAGCGATGCTCGAAATTTATGAAGGTCCGCAGTCTGATGGGTTTGCCGGACTAAGCTTGCAGTTTCGAACCGAGAACCTTTTGGCATTTAAGGCGAGTTTGTCACCGTCGATTGAGTTCCGTGGACCAACGAAACGACCTTGGGGCAGTTCTTATCTCTACCTCACCGATCCAAACGGCATCTCGGTGATTGTATATGATGGCGGACTCTAACAGGCTGCAATAAGCCGTCTTTGCCGGGCTTTAACGGACGGCAAGTTTCGTTTGCTGAGGAAGCGCAGTCGAACGTCCAAAATCTTGTCGTGTACTGACAGGCAGCTTTCAAGGCAAAAACGCAGACAGCCGACGTCCAAGACGCCCTCTCCGGCAACGGCGGTTCCCGCTGACTTAGCAGTCGTTCGATAAGCCTTTCACGTCTTGCAAAACGTGCCATTCGTTCAACTCGAATATTTTATCTGCTTACGAAAGCTTATGTGGACCAGATCAGGGGGGTGCTAATGGCTGGAAAGTTGGGGATTCCCGACAATCTGCATTTGCGAAAACAGGTCATAAATAGGCCGTAAGTTCAGCCTTTTTATTGAGATAGGGCGAGGCGGCTCCGTTCGCTGTCCTCGAATTTGGCAACGAACCCAGCTTCACAAACGTTCTTCTTCTCGTGGAAAATCTTGGAGCCGCGCTGCTTTGCTTTTTGAAGAAAGGTGTCAATGTCAGGAATGGCTAACTAACTGATCGCTCCCTCTTAGACGCATGACCGTCACGATTGTACCACATCATGAGATTGCTTAGACTTCTTGCGAAGCCCTGTCGTCGGTGATAGCATATCCATCAAGGGGGCAAACCGATCCAAACCAACCCGAACACGATGTTACTCCTTGCGCGCTGGCAAGACGGCGGGGATGTTGCGCGTGACCGATTGGTTGCCCGGTTGCACCCTGAACTTGCGCAAATTGCTGCAGCGCGGTTGCGAAGCGAACGGAACTCGTCGCTTTCCACTGGCGACCTTATCAACGACGCCGTTATTCGGCTGATGCAGTTAGAAAATGGCAGCGTCAATGACCGCTCACATATCATCGCGTTAGCCTCGCGGATCATGCGTCACATACTCATCGATCATGCCCGTTCAAAGGCAGTCGCGAAGCGAGATCACATAAAAATTGAGCTGTGCACCGCGATAGAGGGTAGCCAGCGTTTTGACCTGATTGTTCTTGAAACCGCGCTTGTAAGATTGGGAGCCATTGACAGGCAACTGATGGAGTTGGTCGAGATGCGGTATTTTGGTGGGATGACAATCGGTGATATCGCACAGGTGTCGGGCTTATCGGAAGCGACGGTAAAGCGGCGGTGGCAAACGGCTCGGGCTTGGCTGACCGATGCTTTGACGAATAGCATCGACAATGCCTGAGCTCCACCTTGAGCGCGAGGCGATTGTGCTGTTTGAGCAGCTTCTTGCTGTTGCCGAGCATGACCGCGATATGTGGCTTGACGAACGCATCACTGGTCGCCCGGACCTCCGGCAACGGATCGAAGCAATGCGCCAAGGCGACCGCGATGCTACCTTGCGCACTGGTAGTGCGGTGGATGAACTGGAAGAGGAAGTGCCGCCTGAACGTATCGGCGCTTATAAAATCGTCGAACTGATTGGACGCGGCGGTATGGGGTCGGTCTATCGCGGGGAGCGAATAACTGGCGATTTTGCGCATATCGTTGCAATAAAAATCATAAAGCTGGGGTTGCTTTCGGATAGTCTAATTGAACGGTTCGCACGTGAACGTCAGATATTGGCTAACCTCTCACACCCCAACATCGCGCAACTGTATGACGGCGGGGAGACAGAAACGGGGTCGCCTTTTATCATCATGGAGCATGTCGGCGGTCTGCCGCTAACGCAATGGACCGAAAAACGCGGCGCGACCCAAGCCGAGCGGCAGGGGCTGTTTATCACAATCTGCGAGGCGGTCAGCTTCGCCCACCGCAACCTCATCGTCCACCGCGATCTGACACCATCGAATGTGCTGGTGACTGCCGACGGCGTCGTCAAGCTGATCGATTTCGGCATTGCCAAACCTGCCGACGCACCCTCGTTTGACGAAGGAGAAGCGCTAAATGAGCCGCCCAGCAAAGCGTCGGTTGCCAGCCTGAGCCTCACGCCGGGCTATGCCGCGCCGGAACGGATGACAAGCTCGGATGTCACCACCGCAACCGACATCTTCTCGCTCGGCAAGTTGCTTGAAAAGCTGGTCCCGGATGCCGCCGCCGACAATGAACTGCGCGCCATCATCGCGCGGGCTACCGAGGCACAGCCTTTGGCACGGTATGCAACGGCGGACATGCTAGCACAGGATGTCATCGCATGGCGCGATGGCTTGCCCGTTGCAGCAGTTGGCGGCGGACGGCGGTATATGTTGCGCAAGTTTGTGGGGCGTCACCGGATCGGGGTCGCGGCATCGGCGCTCGCGCTTGTGCTGTTGACTGGTGCATTTAGCCTGACGGTGCTCGCCAATGTCCGTGCAGAAAAGGCGCGTGCGGACGCCGAGTACCGTTTCGAACAGACCCGGTCGATTGCCAAGACATTGTTGTTCGATGCGTTCGACGAGGTCAGTAAAGTGCCTGGTTCAACCAAGTCGCGAGAAATTTTGGGCCGTAGCGGTCTTGCATATATCAATGCGTTGGCGAGCGACCCGGGCGCACCGACAGACGTTCGGCTTGAAGCGGGCCGCGGATACACACGGCTTGCCAAGGTGATGGGCGGCGGCCAGGCGGGTCAACTGGGCATGACCGAAAGCACCAATGACCTGCTGGCAAAGGCCGATGCGATTTTGCGGCCAATCTACGAGGCTGATCGCGGTGATGCCGGGACAAGCAGGGACATCGCCGAACTGCTGATCGAGCAATCGGGAAATAATCTATACAATAACAACGAAACCGAATTGGCGCGCAAGCAAGCCATAGAAGCACAGAAGGTGCTGACCAGTATTGCGCGTAATGATCCTGAAAGCGCCCAGCTTTATGCAACCGCAGTTCAGGCAGAGGCCGACAGCTACGGCTGGGACGACGGTTATGACAAAGCTGAACCCATTTTTCTGCGCGCCGAGACGTTTATTGCGGCGCTACCGCAGCGGTTACGTGATGATCCAAAGGTGATGGCGGCACGTTCCGCCAATCTGCGGCTATTAGCCGAAGCTCACCATAAGTTGAAAAAAGAAAATTTAGCGGAGGCGGCGCTTGACCGCGCAATCAGCATCAACAGGGTTTTGGTTAATATGCAGCCCGATGATCCAGCCAGCATCCGCAAGCTGGCGATTTCATTATGGTATCGCGCGGTTGTTCTGCGCACCAATAAAAAGGATGCGCTGGCTCGTACTTCGATTGATGAGGCAGTTACAAATGCGCGCATTCTTCGCGCACGTGATCCCAGCGATGCGGGCGCGCTGAAGCTGTTCGGAACTGTCGGTGAGGTAAAGGCGCAGATCCTCGCCGACCAACAGCAGTTTGCCGCAAGCTTTGCGATGGGCGACGATGTTATAGCAGCCTATCGCCGCCTCGTCGTGCTGGCGGGCAACACGCCGGGCGAATTACGAAGTATGGCGACAGTATTGGCGACCAGCGGCGGCAATTTTTATAAAGGTGGCGCTTATCCGAAGGCCTGCGGGGCGTGGCGCGAGGCGCTGACGATATTTACGCGGCTGAATGCGCGCGGTAAATTGACCGATACTGACCGGAAGAACGGCGTTCCGGCCTTGCAGAAATATCTGAAACGCAATTGTGATGGCGGCGCACCCCGCGCCGGTATGGGACCAAATATCGATATTTGAATTGAGCGGCCTTTGAGGCCGCGACGGTCTGCTGGGTAAGGCGGCTTGTCCGCAACGGTGTCGCCAAATAAAAAATTAATATCTGTAAAATATTGTGATCCGTTTTCGTCAATTTCCTCGCTCAAAGATATGAGGGCAGAAAAATCGCCCTTCTCCTCTAGCGACCCGAGGGAACAGCGATGACCGAATTGCGAGATACCGATAACTTTCGCGGGGATGATTTCTCCGCAGCGTTCCAAGTTGACGAACTGCAACATTCGTGCGGCACCGAAGAATTGGTCATAGGCCAAATATCGATGGCCAACGGCTGTGATCAGCCCTGCCCTCGGTGCACCAGTTATTATACCTGCATCGTGCCGGGGCCGCATGACGGCCCGCATCAGTGTAACAATGGGCATGTTTGGTAAGTCATCTTCGGATGACAAATACACTTTCGTTTTTTAATCGACGTTATTTTCGAACTATCGAAATTATCTTATTATTATAGAAAGGAATATTAGATGAGTAGTCTAACAGTAGAATGGAAGAATGGAATTAATGGATCTGTTTATGTGTCGATAGACTCCGGATCGCCGTATGTGGGAAACGAAACTGGGTCACATCGCTTTGATGGCATTTCCGATGGAGAGCATCTCGTAAATATTCAATGTGGAAATGACCGCAATAAAGCTGATTTCACGATGCCAGATGATGATGGGCAAACGATAAGTTTCGCATTTTAATCATCACACTTTTTTAATTTAGGGGGCTGAGCGCCATGTATCGTTTCAAGAAGGTTTCAAAGAATCGTATGTCCTCTAAACGCTTAATGGGAGTCTCAGCGCTGGCAATGGCTGTAACGCTGGGCGGGCCAGCGCAAGCACAGTCGGCGCCCGGTTCACCCGAATGCCCTATTGTAGATAATGAAGTGATTTGCTCCGGCAGCTTACAGGACGGCGAGTTTAGTACAACCGGTGCCAGTGGTCGGGCAACCACGCCAGTGCAGCGGTTCACTTTCCGAGATTTTGACCGCACGATTCAGCCAAGAATTGGAAGAGGCGCAATCGACATCGTCCAAATCCGCAATTTCCGTGTTGACATAGATTCAAACGTTCGGATTGCAAGCTTTGACCCGAGTGGCGCTTTGGATGCGGCTGTCGCTATTAGAGCAAATTTCGGTCTCCAACGCGATCCGACTGTACGTAACACAATCTTGATTAACAACGCAGGGCTAATTGAGGTTGCTAGTTCGAATGGCAATGGAGCTATTCGCACATCTTATGGAGGGTCTGTCACGGTAAACAATACTGGACAGATCTTTGTTTATTCATCTGGTTCTACACGTAATCGCGATAACGACGGTATCTTGATCAACGAAGTTGATATGGCGCAAGTAGTTAATAGTGGTAGTATAACCATGACTAGAGGACCAGAATATAGATCTGGCATTAGTGACTATGCAATTCGACTCTATCTCGCTGATGTTGCATCGATAACCAATACTGCTAGTGGAATTCTGACCGGTGACGTTCAGATGTTTGGGTCTTATGATCAGACATTTTTGAATGACGGTCAAATAGCAGGAGAGATAAGCTCAACAACACGCGGCATTCTAAATCCATCGCGTAACTTCAATTATAATTTCACGAATAGCGGTACGATAACCGGCTCCGTCAAATCACAGGTCAATAATTTTTTTAACAGTTCCACAATTAGTTTTGTCAATACTGGTATCATCCGTGGAAATGTAGAATTGGCAGGCAGCGGCAATCAGCAGGTGTTGCTTAACAGGCTCGGCAGCATAGGCGGCGGCATATCATATCGTTCAACCGCCAAAGATGAAAACCGGGCTACCGCCGATAATATCTCAGTCACGATTGACAATCGCGCTGATATTGGTGGTGGTATAATCTATTTTTCGGAAGGTTTGCCAACTTTCCTTGGTGGCGGCCAGCTTCCCACAAACACGCGAAATAACGACATTATATCGGCGGTTATCAACAACACTGGAAATATCGGCTCTATTTTTAAGGAATTCCCAAACTCTCGAGTAGTCGGTTTAGGTGTGCTGTCTAGCGGTGGAGCCGGAGGCGCTTTCGGTAACTACATTATTCGACTGAATAATTCGGGCGATTTCGCAAATAGTGGTATCAAGATTGATTTGCTGGCTTTTGCTGACTCGCCTTTCAGTCTGGCAAGTTTCGATGGACGAATTGAGAACACTGGCGATGTCGACTTTATTGAAGTAGAGACGGCGCAGCGGCGCGGGTTCAGCCACGGCACAATCGTAGTCAATAACAGCGGTCGCATAACGAATGATGTTAGACTTGCTGCCGACCGATCAGTGGTGCTTACCAATAGCGGCGCGTCGACCGGCATCACCACGCGGCAGGGTCACGGCTATCCGCCTGATGGCGGCTTTGTAAGCGGACGTTCGCTGTATGCGTCCGATTTTGATGGCGGAACCACTATCACAAATTCGGGAACAATTCTGACACAGGGCGGGTCTGCCACCGATGCTTTTCGCGTGATCGGCACTGCGAATATCAACATAAGCAATACGGCATCAGTCACAACTTCGGGAGCCACCGACGTATTTGAGGGTGAAATCGGCTCAGATTCAGTGGGTTTGATCGTCAATGGGCAGAGCGATGTAACGATCACTAATAGCGGTGTCATCTCCGCGACTGCTATCGACGTGCCCGCCGACTTTAACGGCTACGTAGGCGCGGGCGTGGTGCTCAACGAACATAGCTATCGTGAGGCCGATTTGGCGGACCTGCGTCGGCTGAATTTTCTCGACTCAAGTTACGACTACTCCCGCGACGTCAACAGTCGGTATCTCTTCACCACGAGCACAAACATCACTGCGACCGGCCCGAACATGCATGGCATCGTTGCTAATGTGGGACTCATCAAGGCTGTCGAACTCAGCAATATTGCTGACAATCCAATGCTGCCGCCAGATTATGCAGCAGAACCGCTCGGGCATGAGGGTGTTTACGCCAATTCGCTCGCTACCGTGACAATCGATATTGGGCGTAATGCCACGGTCAGCAGTGGTACTCGGCGCGGGTCGGGCGTGGTGATTGCTGGAACCGGCAGCGCAACGCTGTTGAATGCAGGCGCCATAATCGGCAATGGCGACGAAAGCACTGCTGCGTTGCTGCTCACCGGCACCGATGTCTATGGCAACACGCTGGCCGCAGGATCAGTGGTGACGAAGTTGCTCAATTCGGTCAATTCAGGCACGATTACTTCGGCGCTTGGCACGGGCATTCGCACCGATGGCACTATCACTAATTTCGTCAATAGTGGTACAATCAGCGGCGGACAAATGCTCACGCACGGTGATCGCACTGCTATTCAAGCGGCGGGGGCTAGCAGTATTGTCAACGATACGCGCGGCACTATTGAGGGCGACGTGCGGTTGAGCGCAGACAGCGACATGCTGACCAATCGCGGAACGATCAACGGCGCGGTGACACTTGGCGGCGGCGACGACACCTTCATCCTCGGCACCGGCGGCAACCTGCCTGCGGTAGATGGAGGCGCGGGCAATGACCGGTTCATGATCGACACCGATGCAAGCACTACCCGCAGTTTCGATCTGGCGACGACGGGGCTGACAAGTTTCGAACTATTCTCCAAACGCGGTTTGGGCAGTCTGACGCTTACAGGAACGGCGGCGGCGACCGTGCCTCCGCTGGTGACTGTCGAGGCAGGAACTTTGCTTGCCAACGCGCAAACCCCATCGTTGGCCGCATCGGTCGCATCTGGCGCGACGCTGGGTGGTAACGGACGTCTGGGCGCAGTATCGGTTGCCGATGGCGGCATATTGTCGCCCGGCGGGGATACGGTCGGGACGCTATCTGTGGCGTCGTTGGCGCTGTCGAACGGGTCGATTGCGCGCTTTAACCTTAGCCGTGCGGACGTGATCGGCGGTATCGAGAATGATTTGGTCAATGTAACGGGTAACCTGACGCTTGACGGGACGTTGCGGGTGATCGCGGCCCCGGCATTCGGCGGCGGTGTTTACCGCATCTTCAATTACGGCGGGACGCTCACCGACAACGGGATTATCCTTGGCGTGTTGCCGGATGGCGAGACCGGCGCTTTGCAGACTTCGCTTGCCGGCCAAGTCAACTTGGTAATCGACGGCGGCAGCAACATCCAGTTCTGGGATGGCGGCGATACTGCGGCCGATGGCAGCATCGATGGCGGAACGGGTGCGTGGAACGCCAGCGCAACGAATTGGACCAACATCGGCGGCGATGCCAACCGTTCTTGGGGCGGCGGCTTTGCGGTTTTTCAAGGCGTGGCGGGCACGGTTATGCTCGATCCGGCGGGCCTAAGTGCCACCGGGCTGCAATTTGTCACCAGCGGTTACCGGCTCGAAGGCGGCGTCCTGACTCTTGCGGCCCCAGCGGCACTGCGTGTCGGTGACGGCACAACGGCGGGTGCAACGACGACTGCAACTATCGCATCGGTGATTGCCGGCAGTGGCGGTATCGAAAAGACGGATTTTGGCACGCTCGTGCTGACCGGCACGAACACCTTTACCGGTGGCACGCGCATTGTCGGCGGCGTTTTGCAGGTGGTAGGCGATGGCGCGCTGGGCGCGGCGTCTGGCGGTGTGACGCTCGATGGCGGCACATTGCGGGCAGGCGGCTCGTTCAGCAGCCCGCGCGATTTCACGGTCGGTATGGGCGGTGGAGCGCTTGACCCCGGGGCTAACACACTGACGCTGACGGGTACGCTCGGCGGGGCGGGCTCACTCACCGTCAACGGCACCGGCACGCTCAGCCTGACGGGAAACAGCGCGGCGCGTACGGGCGCAACGCGGATAGCTGGTGGCACCCTCAATCTGTCAGGCAACCTCGGCGGACCCTTGACCATCGGGACGGGTGCACGGCTGACCGGCACTGGCACAACCGGCGATTTGACGGTCGAAGGCACGGTTGCGCCAGGTAATTCGCCGGGAACGGTGAATGTAAACGGCAATCTCGTCTTCGCGGCGGGATCGACCTATGCGCTTGAGCTCGCGTCAAGCGGACCGTCTGACAGGATCAACGTCAGCGGCACGGCTAATCTCACCGGCGGCACCGTCGTCGTCACCGCGCTCGACCCGGACTTCAGCTACGCAAATGGCAGTCGTTATCGGTTCATTTCAGCGACCGGTGGTTTGATCGGGACATTTGCAGGGCTGCGCGAAAACTCGGCATTCCTGGATTTTGCTCTCGCTTATGGTGCGAATAGCGTAGATGTGAACGTGACGGTTGTCCGAACCTTCCCCGAAGTGGCGCGGACGTTCAATCAGACGAGTGCGGCAAATGGCCTTCGCGATCTAAGGCAAACTGCGGGGAGCGACTCACTCGATGTGTTCCGCACGATCTTGTTCCTCGATGCTGACCCAGCCCGTGCTGCGTTCGATGCGTCATCCGGCGAAATTTACGCCACTACTCTGGCATCATCCCTGCGGCATGGGTCGATCCTGGCCGAGCGTCTTGCCTCACGCGCCTATGCAGTCTCAAGCGAAGGCTGGGGTCTTTGGGGCGGTGCTTCTGGGCATGACGGCCGCGTAAAAAATGACGGTAACGGGGCCCGTTATGACCACAGCGCAATTGGCGGCAATCTGGGGGTCGATTACCGAGGCTCAGGCAATGATTGGGCCGTCGGAATCAGCGGCGGCAGTCTTGATAGCGATGTAAGTTTGACCGCGAGAACTTCGCAAGCAGACAGCAAAGGATGGCATATCGGAGGCTATATGCGCGCTGGCACCGGCGGTGCGGGCTTCAGCGCAGTTGCCAGTGTCGCTTACGCTGACAGCGACGCTGACTTTAGCCGCAACATTGCGTTTGGTGCGTTACAGCGCATCGCCACATCTGATGCAGGTATCAGTAGCACTGCGGCCAGTTTTGAAATGCGCTACGGCGTAAGCGTGGACAACTGGTCGTTCGGGCCGGTTGCGGGCGTCGAATACTCCCATGCGAAACTGGGCCGGTTCAATGAGACTGGCGCAAACAGCTTGAACCTCACGACGACTGGAAACAGTGACAATTACAAGCGTGGCAGCATCGGTGCATTTGCCAACCTCCAAAGTGCGCGTGGCTCAATCGATATGAGCGTGCGTTACGCGAATGGCGGTAACCAGTTCTCGGAAATCGGCTTATCGCTCGCAGGCAGCCCTACTGCATTCCGTGTCCAGTCGGCTAATGTCGGCGGTGACGCAATGCTTGCACGGATTGCAGGTGAGTATGCGTTGGGTGGCGGATGGTCGCTTGGGGGTGATGTTGCCGCGACGATTGCCGAAGCCGAACGAACGGTGGCTGGGTCGGCTAGGCTGACGTTCAGGTTTTGATTGTTGATGCGGTAATCTTGGATTTGCCGTTTCGTTAGCGCGGCTATTGTAGGCTGGGTCGGCTTCGCGTTCGTGCGCGGTGCGGTGCTCATCGGTGAGAACTGAGGCCGAGTGCCGTTTCGTTAGTTGGACCCAGTAAGTCATTGATCGTTTGTTCGGGGGGCAGCTTTTCTGTCCACTTTTTGATTCGCCAGCGGCGCATCGGGGGTACGGGCGGAAAGCCATCGGTTAATCTGCAGATGAACGAATGGCCGCTTACTCTATCTCGCCCTCGAAAGGAGACTATCCGGACTGTCCAACTTAGCAGACGTTCCAGCTACTCTTTTTTCCAGTCAGATATCATGCATGACTCTTTTGCAACAAAATGGCGTCAATTGAGTGCTCAGCATTGGAACGAAAATTGATTCCGCGAAACTTGTATTGCCAGTTTAATCGCGCAAAATCTGCTTATCATGATTGCAGAGCAATCTGACACTAGCCTAATGAAAAGTGTAGGGTTCGTTTTTTGCTACGAAGAGTGTTACGAAAACTGTTACGACGAGATAAGCGAAAGCCGCAGAAAACCGAAGTTTTCAAATAGTGGTCGGGGAGACAGGATTCGAACCTGCGACCCTCTGGTCCCAAACCAGATGCGCTACCAGGCTGCGCCACTCCCCGAGTCAGACGGGGCATTAGACCGCATTTTCACCTTTGTCTATCCCGCAGATGTTGCAATTAACCGTGCATAGAAATTAATTGCCCGGTTTATGTTTTCCAGACTGACATGTTCATTCGTGCCGTGCAGCATTGCGGTGTCTTTTAGCGACAAATGAAACGGCAACAGCCGGTACACATCGTCCGATACATCCTGCAAATAACGGCTATCGGTGCCGCCGACAACCAAATAGGGCGCGGGCATTGCTTGCGGTGAATTTACCTTCAGGGCCGCCACAATGACATTCCAGCCAGGCGAATTTGTTGATGATGTTTTTGATGGCTCACGCGGCGTTTTGACCCAGTCTAGCGAAACGGGCAGATCCTTGGACGCAGATTTGGCGCGCGCCATGATGTCTGCAGAGCTATTCCATGGTGCGATTCGGTAATTAATGAGCGCCGTTGCCGATTGCGGAAGGACATTTTCTTTCGGACTTCCCGATAACATTGTGGGCGCAATAGTCGTGTGGATTGATGCCGCCCCGCTGGGCGTAGCCGCCATTTGGTCTTTTAATACGGATCCGAACAGCCATTGATTTGCCACAGCCATTTTGGCCATGCCGCCCTTTTTTGCCGCGAATACTTCTAACATTTTAACGCCGGGGCCCTTTAATTCCATCGGAAACGCATTCGCATTGATGGCCACAATGGCGGTGGCCAAATTGACTACACCAGTTTCTGATGGCGGCATCGAACTGTGGCCGCCTTTGGCGTTTGCAGTAATTTTTAAAGTGGCATAGCCTTTTTCCGCGATGCCAATCATGGCTGCCTGACCTTCGATAATGGGAGCATCGAGTGCCACGATGCCGCCCTCATCCAGCGTAAATTGTGCTTTCACGCCGCGCGATGCCAGTAATGCAGCCGCAGCAACAGCGCCCGTTCCGCCAACCTCTTCGTCATGGCCAGAGACGATGTAGATGGTCCTTTTTGGTTTGAAGCCCTGCTTGGCCAACGCATCCACCGCCTCAAACAATGCAATCAGCGACCCTTTATCGTCAATGGCGCCCCTGCCCCATACAGCATTATCCGCGATTGCACCGGAAAACGGGGGCTGTTTCCAATCACCCTCGGTCCCCGGCGTTACTGGCACAACGTCTTGATGAGCCATCAGGATAATAGGTTGCAGCGCCGCATCGCTGCCTTTCCAAGTAAACAGCATGCTGCGCGTTGCAACCATCTCACGCTGCATTGCTGTGTGCGCAAACGGATAGGTGGTTTTCATCCATGACTGCAAGGCGGCCCATTGCGCAACATCATCTTCACGCGGGTCCTGATGCGAAATCGTCTGGAAGCGGATGGCGGCGCTTAAATTTGTTGCCGCTCGGCCGGCATCGAAAACGGGTGCAGCAGCGACGTTGATACCCGCTCCGTTGCCTATATCGCTGGCGGTAAAGGTTATGTAACGGTAGCCTGCAGTACCTGCCGTCAACAAAATTGCGGCAAGACCCGCCAACCCAATTTTACCCGCCAGTTTCATTGCATCCCCGCATAATGATTTCTCTATCTATCAGAGACGTGACAATTTGCAGCTGCAAAAGCAAGGGCCATAGGTCATATGTACATATTTGGAGGAGTGGTGGGCCCGGAGGGACTCGAACCCCCGACCTAGCCGTTATGAGCGGCCAGCTCTAACCAACTGAGCTACAGGCCCGATGTTACCCCTGTTGCACATTGCAGGGCGCGGATAGCGGATGGCAGTGCCCCCTTGCAAGCGTCAAAATCAAAATTCATTGTAATTCTTGGTGATGGTTGAATTTAATCAATCAGAGCTGCTTTGATTTGCGATGCGCTAATCGCGTTTACATTGCGGCGGGCCAGGTGGGCAAACACCCCGTCCCACCATGCATAGAATATCTCCAGTTCATTCTCGTCCTTTGTATAGCTGGTATGCCCAGCGGCCAAAGAGGGGGAATGAAACGAGAAGTTCAAGATACCGATGCCTTCATCCAGCGCGCTATCAATACCGGCAATAGCGCGGTCCAGTGGAATGCCTTCAGGCGTTAATGCAATACGTTCCAGCAATCCACTGCGTGACAAAATTGCGCGCGATGGCTCGGAAGAAAACATCTGTTGATACATGGGATTGCCAATTTTGCGCAATTGCCCTGCATAAACGGTTGTCACAGGCAATTCGAGCAACTGCCCGGATGTAATCCAATAGGGATGCACCGGATGATTGGAATAATCGGGGCCGCCCTGATTCGTGTAATTAAACCGCGCCCGTACAGATGTATCAAGCGAAATCCCTAAATCGGACAAGATTGCAGATGTATTGGGCCCTGCACCATACCGTCCAGCGCGGTAAATATCGGGCTGAACGCCAAATTGCTCCGTGATCCGGCTATGCAGCATAGTCAATTTTTCGCGTTCCAGCTCAGCAGGTAAATTGCAGGCAAAACTGTTATGGATATTCACTGTTTCGGTAAATGGTGGACTGACCCAAGGGTGTAGTTGGACACCGATTTCAGCCGTTTTGGCCTTGGCAAAACCGCTCAGCAATTCAACTGCAACGGGGTCGCTGGCAATGGGATAATCGACCAAATATGCCGGAACTACGCCTTGTTGATCACATAATGTTTGAAAACGGCTGATTGCAGGAATGTGGCTGGTTCCGTGCTGGTCACGGGTAAACGGACCGGCCCAGTTAAATTCTTCCTCGGTATCGACAGTAATCAAAAACCTTGGTCCGCCAAGGGGATCAAGGTTGGCAAAGGAAACCGATTGGGCACGACTGGACATACGGTTCAACACACCTTGCCCCCTGTACCGATCATCCTATTCCCTTTCGTCACCTGCCAAATGCAAGCTGGCTATCTTGCTTGCTGGTAAGGTGAGTAGCAGGCATTCCTTTTGAAATTGTAAATCGCCTTGAACGCTGCGCGCCAAGTTTCGGACGAGCCGGAGCGAGAACCCCAGACCAAGTAGAGGTGCGTCAACATTATCGTCCAAATCCGCTGGAACCGATCCAAGCAATTCCGCTTCGTTAAGTGCGCTCAGTTTTTTTGGTAACGACAAAATGAAGCTGTTTTTGGCATTTTGTCCAAGTTCGGTGCGAAAACGGCCGTTCAATTCTTCGCCGGGTTCACAGCCGATGATAACTGCTGATAACAAACGGGAAAATAATCGTTCGGTAAGCTCGGTTTCTGTCGCAAATGGCCGAACCGGATCAGCTTTCGACAGATTGAGTGTGACTGACAGAGAATCGCTCAACCCGCGCAAGCGTTCTGCAAGCCGGTTTACCAGCGCCCCGCAATCGGTGAACCCGGTAGCGGTGACAAATTGACCCGACTCGATTCGGGCCGCTGTTGATAAATCATCAAACCCCGCCAGCAATCGCCGGGCATCGGTCAATATATTGTTGGCCAGCGTACGGTATTCCGATGAAACTGGGCCAAATAGCTGTTGTTCTATAATTTCCGAAAATCCGATTATTGCGCCCAGCGGCGTTCTTAATTCATGCACCAATTGCTGCAAATGATCGCCATCACCTGCACGAATGCCACTAATTTGTGGGCTTTCCGCCACATTGGGCCGCCGCATGATACCGCGATATCCTTTGAACCGGCCTGTGACCGGATCAAAAAATGGTGCAGCGCTTATGCGCCAATCGCCTTCAACCAGCGGCGATCCGCATAAGCGCATACGGGCCTTATCGATGGGCATACGTTGCCGGAATGCGGATGCACCATTGGCATCGGGACCAGGGCTCTCGTCAAATGCAGGCTCAGCCACCGAAACCCCAACAATCGCCCCGCGCGGTACGCCCTCGGCCCAAATTATAGTGCCTAACTCGTCGGTTTCAAAACGTATCTCAGTTACAGGTAGAAACGGCTGTTTTGTTTCGACATCTTTCAATGTCAGCTGCAAGCCGCCATCATTCTCCCGGTTGCGGCGCAGGCGTTCGATGCGTTCAACAATGTCGCTAATCTGAAGGCCCCCGGGGACTGCCGTAGAAGGCGCGAGGGATGGCGAGTTTACGGTTCCGGCATGAAATGTATGTGCCGGAATGTTACTATATTTGGCTTCATTATCCTGAAAATCGGAATTTGCAGGTGCACTGGTTAGTACAAAATCAGCCGATGACCAGATTTGCAAACTGCGCCGTGTCATCGGACCGAGATCACTACGATTGCGCAGAAATCCGCGTGCCCGCACAGGCAAGGCAGGAATGATATCAGCCCATTCAGAGTCATTAAGTCTGGCTGCATTAATTGTTGCTGCAGCAACGGGCGGCACGTCCGCAGCCAGAAACTGAACAAGCGGCGCAGACCTTATGCGGCCTGTTAACGAATTGACACTGGCAAGGCGGTCTTCAAGCTTTATTAGCGGCAGCAGCGCCCTTGCCTCAAACAATCCTTTTATGATGTGCTCTTTCGGAAAATTGACCGGATTTTGGGATAGTATATCAACAAGTTGACGCCAGCGCACAAGCGGATTTTCATTCGTATCGCCTGCAAAGCGCAGGCTGGTTTCAAGGCGATCGTCGAAGCGCAAAGATGATTTCCCAAAATGGTTTTTTAACCGTTAGCAACATATCACTACCCCGCCTGTTACAACTGTGAAAGGCGCTTATTTGGCACGTCACACTATGGGACAATTGCATTACACTATTATTTTATTATAAGAAGATGACGAAAACGAAATGGAAATATCAAAAACATGGCCAATTTGAACCTGGATTCGATAGATTTGAAGCTTTTGGCTGAACTGCAAGCGGATGGCCGGATCACCAATGTCGACCTTGCAACCAAAGTGGGCTTAACTGCGCCGCCTTGTTTACGGCGCATGCGGGCACTTGAGCAATCCGGCGTCATCCAGTCCTATCATGCCCATGTCGATCCTGCTGCATTTGGCTATAGCATTACGGTTTTTGCAATGGTGAGTTTGAAAAGTCAGGCTGAGGAAGATCTTCGTGCATTTGAAAAACATGTAATGTCGCTGCCCGATGTGCGCGAATGCCATATGTTAAATGGTGAAATTGATTTTATTTTGAAGATATTAGCAAAAGACCTTCAGTCGTTTCAAGAACTGTTGACGACGCAGTTAACATCAGCGCCAAACGTCAATAGTGTTAAAACATCGCTGACAATCCGTACGGCCAAGGATGAGCCGGGTGTGCCTATATTGGGTTAAGCGATATGTTGGTATGTTAAGGTCAGATCGTGTTTGTCAAAAATAACGCTGAACCTGACAATTGGCCTTTTTCAATCAAGACAAAATCGGCAAGTCCAGCATTAAATTACGAAATAGTTTAACCAGCCACAGGGGTAGCGGCCGCAACCGCAGGAGTGGCCTTTGCCATTTGCTGTGAAATATAGATGTCCCAGTATTCGGCGATCATTTTGCGTTTGGGATCAGTGATTTTACCAAGTTCGGACTTGGCGCCAGCCAAATCGTTCAACTTAACTTTGGAAATCGCGAGCCGCATTACAGCTTGATCGTTCACGTTTACGCCCTCTTTGTTCACCAAACCGCCTTTTTCAAGCGCAGCCTGATACATGGACGCCGCGCGGGCATATTCACCAAATGCATATATACGGTCAGCAAACAGCATCGCTTGCATGCCGCTGGATTGTTTGCGTGCATATTGTTCGTCGGCATCCCAGTTTTTGGCCAATTCGACCTTATTGATTTTTGCATCCGCCACATCATCGGCGATGCTGCGGTCCGCCATATCAAGAACGCCTTTGGCAACGCCCTCATCAATTACGGACAAAACCTCTGCGGGGCTGCGTTTACGATCAGCGGCCTCGACATAACCTTTGAATTCCTGGGAAAACAGCAGTGCTTTTGATTGGCGCGCTAAGCGGAATACGTCGAGCAGTTCAGGAACGCTCAATTCCGTATAGCTTAGGAACGGAAACAACGCATCGTGATAAGCTTCTGGGCTTTGATCGATCTTTATCAGCTCTTTGCCCCAATAAATTTCTCCGCTGCGGTCCTTTTGCTTGCTGGCATAAGATTTGGCCTGCGCGTACCAAATTGATGGAACCGCCTTGCCAGACGCAGCCTTGGCAGTGATGGCCTGTTTAATAGACGCCGACGCCTCGGGATATTTTTTCTGCTGGCTTTGCGCGTTGGCGATCAAATAAAGCACGTCATTTTCAGTATAACCTAGCGCTAACGCTTGATTCATAAAGCCTTCTGCGCCGGCATAATCCTTTAAGTCATAAGCAAAGGCCCCGCGAAAATATGTGTATTTGGTGCGCAAATCTGCGGGAGTGGTTTTTGAGGCAAGCATCATATCCAGCCCCTCGATTTGAATTTTAATGTCTTTCGACTGCGAACCAACGTTAAAAACAAAACCACCCGCTTCATAACGGTCATCATCGTTCATGACCGAGGCTTTCACGGTTGGCAGCGACGCAACCGAAGCCGGTAAATCTTTTTTCTTGTACAGCAACTCCTGCGCGGGTTGATAAGCAGCCAGAAACTCTTTGGAATAATTTAATTTTTGCTTGGCTGCTACTGCAGGCTTTGGTTCTTTTTTGGCGTAAGCCAAAGGAGCAAGCGCGACATTTGCCAACATTATGGTGCTGGCCGAAAGCGCCAAAGCAAACTTCGAAATCGATTTCATTCGTAACTCTCCAAATAAATTCAAGCTTTACAGCCTATACTAACCTCATAAACTGCATATATCTTAACGCCAGTTCCGTGTCATTGATAGCTTTTTTGGATGAATTGAGGTTGAACGCGTATCGTTCACGAATGCATATGGAACAAATTTATGGAAGGGCGGAATGTCAAATTCAGCGATAATAATCGGCGCATCTGGCGGACTAGGAGCATCTTTTGCCGATATCATTGAGCGCGCTGGAAATCATGACCGTGTATTCCGTTTGAGCCGCAATACAGAGGCACATATCGCAGCGGATGTAACAGATGAAAACAGCCTGAAACGCGCAGCAGAGTTAATACTGGCCGAAAATATTCAGCCTGATCTGGTTATAGTCGCCACCGGGATATTGTATGCACAAGACAAAAGGCCAGAGCGTAGCATGCGCGAATTGGATGCTGACTGGATGATGGAAAACTACCGCATCAACGCCATAGGTCCGGCCATCGCCGCAAAACATTTTATACCGATAATGCCCAAAAAAGGACGCAGTGTGTTTGCGGTATTGTCTGCGCGCGTCGGCAGTATATCGGATAACAAAATGGGCGGCTGGTATGGATACCGGGCATCGAAATCGGCGCTGAATATGATTGTCCGCAATCTTTCCATCGAGGCGCAGCGCCGCAACCCCGATGCCATAGTCGTAGCTTTGCATCCCGGAACAGTTGAAACCGCGCTTAGTGCGCCGTTTGCAGGCGGCGGACAAAATGGCGAGCGATTTACGCCCGAACAGTCATCCGGCAAGTTGCTGCATGTTTTACAAAAGCTTTTGCCCGAAGATTCGGGGCAGATTTTTGATTATGATGGCCGATTAATCGCGCCATAAACAAACGGCACCTGAATCTGTGGATAACCTGCCCAAATCGCATTTTTTTTGGCGCATCGGGTATGAATTTTGCGGATCGTCAGCTATGCTAAAATGATATAAAAAATTAGGGAAAAAATACGCGTGAGCGACGATAAAGCCGTACCAGATTCATCCGACATCAGCCCGGTCGACATCGTCGATGAAATGAAATCGAGTTACCTCGATTACGCGATGTCGGTTATCGTCAGCCGTGCTCTGCCTGATGTGCGCGATGGCTTGAAACCTGTACATCGCCGGATATTATTTGCCAGTCAGGAAGGCGGCTTTGTACCTGGACGCCCTTACCGCAAATCCGCTAAAATCGTTGGTGACGTCATGGGCAACTATCACCCGCACGGCGATAGCTCGATTTACATGGCGCTGGCCCGTATGGCGCAGGATTGGGCGATGCGCGTCATGTTGATGGATGGCCAAGGGAATTTCGGTTCTATGGATCCGGATTTGCCCGCGTCGATGCGGTATACCGAGGCGCGGCTGACCAAGGCAGCAATGTCGTTGCTCGACGATATTGATAAAGATACCGTTGATTTTGGCCCTAACTACGATGGTTCGCGGCAGGAACCACTGGTTTTGCCGGCACGCTTTCCCAACCTATTGGTCAACGGCGCTGGCGGGATTGCCGTCGGTATGGCAACAAACATACCGCCCCATAATCTGGGCGAGGTTATTTCGGCCTGTCTTGCCTATCTCGACAATCCGGATGTGACGATTGACGACCTGATCGAATTGGTTCCCGGTCCTGATTTCCCGACGGGCGGGATGATATTGGGACAGGGCGGCGCACGGTCGGCCTATCATACCGGGCGCGGTTCCATCATGATGCGGGCGCGCCACGAAATTGAGATTAGCCGCGGCGACCGCCAATCCATCATCTTAACCAGCATTCCGTATCAAGTTGGCAAGTCCGGCCTTGTGGAAAAAATTGCCGAAGCCGCCAAGGATAAACGCATTGAAGGCGTGTCCGACATCCGCGACGAATCCAGCCGCAAGGGCGTACGGGTTGTTATCGAACTGAAACGCGACGCGACCCCAGAAGTTGTGCTGAACCAGTTATGGCGTCACACCCCTGCCCAATCCAGCTTTCCCGCCAATATGTTGGCAATCCGCGGTGGCCGGCCCGAGCTGTTAAACTTACGCGAAATAATTGAAGCTTTCATCCAATTTCGTGATGAGGTTATTACCCGCCGCACCAAATTTGAACTCAACAAAGCCCGTGACCGCGCGCATATTTTGCTCGGCCTGGTTGTCGCCGTCACCAACATGGACGAAGTTGTGCGGATAATTCGTGGCTCAGCCAGCCCAGCCGAGGCGCGCGCCGCATTGCTTGACCGCGAATGGCCTGTGTCCGAAATTGCGCAATATATTAAACTGGTTGAGGCGGTAGAGGCCGACATCAAAGGCGAAACCTATTCTTTAAGCGAAATTCAGGTTCGTGCCATTCTTGAGTTGCGCCTGCACCGTTTGACGGCACTGGGCCGTGATGAAATTGGCAAAGAACTGGCCGGCCTGGCCGAAAAAATCACCGAATATCTTGCGATTTTGGGTGACCGGGAAAAACTCTACGCCGTCATGCGCGAAGAATTGGAAGCGATCAAAGCCGAATTTGCCACGCCGCGACTTTGCGAAATTACCGCCAGCTGGGACGGGCTTGACGATGAAGACCTGATGGAACGCGAAGAAATGGTCGTCACTGTCACCAACGGCGGATATATAAAACGGACACCGCTGGCCACATTCCGCGCCCAAAATCGCGGCGGTAAAGGGCGCGCCGGAATGGCGACGAAAGATGATGATATTGTCATCGAAATGTTCGTAACTTCAACGCATACGCCGGTATTATTCTTCTCCAATCTAGGCCGCGTTTACCGCATGAAAGTGTGGAAGCTGCCCGAAGGAAGCCCGCAAACCAAGGGCCGCCCAATGGTCAACCTATTGCCGTTATCGGAAGGCGAGAACATCACCAATGTGCTTCCCCTGCCCGAGGATGAAGCCGAATGGGCGAAATTGAACATTGTCTTTGCCACGGCGCAAGGCATGGTTCGCCGCAATAGCATGGACGCATTCACCAATGTGCCGAGCAACGGCAAAATGGCGATGGGTTTTGTCGAGGGTAAGAATGACCGTTTGATCGGCGTTCGTTTGTTAAGCGAAGATGACGACATATTGCTGGCCAGCCGTAAGGGTAAAGCGATCCGTTTTTCCGCCAGCGATGCACGTGAAACCAAAAGCCGCACAGGCATCGGTGTTCGCGGTATGACGTTGAAGGGCGATGATGAATTGATGTCGCTCTCCATCCTACAACGCGTAGGTACCACCACCGAGGAACGCGAGGATTATCTGCGCTTTGCTCCGTGGAAAGCGGACAAAGAGGGCGAACCGGAAATGACGGCTGAACGCTTTGCTTTGCTGGTCGATCAGGAACAGTTTATCTTGACCGTATGCGCAAATGGATATGGCAAAATGTCGTCCGCTTATGAATATCGCCGCATTGGACGCGGTGGTCAGGGCGTAACGAATATCGATAATATCGGCCGCAACGGACCCGTCGTCGCTAGTTTTCCCGCGACCAAGGGCGATCAATTAATGTTGGTCACCGATCAAGCCAAACTGATCCGGATGCCACTCGAAAGCCTGCGCGTCATTGGCCGGGGTTCGGCTGGCGTGCGGCTGTTCAATGTCGACGACAACGAACATGTGGTTAGCGCGGCGCGGATTCAGGAAAGCGATGAAGAGGTTGAGGGCGACATCACGCCGGATGTTCAAACAGAGGCTGAAACTGCAGTAGCCAGCGATACTGTTGAAGGAACAAAGGATTAGGTAGCGTTTACTTTCAACAAGCAAATTCCTTGAAAAAAGCGCTGCGTCATTCCCGCGAAGGCGGGAGCCCTAGACGACCGAAGGTCAGTCCATCACCTGAGCATTTGGTTTAAGCTAGGTAGCAGCATAAACTTGGCATTAAGTGATGGATTGATGTGCCATCACTTCGTTGCCCGCCTTCGCGGGAATGACAAAGTGTCTGATGTTAAATGATTTAATAAATTTATTGCAAACTCTGTCTCGGACATGCCCTACAAATCTACTCAATAAGCTACTGTAACATTTAACATTTTCAGAATTCTGACGATTAGTATAATTAGAATTACAGCCCCGTCCCATCGGCATAATGCCCACGCTTTACCAGTGTTTGAACGACGCCCGTCGCAATCAACAGCATACCGATATAATAGCTAAACCATACGCCAAGTCCGGCAGCAGCGTTCCCCGCCAAAACGCCTTCGCGCGCGAAAAGCAAAAGGTCGGATAACACAAACAACATCGCGCCAACACCCACGCGATATCGCGGAAAATTACTGGTCCACGCCATGGCCGCCATTGCTCCAAGCAACAAAGAATAACCCGCCGCCAATACGCCGCCTAAGAAATAGGCGATGATCGGCGTTGCGATACATACGGTATAGCCCAGCATCTGTTGGCTACGTACGGGCCGGATGCGCCGGTGTCGGCTATAAAGATATATGGCAAGGATATGCGCCGCGCCGAACGCAATCGCGCCATATTCCAAACTAATCTCAACTAAGCCGTCGCCAATCGCACACAGACCAAGCACGCCAGCGAGCATCGCAAATTCGCCCGAGTGATGACGGCGCAGCGCATAGGGAACCAGCATAGCCAGTCCGCCCATTTTCCAGGCAATCGTCCAAAGTCCGGGAACCGCCAGCATATTGGCCAATGGAAAGGACAATCCGAATAACAGGCTGAGTAACAGCCAAGGCCGTTTATGCGCTAAATCCTGTCCCATATTGTCCCCTTACAAACGATCCATATTCTGCACGCCACTATGCCCATAATGCGGCTTTCCTACAACATGCGAGATTGTTACCGCAAAAACATGACTAAACTTCGCCGCAAATCCGATATCCGCAACAATATGGATGACCAAATAAGCGCGTTGCGTCAGGACGAACATTTGCGCCCTGCTCGTACCAAACGCATACCCAAATGGCAGCCTGTTTTTCTGGCTGGACTGTCAAAGGGTATGAATGTGCGCGATGCGGCGCGGCATGCCGGGATCAGCTTTTCGAATATCTATGCTGTACGGGCGCAGAATGCCGAGTTTGCAGATGCCTGGTACAAAGCAATCGCGGCGTTCGAGAGGTCCAAATTCTGGTTCATCCGGCCTGTGGCCAATCCATATTGCACGTGCAAAGTACATAAACCATCATCCAATTATCCAACCACGGCTGAACGACATAAAATAACGGTTCAACGATAAAACCCCTTCAAATCTGCCATGGACTATGAACTTAGCACCCAAAAACTGGACGCATATAGGCGGAAAAAATAGGACAGCTTTGGCAAAGTCGCTAAGGCATGAAAGGCAAATCAAACTCGGATGAAGGCATATAATGATCGAACCCCACGTACATATTATCGGCGGCGGCATGGCGGGATGTGAGGCGGCATGGCAGTTGGCACGGCGCGGCGTCAAGGTGCGCCTGTCCGAAATGCGCGGCGGCGGGGACACAACGGCAGCGCATCAGGGCGACGGCTTGGCGGAGTTGGTTTGCTCCAACAGCTTTCGCAGCGATGATTGGGAAAATAATGCCGTCGGGTTGATTCATCAGGAAATGCGCGATCTGAACTCGGTCATTATGGCGGCGGCGGAAATTGCCAAGGTTCCGGCGGGATCGGCGCTGGCCGTAGACCGCGATATCTTCTCCGAAACGGTCGAAAAAATACTGTTATCAAATAATAATATTGATATTGTCCGCGAACGTATCGATGAAATCCCCGAAACCGGACACGTTATCATTGCCACGGGGCCGCTAACCGCCATGACATTGGCACAGAGCATCATTGCCCAAACCGGTGAAGAACGCCTCGCCTTTTTTGACGCCATTGCGCCCATTGTTCATTTTGACAGCATTGATATGGAGACGGCTTGGTTCCAATCACGTTGGGACAAGGGTGACGGCAAGGATTACATAAATTGCCCGATGGACGAGGCGCAATATAAGGCATTTCATCAGGGATTGTTGGACAGCGACAAAGGCGAATTTAAGGATTGGGAAAAAGAAACCCCCTATTTTGAAGGATGTATGCCCATCGAAGTCATGGCGTCACGCGGATTGGATACCTTGCGTTTTGGTCCGATGAAACCTGTTGGTCTGACCAATCCCAAAACTGGAAAACGTGCGCATGCCGTTGTGCAACTGCGGCAGGATAATAAGCAAGGCACGCTTTGGAACATCGTCGGGTTTCAAACCAAAATGAAACACGGCGCGCAAACCGCATTGCTGCGGCAGATACCGGGGCTGCAAAATGCCGAATTTGCGCGGTTGGGCGGTCTGCACCGTAACACGTTTATCCGGTCACCGATCTTGCTGGATAGGTCGCTGCGCTTGAAATCTGCGCCGTACATCCGCTTTGCCGGGCAAATTACCGGATGCGAGGGTTATGTGGAAAGCGCCGCCGTTGGATTAATGGCCGGCATCATGACGGCGGCGGATCTGGCCGGAGATACTTTGGAAGCGCCGCCCACAACAACGGCAATGGGCGCATTGCTTGCCCATATTACGGGCGATGCAGAGGCCGATAGTTATCAGCCGATGAACGTGAATTTCGGCCTGTTCGCGCCGCTGGATGAAAAGGTACATAAAAAATCGCGTAAACAGGCACTTACGTCACGGGCGCGTGCCGATATGGCGGCATGGATTGCAGGAAATGGGCTGGCTGGGTAAAATGCAGGGTTGGTGATTTTTTGTTATTTTTGTTCTCTTTACCTAAATTAGTCATTGCGAGCGAAGCGAAGTAATCCAGAGCTTGTGTACGCACGCTCTGGATTGCCGCGTCGCTTTGCTCCTCGCAATGACGTTAAACTTGACGAGGGTCTAACACTTACACGCAGGCTTAACCGCCTGCTTTGGCCGTGTCTTGGCAAACTCGGCCCGGGTTAATTCGCCGTTGCGGTTGCCGTCTGCATTGCCAAACCGTTTGGCCGTCCCGCCCGCCCATTCTTCGAATGTCAGCAGGTTATTTCCATCGGTATCGATTTTCCTGAAATCTTTTGTCCGGCTGCTCATCATCTCAAGCCGGCTGATACTCTCGTCGCGGTTGCGGTCATAGCGGTTGAAGCGCATTTCTTCGCGGCTAGTTTTGGCGGCTTGCGGCGGTGTTGGGGGTCTAGGACCGAATTTCGGCGCGCCCACAGCAGCCATTGGTAACGCCAGCGGATCGGTTAACTCGCTTGGCGGCGGCGGCGCAGGAATTGGCGCTTCCGGCGCAGCTTGCCCCTGCCATAACCATAGCCCACTGCCCAGCAAGCCCGTTGCCACCAATCCGCCTGCCAAAAACCGGTTCATCGCATTTGCTCCTGCTGCCCCATATCTCGTTTGAACGTAATATCAGCGCCCGGTCAAGGCATTGAAGATAAGCCGCAATCCTTGAACAGGCCCGCTTTGCTTGTTGGATGCGCGCGATTGTTGATATTGCTGCGCAGCAAAGGCCAGTACCGACAGAGGCCGTAAAGCGCGCGGCATCCGGTATATAGGGCACATCAATGCCAAATGCGCTGTCACAGCGTCATATTGCGCCTTGGTTTGGCAATACTGCAACAGCATCGCGATGGCCCAATATCGGCCCGTAGCGTGCACCGATTCAAGGTTATAGCGTCCAGGCATAACGGCGTCAGCAAAGCGCTTAAACACAGCTTCGGCCCTGTCATCGGCGTAATGGTTTAAAATGTCGGCACTCCAAATCTCGTCAGCCAGTAACGCGTCCCATGCACTGGTTAACTGCAACATGGCATGCCCTGCTATACCGGCTATGGATGGTTGAAGCGCACTTAGCGAAGCCAATAATGGTTCGCCCCTCGGCTGATTTTCCAATGGTTTGGCGATGACGTCACGCCACCAAGCGAGCCTCATTTGCCCGATCAGCGGTTCCTTACCGTTGCTGATAATCGCCGCCAGTCTAGAATCATAAGCCAAAAGCAACTCCAATAGTGCGTGCGAATCACCTTTTGCGTAAGCCAACGCGAGCAATTGCGGCGGAGACAGGGCTTCAATCGAAGAGTTCATGCACGTCTTGCACAAGGATTTGCACAGAAAATCAAGGTTAACATGACGCTAACCACGCCCTTTCAACATCCGCTCACTATCTTTGGTCTAAACGGCACGCTGAAATCAGTTTTAGTAACAGGGGTGCAGCACATATGACCGACGTAACTGCAAAAGCGGGTGCCCGCGGGTTTTTAACACGAATTGCGCGTGATGAGGCGGGTAACACCATTGCCATCATGGCCGCTGCGGTCATTCCGACAATCGGCCTGATCGGCGGCGGCGTGGACATGAGCCGCATCTACCTTGCCAAAACCACACTGCAAGCGGCGTGTGATGCCGGTTCATTGATGGGCCGCAAGTCGATGGCGTCGGGCTCTTGGTCAGACAACACTTTTAAGGCGCGGACCGATGCGAACACTATGTTCGACGCCAACTTCACGCCCGGTGCCTATGGCACCAAAAATATGGTGCGGACATTTACTGAAAATGGCGCAGGCAACGTGTCCGGCAGCGCTAGCGTTGATGTACCGATGTCGCTGATGAAGGCATTGGGCAACGACACCCGTAAAGTTGAAGTAACGTGCCAATCCGAACTGCGTATTCCCAATACCGACGTCATGTTCGTGCTGGATACCACGGGGTCGATGAATGATCCAATCCCAGGGTCGGGATCTTCTGATTCAAAAATCAGCGGTCTGAAAACTGCGGTAAAATGCTTTTACGAGGCACTTGCCAAAGAAGATATTACCGACATTACTCCGGCGCAATGCGGCGAAACTCAAAATCCCAGCGGCGGTAACTCTGCCAATGTTCAGCTGCGTTTTGGCTTTGTGCCTTATGCTGTGAACGTTAATGTTGGCAAAATACTGCCGCTCGACTTCCTTGCCGACACATGGACATACCAGTCGCGCCAAGCCAATTTTGATACCAACGCGGGCTGGACCGCATCTTATGGCGCGGCAACAAACACCATACAGACAAGTTCCAATACAACCAGCAACAATGGCAATAGCAATAACTGGTCCGACGTCAGCAGCAATATGACGATTGGAGGTACATTATATTATCGCAAGTTCAACATGAACAGCAATGGCCATCAATGCGCATCCTATGTCGCAAACCCACCGACACAGAATACAAGCTCTAATGGATCGCCTACTTTTGTATCACAAAACCCAGCGAATCCGGCTTATCCGACATCATCTCTCACAAGAGATTACCAGACAATCAACACAACGGGCCAAATCCTGTATCAATATGCAAAGAATAAAAAAGAATGCAAATTACAGACCAAATGGGGTGCAACCACGTCGACCACTATTATGACACAGTCAACGGTACCGATCACTTGGACGCAGAATATTGTGTTTCTGAATTGGACATATAAACCCGTAGAATTTGACGTAAGCGACCTGAAGAACGAGAATGCGAACGCATGGAATAACAGTGTTTCCCTTCCTTTGGGAACTAACGGCGCAAGTACCAATGTCAATTGGACTGGATGTATTGAGGAACGCAAAACAGAACGGGTAATGGACTCCGATCCATCCGATAACTGGAACCCGATTCCAGAAGAAGCGCTGGATATGGACATTGATCTCGTCCCTGATGCGAGCGATCCGGAAACATTGTGGGGGCCATTGTTGCCTGGAGCAGTATGGTTGCGCAAGGACAGCAGCGGCAACAGAATAGTAGCGTCCCGAACAACAACATCAACGCAAGACAATGCCAACGGAACAAACTGCCCGGTTGCAGCCAGATTTTATCAAGCTTGGAGCTCAGATGGGTATAAAAACTATGTAAATTCGCTCACCACGGGTGGTAATACCTATCATGATATCGGATTGCTTTGGGGCGCGCGCCTCATGTCGCCAAGCGGCATTTTTGCCGATCAAACCGCGCCAGAAGACACCGTGATACAGCGGCACATGGTGTTTATGACCGATGGTGATACGGTTACATCGGATTCCAACTATTCGCCATATGGCGTGCATTGGTATGATCGCCGTCAATCCGATCCAGCAACGGCACCTTCATCCACTTTCTTATCGAATAACGTGAATGCGCGAACGGTTGCATTATGTCAGGCGATTAAGAACAAGAACATCACTCTATGGGTTGTTTCTTACGGCGGAGTTGGCGGCAACATCAATGCAACAACGACAGCCCGGTTGAGCGCTTGTGCATCCGATGGCCACTTTTTGGAAGCCAATAGCGTGTCGCAATTGGCGAATACTTTCAAAGGCATTGCCTCTGAAATTTCCAACCTGCGACTGACCAACTAAGGTATGATGATGAGAAAAACGAAATACTTCCGGTCCGATCAGGACGGCACTTCTGTCATGGAATTTGGCTTGATCGCGCCCGTCGCTGTTATGATGATGCTGGGCACGATGGATATTGGTCACACCTATTACGTGCGATCGGTGCTTGACGGTGCGATGCAAAACGTTGCGCGAGATTCCTCGCTTGAGGGGGCAACAACATCCGCGCAGCAAACCGCTATGAACAAGCGTATCGAAGATACCGTCCATGCGATTTCGCCTAGTGCGG
This sequence comes from Sphingomonadales bacterium, assembly GCA_031418995.1. Classification (GTDB taxonomy): domain Bacteria; phylum Pseudomonadota; class Alphaproteobacteria; order Sphingomonadales; family Sphingomonadaceae; genus Sphingorhabdus_B. The sequence goes on along the minus strand of JANOKA010000118.1, from coordinate 12,247 downwards.
AAATTAAACCGCAACGCCGATATTACAAAACGTTCTCCGATGCGGCTGCGGCACGGGCCGAGGAATTCACCGATACGGCAACCGATTTGGACGGGCTTTGTAACAATGGCGAACCCTATATTGACGCGAACAACAACGGCGAATTCGACGAAGATGGCGGCGATGAGGGTCAGGGCGGCGCGCAGGACGTCGTGGTCATTAAATATCGCGTCCGGTTTGACCGCCTATTCCCGATGGGCGCGCTGATCGGTTTGCCCAACAACGTAACGATTTACTCAAACTCGATTTTGGCCAACCAACCTTATGGAGAACAATCCTCCTACGGCGTGGCTACCACTGGATATTGTGATGATGATGAATATGCCGAAGTCCTCTAAAACCCAAAAAGTCCTGCGTTTTGCCAAGGCACTTCGTGATGATAACAGCGGGCTTGCATTGGTAGAATTCGCCGTATCGCTGCCATTTTTTATGGGTTTGACCGTAGGCGGCGTCGAACTCGCAAACTATGCCTCGGTTACGATGCAATTAAACCAGATTGCCATACATACGGCGGATAACGCGGCACGTATGGGTGAGGCCAGCGCATTATCAGCACGCCGCATTAGCGAGCTTAACATCAACGACGTGTTTGAAGGAACGTTGCGCGAAGGAGACCGTGTCGCACTTTCAGGAGCACACGGATATACCGATCCTATCACCGGACTTCAGTCCATCCGCGGCAACGCACGTATAATATTATCCAGCGTTGAAACCGTATCTCCGTTCGTACCGGCTACGCCGCGTTACCGCATCCGTTGGCAGCGCTGCGCTGGAACCGCTCCGCATTATGAATCCAGCTATGGTGACGCCAGTTCCGCGCCGACCGCTGACGGATTTGGTCCAGTTGGAAAACGGGTAAAGCCGCTAACAACCAGCGCAATCATGCTTGTCGAATTACAATATTATTACCAGCCAAAGATCGTCAACGGTTTTGCAAAACTAACGGATCGCACAATCAGCCAGACATCAAGCATGATCGTACGGGAACAACGGGATTATGCAGGGCCAGCGGGCGGTGATGGTATTTGGCAGACTCCCGGGGTTGATGCGGCCAGTTGCGACTAACGCTCCGCCTACCGCCCCATCGTCACCCGGCATGCCGCCGCAATCTTGTCCGCATTTAAAAGCGCCAGTTTTTCCAGATTGGCGGCGTACGGCATCGGCACGTCTTCATTGGTCACACGCAATACCGGCGCATCCAAATGGTCGAAGCCTTCTTCCATGCAGATGGCAATTATTTCGCTGCCAACCGAACATACGGGCCAGCCTTCCTCGGCAATGACCAACCGGTTCGTTTTGGCCAAGCTGGCGAGAACGGCGGCTTTGTCGAGCGGACGTATGGTACGCAAATCAATGACCTCTGCGTCAATCCCCTCCCCTGCTAATATTTCTGCCGCCTCTAATGCTAGCCCGACGCCGATGGAATAGCTGACGATTGTAATGTCGTTGCCCTGCCGCATTGTACGCGCTTTGCCTATTTGTACGACATGATCGTCGTCATCCGGCACATCAAAGCTGCGGCCATAAAGCAGTTCATTTTCCAGAAAAACAACCGGATCCTCACAACGGATCGCAGCTTTCAGCAATCCTTTTGCATCGGCGGCATCATAAGGTGAGATAACGATCAGGCCCGGCACGCTGGCATACCATGGCGCATAATTCTGGCTATGCTGCGCGCCAACCCTTGACGCCGCGCCATTCGGGCCGCGAAACACGATGGGGCAACGCATTTGTCCGCCTGACATATAATTGGTTTTGGCCGCTGAGTTTATAATGTGGTCAATGGCCTGCATGGCAAAGTTGAATGTCATAAATTCGATTACGGGCCGCAAACCGCCCATCGCAGCTCCTGTGCCAATGCCAGCAAAACCATATTCGGTGATCGGGGTGTCGATAACACGGTCCGCTCCGAATTCCTCCAGCAACCCTTGCGTAACTTTATATGCGCCTTGGTATTCGGCGACTTCCTCGCCCATTACGAATACGTTGCCTTCGCGGCGCATCTCCTCGGCCATTGCATCGCGCAATGCTTCACGCAACGTTACCGTTTTCATTGCGCCAGAATATTCCGGTGCAACGGGCTTGGCCATAGGGACAGATTTAGGCTCTGTGATATCAGCTTTAGAAATCGTAACCGGGGCCGCTTGCGGTTCAGCGGCTGGTGCGCTGATGGCGGGAGAAGCTTCTTCATCTTCTCCTGTAATCAGGGCAATAACTGTGCCGACTTTAACGCCGTCTGTACCTTCATCAACAAGGATAGCTGAAACAACGCCTTCATCAACGGCCTCAAATTCCATTGTAGCTTTGTCGGTTTCAATTTCAGCCAATATGTCACCGGACGATACAGAATCACCGACCTTAACCAGCCATTTGGCCAAAGTGCCTTCTTCCATAGTTGGCGAAAGCGCCGGCATTTTTAATTCGGTCGCCATCAATATTGCTCCACCAGCACGTCGGTATATAGTTCATGAAGTTCGGGCTCAGGCGAACTTTCGGCAAAATCCGCCGCCTCGTTTACAATGGCCCTGATTTCTTTGTCGAGCGCCTTGAACTGCTCCTCGGTGGCTCCCATTTCCAACAGCACCGCTTTTGCGCCTTCGATAGGATCGGAATTTTCGCGCATCGATTGTACTTCGTCGCGGCTGCGATACTTTGCCGGATCGGACATGGAATGCCCGCGATACCGATATGTTTTCATTTCCAGCAATACAGGCCCTTTGCCGGAACGCACCCAATCAAGCGCGGTTTCTGCTGCGCCGCGTACTGCGAGCACATCCATGCCATCAACTTGTATGCCGGGTATGCGAAAGCTTTCACCTCGGCGATATAACTGGTCTTCGGATGAAGCGCGGTTGACGCTTGTGCCCATGGCATATTGGTTATTCTCGATCACAAATATAATCGGCAATTTCCAAAGCTCGGCCATGTTAAAGGACTCGTATACCTGCCCTTGGTTGGATGCGCCGTCGCCGAAATAGGCAAGGCAAACGCCGCCATCTTTTGAATATTTATGTTTGAATGCCAAACCTGCGCCCAATGATACCTGCGCGCCAACGATTCCGTGGCCGCCGAAGAATTTATGTTCGGTTGAAAACATATGCATCGAACCACCCTTGCCGTGCGATATACCCGCGGCGCGTCCGGTAAGTTCAGCCATGATAATGTTCGGATCAATGCCATAAGCCAGCATATGGCCGTGGTCGCGATATCCGGTAATCACGCTGTCTTTGCCTTGCGTTAACGCAGATTGCAGTCCAATTGCCACGGCCTCTTGACCGATGTACAGGTGGCAAAACCCACCAATTAACCCAAGTCCATAAAGCTGCCCTGCCTTTTCCTCAAAACGCCGTATCAACAGCATCTCGCGGTAAAAAGCCAAAAGCTCTTCTTGCGTTGCTTCATAAGGTTTCGGAGCGGAGGGACGTTCGCGGTTATTTTGTTTGCTATCACCGGAAATAGAAGCCGCTTTTGATGCTACGCGTTTCGGAGATTTTGTTGTCGGAGAGGTTTTTGCCAATTCTACTTCCTTCTATTATGGCGCTCACCTAGTCGAAAAACTTGGCGGTGCAAAGCCGTTTTTCCGCTACAGTTTGCTCGCATTATTACTTCATTGGTACGACAACTTCATCAGGTGCAACAACATTTAATTCACGTCGCATCAATTCACCAGCAAGATCGGGATCGACATTGTTCCGGTCTAGCAATCGTTGCCTGTTACGCAATGCATCACGTTCTTTTTCCAGCACCGCCAGTTCCTGCGACCGCTGTTGCAAAGCAGCGCGGTAATCTGTCCATGCAATGATCCCCGTGGGGCCTAGCAAAGCGTAAGTCGCAATGCCGAGCAGAACCAGCAAAGCAAAGGCCGGAACCAGAACCGACTTAACAATTGTTTTGTTTTTTCTCGCACGCGCCATGTGCAATCTCAATCACATAAACCGCCCCGTTGCAAGCGATGGCAGCTTTTCGTTTACGCAAATATCGAACGCCCTGCATAGTGTGCGGAACTTCCCAATTCTTCCTCTATCCGGATCAACTGATTATATTTCGCAAGCCGATCTGATCGCGCAAGGCTTCCCGTTTTAATTTGGCCGCAATTGGTGGCGACTGCCAGATCGGCGATTGTCGCATCCTCTGTTTCCCCCGAACGATGTGACATAACGGCTGTATAGGATGCACGCTGCGCCATGCTGACCGCCGCCAGTGTTTCGGTCAGTGTCCCGATCTGATTGACTTTGACAAGCAGAGAATTTGCCAGACCCATTTCGATGCCCATTGAAAGCCGTTTTGGATTGGTCACGAACAAATCATCACCAACCAACTGGCATGTATTTCCTATTTGCTCGGTTAACGCTTTCCAGCCTTCAAAATCGTCTTCTGACATACCGTCTTCAATCGACCGAATGGGGTAATCACGGCATAATGCAGCCAGATAGTCCGCCATTTCAACGGGGGATAGCGAAAGACTTTCGCCTGATATTTCATATTTGCCGTTTTTGAAGAATTCGGTGGCCGCGCAATCGAGCGCCAGAACTACATCTTCACCGATCTTGAAACCTGCCTTTTCCACAGACGTCATAATAAAATCGAGCGCACTGCGGGTTGACGCTAGATTTGGGGCAAAACCGCCTTCATCACCAACCGCCGTGGCCAGACCCTTTTCATGCAGCCCTTTTTTCAAAGTATGGAAAATCTCTGATCCCCAGCGCACCGCCTCTGCAATTGAGGCCGCGCCGATGGGCATCACCATGAATTCCTGAAAATCGATGGGATTATCGGCATGTTCGCCGCCGTTGATTATATTCATCATTGGGACGGGCAAGACATGCGCGCTTACACCGCCTACATAACGGTACAGCGGTAGCCCGCGCGCATCGGCGGCAGCCTTTGCAACCGCCAAGCTTACGCCCAAAATCGCGTTTGCGCCCAAGGAAGATTTATTTTCCGTGCCGTCCAATGCGATCATCAGGCCATCAATTTCTTCCTGGTCCTCTGCATCATAATCATGCAGCGCCTCGAATATGGGGCCATTGACGGCGGCGACAGCATCTTTGACGCCTTTGCCCATGTATCGTGACGTGTCACCGTCGCGTTTCTCCACGGCTTCGTATGCGCCCGTTGACGCACCTGACGGGACGGCGGCACGGCCAAAACTGCCATCTTCTAATAACACATCAACTTCCACAGTGGGATTTCCCCGGCTATCCAGGATTTCACGTGCGTGGATGTCAATAATAGCTGTCATTGGAGAACTCCTGAATTATGGCATGAAACATGGAACGTCTTATTTTGTGGCGCGTTTATCGTGGTAACCAATTTTATGCAAATTCATAAGGACGATTTTTGATGTAAAATCGGCTTTGCCCTAAAGTATTTTTAGGTGATATAGTTGACTAAGTCACCTTCAGTCCCGATATAAATTAGTATGTACATTACAGGAGATACTCCCATGGTCGAAACAGCAAAACCAAAGGCAACGGCAAAGACAGCAACCAAGACGGTAACAAAAGCAAAAGCGCCGACTGTTGCAAAAACGGCAGCAAAGCCAAAAACTGCAAATGCCAAATCTGCCCCTAAATCTGCCGCGAATGCATCTAGCGTACTTGCAAAAGTCAAAGTCGCAGCAAGTGTAAATGAAAATAAGGTAAAAGACGAAATGGACAATTTCAAAGATAAAGCCGCTGATACAGCCCGCAGCGCCGCAGAGCGCGGCAAAGAGCGCGCATCAGAAGCCGTAAGCGGCATAGGCAAATTATTGCGCGACAGTGCCGAAACCATCGACAGCAATGTCGGCAAAAATTACGGCGATTATGCGCGCAATGCAGCCGATGCCGTTGACGGTTTTGCAGAAAAAATGAGCGCAAAAGAAGTTGATGATATTGTGGGCGACGCGCGTGACTTTGTGCGCAAAAGCCCTGCTGTTGCTATTGGCGCCGCGGCGGCCATCGGTTTTGTTCTGGTACGGCTATTGCGTTCCGGTCGGGACGAGGCGTAATCGTTCGTGTGGGTGCAACCCAGCATTCGGGTGATATAAGCGACGGCGTATGAGTGACTTGATGGAAAATCAGCCGGTTGAGGTTCACGATCCGATAGAGATCGAGAATGCCCCATCCGCACGTGAACAAGTCAGTGCACTTTACAAAAGTGCACGCGAGCTGGTTGATATCGAGCTGGATTTTTACCGCGCCCGGTTGGGTTACAGCCAGAAAGTGTTGAAACGCGCCGGCCTTTTCGGCGTGCTTGCATTGTCGTTTTTATCTACGGCGGTTGTTGCTCTTGTATTGGGGATATTGATGATAGTTGCTTCCTATTACGGGCCCGAGATCGCAACGCTCATCGTAACAATTACCTTTTTAATATTGGCCGCCTTGTTTGCATTGCTGGCAAAAGCGAATTTGCGAAAACTCAGCTTTCCCGAATTGTCTGGAGATAGCACCGATGAACCGGGATGAAATAATCAACAAGGATAAGCAGCGTCGGAGCGCAGAGCGTGAACTGAAGCTCGGAATTTCAGCGACGCGCACATATTTGCAACCCCGTGCAATCGGGCAGCGAATCTTGCAATCGCAAAAACAAAAGTTCACCACTCGAACCGAAATAGCCGGCCGTTTTGCCAGCGATAATATGCGCTGGATCGTCGCGGGCGGGTTGCTGACCTTGCTAATCTCTGCACGTTTGCCCATATCAAAACGGCTTAATTGGCTACGCGGTCGTACCGCCAACAAATAGATTCAATGACAGGAGTTCGCCATGAACAAATTGACAAATAGCATTAAAACGGCAGCCGACACCGCAAAAGACGGAATGCATACGGCACGGACCAAAGCGAGCGAAACGGGTAATCTTGCGCGTCAGAAAGCTAGCGAAGCGATTGAAAAAGGCAAAGATGCCGCATCACGAAGCGCCGTAGCATCCAAAAAATTTGCGGACAAAGCAGCGGTCAGATCCGGCGATACTATTGACAAAAATCCACTTGCCATGGTTGTCGGCGGCATTGCTTTAGGCGCGATAATCGGTGCCCTTCTCCCCAAATCGGATCGCGAAGAAAAAATCTTTGGCGCAACAGGCAAAAAATTAAATACCAAAGCCCGGGAAGTGGTATCCGCCGCAAAACAAGCTGGTAAAGACAAAATAGACACTTTGGGTATCAACAAAGACAGCGCTCGCGAACAGTTTCGGGATTTGGTCAGTAAAGCGACCGAAGCGGTTAAAGCGGCAGGCCAGGCTGCAAGCGACGCAGCCCGCAAAGGGGACTAGAAACACCCGTGTTTTGCCGTTACGGGCTTTTGTTTAGCAGCAAATTTAGAGTCCATTGGAGATCTGTGCGTTGGAAAAGCAAAAGTTGCATCTGGTATTTGGCGGAAAAGTGTCTGACCCCAGTACATTAGATTTCAAGGATCTGGAAAATATCGATATCATAGGAATGTTCGCCAATTACAACGATGCCGAAGATGCATGGCGCGGCGCGGCGCAGCGCACGGTGGACGATGCCGAAATGAAATATGTAGTGGTTCACTTACACAGGTTATTGGAACCTGCCGCGAAAGATTAGGGCTTGGGCCCTAAGCGTTGCGATATTTCCAGCGCAATAATGGCAATGCCAAAAACATGCCCGAACAAAAACTGGCTACTGGCGCGACAACGCGTTGTACCAGAGATTCAAAATCGGTTGGAAATCCAGTGGCCAAGCTCAATATGGTCCACAGCAGGACAAGCTGAAGATATTTGGTTTGCTGGGCAGACAAATTTCCCCATGGCGCCGTATTGGCAATGGGATGAAGCATAAAATATGCTGCAATAACAGCAGCATTGGTGTTTGATGATCCAATGATGGATTGCATCGATCCGGGCGTTAGTATTATTACGCAAACTGCACCTGCCAATGCGCCAGCGCCAACCAAGGTTACCATCCCTTGCCAGCCTAAAATTTTCTCGGTCATACTGCCCAGCAGTATAAATATCAGCATGCTGATTATGATATCCAGCAACCCGGCGTGAATAAACGAATAAGTAAACGGCGTAAGCCAAACGGGAACAACCGTTGCAATTGCCCCAAAGTCGGCGTCACTGCCATAAAAACGGGCAGGAATAATCCCGCCGCCAATACGGATGATGTCACTATAATCAGGCCATAATGACAACAAGTAGAAGAGCAAACTGATGCCGACAAATACAGCCGTTGCAGGTTTCAACTTAAATTGCATCAGCTTGCCTACTCAACAAATACAAATTCAAATGAATTCAATCTTTTGCACAAGATAAAACTTATCGCCTGATGGTACGGTCAATTCAATTTCATCATCAACCGCGCGGCTGATTAGCGCACGTCCCAACGGCGAATTGTAGGAAATCCTTCCCGCTTTTGCATCTGCCTCTGTTTCACCAACCAGTTGATAGCGCACAGGTTTTTCATTTTCGTCAAGCAAAGTAACGGTTGCCCCGAATACAATTTTATTACCCGACAACGTTAACGGATCTATGATCTGGGCACGGCCGATTTTGTCTTCAATATCGCCAATCGTTGCTTCGACTTGGCCTTGGCGTTCTTTCGCAGCGTGATATTCCGCATTTTCCGACAAATCGCCATGCGCGCGCGCTTCCTCAATCGCTTCGACGATCAAAGGGCGTTCAGCGCGTAACATTTTCAAATCGCTCGTAAGCTTTTCATAGCCTTCGGCTAACATCGGATATTTTTCGTGGCTCGCCATGAGCATTGTCCTTCATAACAAAAACTTCCCTACCAGCGGACGTAACGGCCACTGGCTGCAGTTTCAAAATTGAGGGAAAAACATACTGCGCTGCTTAATAATAGTCCTGAAGTGGCCGAACTTCAAGTGTCTCGTTACGAAGCGCAGCTATTGCCTCTACGGCAGCGACACTTGCGGTTGCGGTCGTGTAAGAGGGGACTTTGTGCATTAATGCGCTGCGCCGGATTGATTCTGAATCTTTCAAACTCTGCCAACCCTCGGTCGTATTGAATATCAGCGCAATATCACCGTCGATAATGTGATCGACAATATGCGGACGACCCTGTGCAACTTTGTTAACTGTCGATACAGATACATTGTTTTCATTCAGAAAACGTGCCGTTCCGCCTGTTGCAACCAGTTCAAAACCCAGTGCAGTCAATTTTTGGCATGCTGGCAATACAACCATTTTATCCGTATCTTTCACCGATACAAAAACCTTACCCGATTGCGGCAATGTAACCCCTGCCCCCATTTGTGACTTGGCAAAAGCAATGGCAAAATTTCTGTCGATGCCCATCACCTCACCGGTGGACTTCATTTCTGGCGATAATACGGGATCAACACCGGGGAACCGCGCAAACGGGAATACCGCCTCTTTCACGGCGATATAATCAATGTCCAGATTGATTTTGGGTATGTCTTTTAACTTCTCGCCCGCCATCACTCGCGCAGCAATTTTTGCAATAGGCGCGCCGATGGCTTTGGCGACAAAGGGCACGGTTCGCGATGCGCGCGGATTCACTTCAATCAGGTACACTTCGCTGTCTTTAACGGCAAATTGTACATTCATCAGGCCCTTAACGCTCAAGGCCCGTGCCAGCAAATCCGCTTGCCGCGCGATCTCATCTATGATCGGTTTGGGCAGGCTATATGGCGGCAAAGTGCAAGCGCTGTCTCCGCTATGCACGCCAGCCTCTTCGATATGTTGAAGTATTCCGGCCACCACAACGTCGTCACCATCGGCAATCGCGTCAACATCAACCTCGATGGCGTCCCGCAAATAGCTATCGATCAAAACGGGACTGTCGCCTGATACAATCACAGCCGTCTGGATATAATTTTCCAGCTGCGCCTGCGTATCGACGATTTCCATTGCGCGTCCGCCAAGAACATAGCTGGGACGCATCAATACGGGATATCCAATCCGGTCGGCAACGGCGATAGCCTCTTCCCGGCTGCGCGCGATGCCGTTTTCAGGTTGCTTCAATTTCAATTTATTGACGAGCGCGGCAAAACGCTCGCGGTCCTCGGCCAGATCAATTGCGTCGGGTGATGTGCCCAAAATCGGGATACCTGCGTCTTCCAAAGCCCGCGCCAGATTCAGCGGTGTTTGCCCGCCAAATTGCACGATTACGCCTTTTAATGTTCCTTTTGATTTTTCAACATGTAGAATTTCCAGCACATCTTCGGCCGTCAGCGGTTCAAAATACAGCCGGTCCGACGTATCATAATCGGTAGAAACGGTTTCTGGATTGCAATTTATCATGATTGTTTCATATTTGTCCTCCAGCGCGAAACACGCGTGGCAACAGCAATAATCAAACTCGATCCCCTGCCCGATCCGGTTCGGTCCGCCGCCCAAAATGACGACCTTTTCACGCTCCGACGGATTGGCCTCACATTCAGGTGCGCCAAAAATAGGCGCTTCATAGGTTGAATACATATACGGCGTTTTAGCCTCAAATTCCGCCGCGCAGGTATCGATACGCTTGAATACAGGGCGCACATTCAGCTTGTGCCGTAAAGCGCGCACTTCGGCTTCGGTCACCGGACCGGTCATCGCGCGCACGGCTTCTGCGATCAGACCAGAGCCATGGCGTATTGACGTGCTCATGCCGGGGCGCAAATTGGCAGATTTCAAGGACAGATACGCAAGCCGTTTGTCAGAAAAGCCCATGGATTTCAACGTACGCAGACCTTCGGCATCTTGCGGCAAGCCATTGGCGCGGACGTGTTCTTCAGCATCGACGATCTCTGCAATTCGGTCCAAAAACCACGGATCGAATTTAGAAACCGTGTGGATTTCGGCAACGCTCATGCCCTCACGCAGGGCTTGCGCCGCGACCAGCAAGCGGTCGGGTGTGGCGCGGGAAAGCTCGGCGATAATATCGTCACGCGATGCCCCGACCAGCGCGTCGACGCTGTTAAAGCCGACAAGTCCCGTTTCCAAACCGCGCAGCGCTTTTTGCAAGCTTTCGTGGATATTGCGGCCAATCGCCATCACTTCGCCAACCGATTTCATCGCGGTGTGCAGCAACGGCTCTGCGCCTTTGAACTTTTCAAAGGCAAAACGCGGAATTTTGGTGACAACATAATCAATCGTCGGTTCAAACGAGGCGGGCGTGGCACCTGTAATATCGTTAGTAATCTCATCGAGCGTATATCCCACCGCCAGCTTCGCCGCGACTTTGGCGATGGGAAATCCGGTGGCTTTGGATGCCAGCGCGGAAGACCGCGAAACACGCGGATTCATTTCGATCACAATCAGGCGGCCATCAGCGGGATTGACGGCGAACTGTACGTTTGAACCCCCTGTTTCCACGCCGATTTCACGCAAGCACGCGATGCTGGCGTTGCGCATAATCTGATACTCTTTGTCGGTTAGCGTCAACGCAGGGGCAACGGTAATGCTGTCGCCTGTATGCACGCCCATTGGGTCGATATTCTCAATGGAGCAGATGATGATGCAATTGTCGTTACGATCACGGACAACCTCCATCTCATATTCTTTCCAGCCCAGCAGCGATTCCTCAATCAGCACTTCGGTGGTTGGGGACGCATCCAAGCCGCCCGTGACGATCTGGATAAATTCGTCGCGGTTATAGGCGATCCCGCCGCCCGTGCCGCCCATGGTAAAACTGGGCCGGATGATTGACGGCAATCCAGTGCGTTTCAGAACCTCCAGCGCCTCATCCAGCGTATGCGCGATACCCGAACGCGCGGATTCCAAACCGATTTTGGTCATCGCATCGCGGAATTTGTTCCGGTCCTAAGCCTTGTCGATGGCTTAGGAATCCGCGCCTATCATCTCGTCGGCATATTTTGCCAGCGTGCCGTCGTTGAACAGCGCTAGCGCGACATTCAGCGCGGTCTGCCCGCCCATCGTCGGCAACACCGCGTCGGGGCGTTCTTTTTCTATGATCTTGGCGACGATTTCGGGGGTGATCGGCTCGACATAGGTCGCGTCAGCCATATCCGGGTCGGTCATGATCGTCGCCGGATTGGAATTGACGAGGATGATGCGATAGCCCTCCTCCCGCAGCGCCTTGCACGCCTGAGTCCCCGAATAATCGAACTCGCACGCCTGCCCGATGATGATCGGGCCAGCGCCGATGATGAGGATGGAGGAGATGTCAGTGCGTTTGGGCATTAGTTGCTATCTCTAAACAGAGCAAAAATGCTCACCACTAAAGCTAGGATTGCTATCCAATCCTTTTTCATGACTGCCAACAGTTTTTGTA
>JANOKA010000117.1:0-49107 GCA_031418995.1 Sphingomonadales bacterium | reverse complement strand
GCGCAGATGGTGTGGCCTTCGACTTGTTTGGTCACTTCGTACAGAGTATCGATTTCGGAAACATCGGCGTCACCCGTCCGCATGCGTTCCATTACGCGCCACATCCAGCCTGTACCTTCGCGGCATGGCGTGCATTGGCCGCAGCTTTCGTGTTTGTAGAAATAGCTCAGCCGCGAAATGGCACGGACGATGTCGGTGCTCTTGTCCATCACGATCACTGCCGCCGTGCCAAGGCCGGAACCTACGGCTTTTAATCCGTCAAAATCCATTGGCACATCGATGATCTCGTGTGCTGGGACCAATGGCACTGACGAACCACCGGGAATGACCGCAAGCAGATTGTCCCATCCGCCGCGAATGCCGCCGCAATGTTTTTCGATCAGCTCACGGAACGATATGCTCATTTCTTCTTCAACGACGCACGGCTTGTCGACATGGCCGGAGATTTGGAACAGCTTCGTGCCCTTATTGCCCTCACGTCCGAAATTTGCGAACCATTCGGGCGAGCGGCGCAGGATCGTGGGGGCAACCGCGATGCTTTCCACATTGTTCACCGTGGTGGGGCAACCATACAGACCCGCGCCTGCCGGAAACGGCGGTTTCAAACGCGGCTGGCCTTTTTTACCCTCCAGGCTTTCGAGCATCGCGGTTTCTTCACCGCAAATATATGCCCCAGCGCCCCGGTGCACGAACACGTCGAAATCATAACCGGATTTGCATGCATTCTTACCGATCAATCCCGCCGCATATGCCTCTGCAACCGCCTCTTCGAGAACTTTGGCTTCAAAAATATATTCGCCGCGAATGTAGATATACGCGGCGCGGGCGCGCATCGCAAAACCAGCGATCAGCGCACCTTCGATCAATTTATGCGGATCGTGGCGGATGATCTCGCGGTCTTTACAGCTGCCCGGTTCGCTTTCATCGGCGTTGATGACCAGAAAGCTTGGGCGTTCGGGCGTGGGCGCTTTGGGCATAAAGCTCCACTTCATGCCTGTCGGGAACCCTGCCCCGCCGCGTCCGCGCAGGCCCGATGCCTTGATGCTGTCGATAATAGCTTCGGGTCCAGCCTCAAGCAGCTTCTTCGTTCCATCCCAATCGCCACGTTTTTTCGCGGCAGCAAGGTTCCACGGTTGAAAGCCGTAAAGGTTGGTGAAAATGCGGTCTTTGTCTTGTAAACTCATATCTTTCGCCCCCCCACAACGTCATGGTGAACTTGTTTCAGCATCCATCGTGAAACTAAGACCGAAGCGTAGAGAGGAAAAATAGACCCTGAAACAAGTTTAGGGTGACGAAAATTAAAACTAATCATCACTTTACCATTTCCTTCAACGTCGTCGCGCCGCCCTCTGGGCAACTGAATTGGCGGTCGATTTGCGGGCCGATCTTAACCGGCTTACCATCGGCCAATGCCTCCAGCAGCGCGCTCATGCTGTCATAGGTCAGGTCTTCGAAATTATCGTCGTTGATCTGCACCATCGGCGCATTGGCGCATGCGCCCAAACATTCAACTTCGGTGAGCGTGAACAGGCCATCGGGGGTTGTTGCCCCTTTTACCAATCCGCGATTTTTGCACGCGGCCAGCACATCGTCCGACCCGCGCAACATGCACGGCGTCGTGCCGCACACTTGAACATGGTACCGTCCAACGGGCGCAAGGTTGTACATGGTGTAAAAGGTCACTACCTCGTAAGTGCGCATATACGGCATGCCGAGCTGCGCCGCGACATATTCGATAACGGGCACGGGCAACCAGCCCTGCGTCTTGGTCGCCTCCCCCACCTGACGCTGCGCCAAATCAAGCAGCGCCATCACGGAGGATTGCTGACGGCCAGCAGGATAGCGCGCGACATACATCGCGGCGGTTTTCGCATTGGCTTTCGACCAAGCAAAATCGCCCCATTTCGCGCGGGTTTCAATCTCGTCGGGGATGTAGACTGCGTCAGCCATTGCTCACCTTCAAACTAAGTGGCCGACATTTCCAATCGTCCATGTCTTTTCCATCACCCGGGTAAGCGTATTCTGGCACTGAATTGTCATCCGGACCTTTTTCGAGTCCCAAAAAAACATGCTCAAATGTTTCGGTAATACAGTCATCGCCGCAAACAATTGAACCTTCAACTGAGTCGACGATAACGTAGCCCTTTTTGAGAAGATTTCCGACTGTGGGTGCGTTAAGTTCCATAACTGGAACTAATCTCGGATCAAGATTTTCATCCACTTTCTGCTGCTGGCAAGCAGCAATGAGGAGGGCCATCAGCACTAGAGCTAGCCTCACCGGTCGCACTCCCCGAACACAACGTCGATAGCGCCAATAATCGCGGTCGTATCCGCCAGCATATGCCCCTTGGACATCATCTCGATGGCTTGCAGATGCGAAAACGCAGTGGGCCGGATTTTGCAGCGATAGGGTTTGTTGGTGCCGTCCGCGACCAAGTACACGCCGAATTCGCCCTTGGGGCTTTCCGTAGCAACGTAAACCTGTCCGGAGGGAACCTTGAAGCCTTCGGTATATAGCTTGAAATGGTGGATCAGCGCCTCCATCGATTGCTTCATCTCGGCGCGTTTGGGCGGTACGATCTTGCGGTCGTCGCTGCATACCGGGCCTTCGGGCATTTCCAGCAAGCATTGCTTCATGATACGTGCGGATTGGCGAACTTCCTCGACGCGGACCATGAAACGGTCGTAACAATCGCCGCGTGTACCGACGGGTACATCGAAATCCATCTTGGCATAAACATCATAAGGCTGGCTTTTGCGAATATCCCACGGAATACCGCTGCCGCGGATCATCGGACCGGAAAAGCCCCATTTGATCGCGTCTTCTTTGCTCACCGTGGCAATATCAACATTGCGTTGCTTGAAGATGCGGTTGTCGGCGACCAAGCTTATTGCGTCATCAAACAAGCGTGGTAGACGCGTATCAAGCCAGTCACCGATGTCAGTGAGCAGTTTCAGCGGAACATCCTGATGCACGCCGCCGGGCCTGAACCATGCCGCATGCATCCGCGCGCCCGATGCGCGTTCAAAAAAATTCATGCAATCCTCGCGGATTTCAAACATCCACAAGTTCGGCGTCATCGCGCCGACATCCATGACATGCGAACCAAGATTTAGCATGTGGTTGGATATGCGCGTCAATTCAGCAAAAAACACCCGCAAATATTGCGCACGGATCGGCACTTCAAGATCAAGCAACTTCTCAATGGCCAGCACATAGCTATGTTCCATGCACAAGGGTGAGCAATAATCGAGACGGTCGAAATATGGCAAAGCTTGCAAATAGGTTTTATACTCGATCAGCTTTTCTGTGCCTCGATGCAAAAGACCAACATGCGGATCCATCCGTTCAATAATCTCGCCATCCAATTCCATAACCAAACGCAAGACGCCATGCGCAGCGGGATGCTGGGGACCGAAATTAATCGTGTAGTTCTGGATGACTTCATCGCCAGTGGTTGGGGCCAAGTCGGGTTGCATGCTCATTTCGTCACTCCGACCTTTGGTTTGCGAACAGTCCGCTTCTTTGCGGCTTCATTGGCAGCTGTACCAGCGCCAGTTTGTGACGGTTTATCTGTCGTTTTTGGATCGTTTACTTGTGGCGGTGTGCCGCGCGGCGGTAGTCCGGATTTGATAACTTTCTCATCACCGGGCAAAGCATATTCCGCACCTTCCCAAGGCGACATGAAATCGAAAGAACGAAAATCCTGAGCCAATTGAACAGGTTCATACTTCACTCGCTTTTCTTCTTCAGAATAGCGCAGCTCGACATAACCGGTTAACGGAAAATCCTTGCGCTGCGGGTGCCCGACAAAACCATAATCGGTCAAGATGCGGCGCAAGTCATTATTCCCGGAAAAGAGCACGCCGTACATGTCGAAAACTTCACGCTCCAACCATCCAGCAACTGGCCAGATTTCTGTTACCGAGGGCACCGGAACAGTATCGTTTGTAGAGACATGAACCCGTATACGATGGTTTTTGGTTAAGCTTAGCAAACAATAGACGACTTCAAATCGTTCTTCGCGCTCTGGCCAGTCAACACCAGCAATCTCCATCAATTGCTGATAATTGCAAACATCTCGCAGCACAGTCATTACGTCTGTCAGCCGGTCACGCTTTACATGAACAGCAATTTCGCCGTTTGACTCTTGAAGTGCGTTCAAATCTTTGCCGAGCGCTTTTTTAAGCTCCGTGACAATGCCTTTAGGCGATACAATATGTGGTGCGGAATGGGCCATCTATTAACGCTCAATTGTCCCGACGCGCCGAATTTTGCGCTGCAATTGCATAATTCCGTACAGCAAGGCTTCCGCTGTTGGGGGACAACCGGGGATATAAATGTCAACCGGCACGATCCGGTCACAACCACGCACGACGCTGTAACTATAATGATAATAACCGCCGCCGTTGGCGCAACTGCCCATCGAAATCACGTATTTCGGTTCAGACATCTGGTCATAAACCTTACGCAAGGCAGGTGCCATTTTATTGCAGAGCGTGCCTGCGACTATCATAACGTCCGACTGGCGCGGTGATGCACGCGGCGCAGCGCCAAAGCGTTCCATGTCATATCGGGGCATATTAACGTGGATCATTTCAACAGCGCAGCAGGCAAGTCCAAAGGTCATCCACCAAAGGGAACCTGTGCGCGCCCAGTTAAACAGATCTTCGGTCGATGTAACCAGAAACCCCTTGTCATTTACCTCGCCCTGCAAATCCTTAAAGAAATCAGCGTCGGGGACAGTATCAGCCAATGGAGGCTGCGATGTAATTACTCCCATTCGAGCGCTCCTACTTTCCAAGCATAAATAAACCCAATGACCAATTCAAACAGGAACAGCATCATTGTGCCCCAACCCACCCAGCCCGTTTCTCCTAAGCTGACTGCCCAAGGGAATAAAAACGCTGCTTCCAGATCGAATATAATAAACAGAATTGCGACCAAGTAAAATCTCACGTCAAACTGACTACGGCTATCTTCAAATGCCGGAAAACCACATTCATACTCAGTGAGTTTTGCTTCTGTAGGTTTATGCGCCCCTGTTAAACGCGAAACACCCATAGGCAAAAAAACAAATAACGATGACAGCCCCAGTGCGATAACCAAGAACATCAATATGGGCAGATATTGCGACAAATCAGTCACGAACAGACTCGCTTTCGGCTTGAATTATCCGCGCTTTTAGGGACAAGCTGCATAAGCTGCAAGGGCCGGATTGTGCTTTTTTTGGGATCACAATTGCGTGTTGTGAACACAAACCTGTTTAACGCAATGCGCCTGCCAAAAGCTTATGCATTTTGCTGTGTAAAACATCATTAGCAGCAAGCACTTGTTTGTCGGCAATCATCGGACTGCGGCCCCTAAAATCTGTAACGAAGCCGCCTGCTTCACGAACAAGCAAGCATCCTGCTGCAGTGTCCCATGGCTGCAAATCGCTTTCCCAAAACCCGTCATAACGGCCCGCCGCCAGCCAGGCCATGTCAAGTGATGCAGCACCAAATCTTCGGATACCCGCAACCTCTGGGGCAATTGCTCCAAAAATGCGGCTCCATTGCGCAAAGTCACCATGCCCCATGAATGCGATGCCCGTAGCGATTAAAGCGTCCATTAAATCACGCCGCGCCGAAACGCGCAGCCGTTCTGTTTGCAGCCAAGCCCCCCTGCCTTTTTCGGCCCAAAAGCTTTCATCTGTGAGCGGCTGGTAAACAAGTGCTGATGTAATTTCGCGCTCCCCATTAGCCAATTCTTCTTCAACAGCGATGGAAATGGCAAAGTGAGGTATCCCGTGCAGAAAATTGCTTGTGCCATCCAATGGATCGACAATGAACCGCGGTTTTGCGGGATCGCCTTCGATCTCGCCTGCCTCTTCCATTAAAAATCCCCAGTCCGGACGCGCTTTGCTTAGCTCATCGTAAATCGTGCGTTCGGAGCGCATGTCGGCTTTCGACACAAAATCAGCAGGACCTTTACGACTGACCTGCAACTGCTGCACCTCGTAAAAGTCACGGCGCAGTTTTGCACCCGCTTTGCGCGCGGCGCGATCCATCATTGTCATTATACCAGAATGGGCAACCATCGGATCAATCCGCCTTCTTCACATATTCCCGCGAATAGACATCTACAACAATTCGCGTACCCGCGCCGATAAATGGCGGCACCATAACGCGTACACCATTATCTAGAACAGCTGGCTTGTAGCTGGATGAAGCTGTCTGTCCTTTAACTACCGCATCAGCTTCAACAATTAATGCTTCAATTTGGCTTGGTAACTGGACACTGATCGGTTTGTCTTCATATGTTTCCATAACGACATCCATACCGTCGGACAAAAATGCAGCCGCGTCTCCCAGGAGATCCCGCTCAAGTGTAACTTGGTCAAACGTTTCTTTATGCATAAATGTAAGCGCATCACCGTCAGCGTATAAGAATTGGAAATCCTCTTGCTCAAGCCGGACTTTTTCAACCGATTCCGCAGAACGGAAACGAATATTGTTTTTGCGGCCATCGATTAGATTTTTAAGCTCGACCTGCATATACGCGCCGCCTTTACCAGGCTGGGTATGTGCTGTTTTCACCGTACGCCACAATCCGCCTTCATATTCAAGGATATTGCCCGGTTTAATTTCGACCGCGTTTATTTTCATGAAAAAACTCGCTAACAAGTGGAAAGAGCGGACGATAAATTTCGCCTGTAGACAGCGCCCTTAGCCGCGCTGCGGCGCAGAGGCAAGTACAGCGTTTAATTCCACTACGGCCGAAGCCACTCCACGAGGGTTCGACCAGATAAAGCTGCTTACAGCTATAAAATCTGCGCCCGCAGCAATGATCGGCGCCGAATTTTCAGCAGTAATTCCGCCGATTGCAACGCAAGGTATCTCCATGACCCGCGACCATTTTTCAATAGTTTCAATTTCAGCGATATATTCAGTAGTTTTTGTAGATGTTGGAAAAAAAGAACCAAATGCAACGTAATCTGCGCCCGCTTCACCTGCCTCCATGGCCAAATGCCTACTGTTATGACATGTCACACCAATTTGAACATTTGGTCCTAATTCTTCGCGCGCATCCTTAACACTTCCATCACTTTGACCTAGATGCAAACCATCTGCTTTCAATCGCTTAGCCAAGCTAATGCTGTCGTTCACAACAAAAGCAACGTTATGATTTGCACATATGGCCTGCAATGGATCGGCCAAACGTGCTGCGTCATGTGCCGAAACATCTTTTACCCGAAATTGGAAAGCAGCCACTGGCCCTGCCTTCAAAGCAGTATCTAATACTGCCGGAAAGTCCCCTCCAACATCCAAAGGAGATATCAAATAAATTTGGCAAGGCGGAAAATCGATCATGAAGCTGTTATAAAGCCATCCCATTCAGACGTTTAAGCATTTGAGGCGGCATGAATTTCCGCGATTGCTTTATCAAGCGATTTGTTAAATTCTTCATCGCTCGTTTCATGCTCTAGTTCTTCTAACAACGCACGGGAAAAACTCGCAATTACTCCCGGATTTTTAGCCAGTTCTTCGCAGGCTTCGCTGCGTGAAAAACCTCCTGAAAGGGCAACCACCCTAACCACATTTGGATGATCGACCAGTGCCGCAAACGTATCAGGAATTACGGGCAAAGTAAGTTTCAACATTACCTTACTCTCTTCGGGCAATGCATCCAACGCTGTAAGAAGTTCATTCAGAAGCATTTGATCTGCCTCGGCGCGTTGCGGGCTTTTAATCGAGATTTCCGGTTCAATCATCGGCATCATATTATTGGCTATGATTTGCCCTGCGACTTCAAATTGTTGTTTAACAATTGCTGCAATTCCTGTGGGAGACGCCAGATTAATTACAGAGCGCATTTTCGTACCAAACACGCCTAGATTTGATGCCCGTTCTAGTAAAATGTCCAGCCCATCAATGGGCTTCATCATTTGCACACCGTCTGCTTCTTCTTCCAATCCTTTGTCAATTTTCAAAAATGGCACGACCCCTTGCGATTGCAAATAGAAGGGCACTGGATGATCTCCAGCCATGCCATCCATCGTTTTTTCAAACAATATCGCGCCAATCACGCGTTCCCCAGAAAAAACAGGCGATGTCATGATACGCACGCGCATGTCATGGATTAAAGCGAACATCTCTTCATCGTTCGAAAACGCATTTTCTTCTACGCCGTATGCAGCCAATGCCTTAGGAGTTGAGCCACCGCTCTGATCCAAAGCGGCTATAAAGCCTTTGCCATTTTTAATTTGATCCAACATTTCAGAAATTTGCATATTCTACCCCAAATGCGCACAATGAGCGGCTACAACCTTGCGCCTAATTGACTTGCCAATACCGCCGAGTATCACACAAATCAATGTTGTAACCCGCAGAAAGCTGGGATTCTTAATGTCTTACGTTGTCAGTAAATTCTCGTAGTATTAGTTACCTATATTCTCGCAGTCAAAGCAATAACACCAGGCAATGGTTTACCTTCCATCCATTCTAGGAACGCACCTCCTGCTGTTGAAATAAAAGTAAAATCATCTTCTACGCCTGCATGAACCAATGCAGCCACTGTGTCACCCCCACCTGCAACAGATACTAATGAACCCTCTTTGGTCAGTGCTGCTGCAGTTCTCGCCAGAGCAACCGTCGCTTTATCAAAGGGCTCCAATTCAAAAGCGCCAAGTGGCCCATTCCAAACCAAAGTCTTGCAATTTTTTAAGACGTCAGCAAGGGCCTCAACCGCAGCAGGGCCAATATCCAAAATCATTTCATCTGCTGCGACCTCATGAACATTTACGGTCCGAGTTGCAGGATTTGCGCGAAATTCACGTGACGTCACTACGTCATATGGCAAATGAACCGTGCAGTTTGCTGCGTCGGCAGCGTCCAATATATTGCTAGCAATGTCAGTCAAATCATGTTCGCATAGTGATTTGCCTACATCAATACCGCGCGCTGCCAAAAAAGTGTTGGCCATTCCGCCGCCGATTATCAAATGATCGACCTTAGTGACCAGATTGCTCAGCACGTCGAGTTTAGTAGATACTTTCGCACCACCTACAACGGCTGCCACAGGATGCTCTGGCTTGCCCAGCGCGGCCTCAAGAGCCTTAAGTTCAGCCTCCATGGAGCGCCCTGCGTAAGCGGGAAGAACGTGCGCTAATCCTTCGGTCGACATGTGCGCGCGGTGTGCCGCAGAAAACGCATCATTGACATAGAAATCGCCATTGACAGCAACAGCCCTAGCTAATTCAGGGTCGTTTGTCTCTTCGCCGGCGAAAAAACGCGTATTTTCAAGGACAGCAATATCGCCATTGCCTAATATACCTACCGATTGCTCGACAACTGGACCAGCTATTTCAGGCACATACATAATTTCCCGGCCTAAAACGCGTTGCAAAGGTTCGATTACCATAGATAGCGACATCTCACTATGCTTCGCGCCTTTTGGACGTCCGAAATGCGCGAGCAGAAGTACCTTTGCACCTTTATCAGCCAATTCCGTAACAGTCGGTATAATGGCCCGCAAACGCATATCATCTGTAACGCGGCCATCAGCATAAGGGACGTTTAAGTCCACTCTGACCAAAGCGCGCTTTCCTGCTATATCACCTAAATCATCAAGTGTTTTGAATGTCATAGTTTTGATACCTTAGATCAAACCACCAATAACTCCAGCGGTGTCAACCATGCGGTTGGAAAAGCCCCATTCATTGTCGTACCACGTTAATACACGCACTAATTTACCGTCCATTACCGTTGTCTCTAGACTGTCGATAGTAGAACTTGCTGGGCAATGATTATAATCAATGGAGACCAAAGGTTCGTCTGAATAAGCGAGGACGCCTTTCAGGGCGCCTTCTGACGCAGCTTTCAAAAGTGCGTTTACCTCTTCTTTTGTCGTATCGCGTGACGGCGTAAACGTGAGATCGACAATCGAAACATTTGGCGTAGGGACGCGGATGGCCGAGCCATCCAATTTGCCTTTTAATTCGGGCATTACTTCACCCACTGCGCGCGCTGCTCCTGTTGTAGTAGGAATCATTGACATTGCCGCAGCACGGGCGCGCCGCATATCCTCATGCACTTGATCGAGTATCTTTTGATCATTGGTGTAGCTGTGAATTGTAGTCATTAAACCGCGTTCAATGCCGATATTGTCATTCATCACCTTTGCAAGCGGCGCCAAACAATTTGTCGTACAGCTTGCGTTGGAAACAATATGATCGTCTGACGTCAAAACGTCATGGTTCACACCAAATACAATTGTTTTATCAACATTTTTTGCGGGAGCCGAAATTAACACGCGTTTAGCACCAGCAGTAATATGTTTACCGGCACTTTCCCGATCTGCAAAAAAACCTGTGCATTCAAGTGCAATATCAATGCCGTTTGCCGCATGTGGCAAGTTTGCAGGATCGCGCTCGGCAGTGACCTGAATTCGCTTACCATTAACTAAAATGTCATTGCCATCGACTTCCACCGTTCCTGCAAATGCTCCGTGAACACTATCACGCTTGAACAGTAATGCGTTTGCTTTGGCACTGGCCAAATCATTGATTGAAACGAGTTCCAAATCATGATCATCCCGCTCCAAAATAGCTCGAGCAACAAGACGGCCAATCCGGCCAAACCCATTAATAGCAACTTTTACAGACATCTGCTTCTCCTATTAGCCCAAGCGGGCGATAATTTGGGGTGTAATTTTATCGGCAGTAAGACCAAAATGGTCATATAGCGCCTCTATTGGTGCCGAAGCGCCGAAGCTATCAATGCCAAAACGAAGACCGTCGCGTCCTGTATATCGTTCCCAGCCGAAAGTCGTACCCGCCTCAATTGAAACCGTTAACACATCGTGCGGATTCACATCATCGCGATACATGGATGGTTGTGCATCAAATAATTCGGCACATGGCATCGAAACAACATCCGTGCCGATGCCTTCCATTTCCAGTTTTTCCGATATTTGTAATGCGATTTCAACTTCAGAACCTGTGGCTATCAGTACGACTTTTCGCGCAGTAGCAGCTGATTTCAACCGATATGCGCCCTTTGCTGACATATTCATACTTACATCGCTGCGTAGCATTGGCAAATTCTGACGGCTAAGCGCGTGCAAAGACGGTCCGGTTTTATGCGCAACCGACAACGCCCAGCATTCAGCAGTTTCGACAACATCGGCAGGCCGAAATACCAGTAAATTAGGCATAGCGCGCAGACTTTGCAAATGTTCAATTGGCTGATGTGTTGGGCCATCTTCGCCAAGACCAATGCTGTCATGTGTCATAACGTAAATGACCCTGACCTGCTGTATCGCGGATAATCGTATAGCTGCGCGGGCGTAGTCAGCAAAAACCAGAAACGTGCCGCCATACGGAATAATTCCGCCGTGCAGCGCCATTCCATTCATTGCAGCCGCCATGCCGAATTCGCGAATGCCATAATTGACATAGCGTCCGGCATAATTTCCTCGATCTAATAAATCAGTATATTTCGTTTTGGTATTATTAGAACCGGTAAGGTCAGCCGACCCCCCAACCATCTCTGGCAAAACAGAAGTTAAGACATTTAAGGCCATTTCACTTGCTTTTCGTGTTGCAACTTTTGGCGCATCGACGATAAGCTGGTCTAAATATTCCTGCATTTCCGTTAAATCTGCCGCATCACCAGCCAAACGACGCCTAAATTCGGATCCCATCTCATTGGTTGACACCCGGCCATCCCAAGCAGCGCGCGTTTCCGCACCTTTTGCGCCGAAAGAACGCCAGGCCGAAACTATTTCATCAGGAATTTCAAATGGTGCGTACGGCCAATTTATTTCAGACCTTGTCGCAGCAACTTCTGCATCGCCAAGCGCGGCGCCGTGCGTTGCAGATGTGCCTTGCTTATTTGGCGCGCCCTTACCGATTATTGTACGGCATGCAATCAAACTAGGTTTATCGGATATAATTGCTGCATCAATTGCACGCCGTATATCGGTAAAATCATGACCGTCACAGGCTTCTACATTCCAACCCGTTGCTACATAACGTGCTGTTATATCTTCACAAGAAGACAGGTTCACTGCCCCATCAATGGTGATCCGGTTATCATCCCACAAAACTATTAATTTGTTCAAATTCAGATTTCCCGCGAGGCCAGCGGCTTCGTGGTTGATACCTTCCATTAAGCATCCATCCCCGGCAATTACCCAAGTTTTATGATCTACAAGATCATCGCCAAAGATGCCATTTAGATGCTTTTCGGCTATAGCCATTCCGACAGCCATAGCCAGACCTTGCCCTAAGGGTCCGGTTGTTGCTTCTATACCAGCAATTTCAAAATTCTCGGGATGCCCTGCGCACGGACTGTGCAATTGCCGGAAATTTTTTATGTCTTCGATGGTGGGGCTTTCGTATCCGGCCAAATGCAAAGTCGCATATGCCAACATTGATCCATGTCCTGCCGACAATACAAATCGGTCCCTATCTGCCCAATTAGGTGATTTAGGATCAAACTTTAGATAGTTATTGTAAAGGACAGTGGCCACGTCTGCCATTCCCATCGGCATTCCTGGATGCCCACTATTTGCTGCTTGTACCGCATCCATGGCGAGTGCCCTGATCGCATTTGCCATTTGCTGTTCAGTGACAACCATAGATTTTCCCTTACGTTAAGCAGTTTTGAACACAGAATGTGTTTCAATAGTAACTTGGACAACAAGACGAGTCGCCTGCTCCGCAACCCTTTGCTTGTCAGCAGCGTTATCGTCAAGGCATTGGCAGTTTTACGCTGCATTTTACTGCATACAATAAAAATTGACTGCGTATTTTGACATCTGTGCTGTAAATTGCTGATTTGCGATCGCGTATGTTTCTGTTAATACCGTTTGCAGAGAGGGTTTTACATGTCACAGGATAGTTTAATTATCGCAATTGGCCGAATGGAACGCGCTTTAAGTCGATTAGAGCAGTCAGCAAAACTTTTATCGCCCCAAGATAGCGCTTTGTTAGTTGAGAAACTTGACAATTTAAAAGTAGTTACGCGTAAAGCTATTCAAGACATCGACCTGCTAATTGGTGGAAATTTCGAGTAATGGCTGATGTAAGGTTATATGTAGCCTCTAGGGAATATATTGTAACATGCCGTGATGGCGAAGAAGCTCATTTATTGTCTCTGGCAGCAATGGTAAATGATATGGTTATGGAAGCAGGAGGCGCTGCAAGTGGCATAAATGAGAGCCGCCAATTGTTATTTGCAGCATTATTACTGGCCGATAAATTGCACGAAACACAATCATCAAAAAAAATTACCAAATCTGATGATAGTAATTTTGCGGATGTTTCAATGGGCCACGCAGCAGCTACTATAGAAAAACTAGCTGATCGGCTGGAAGCGTTAGCAGTAGCGCTTGAGAGTTAGAGCTTAATACACTATATGGAAGCTGGCGGTGCTACCCGGCACGAACTGATGAGAACATCCCTGAGGCGATTCACTATCTGAGGGAACTGTCCCTGTCTGGACCCTGGTCCGGTGCATATGGTTCCCACCTGGCGTTACTGGCGTCAGAGGATATTCCGGGAAACGACCCATGGTGGTTCCGCCAACACTGATTGAGGTGTTTTGTAACGATGGCTGATAAAATCGGAATGCGACGCCGTTTTCGCCTTCTACGAAACGAATTTGTGCTTGGCTTAGGTATTAAAGAGAAATCTTTGGCATTTTCCGCAGTGCCTTCACCCTTAAAATCGATATTTAAGCCTGGTTTGGTTGTAGCAGGCTATGTTGCTTCTGGATCCGAAGCAGATCCATTGGCATTATTAAAAAGTGCTTTTTTTGCAGGATGCGAAATTGCTTTACCGCACTTGATTAGCAAATCTTCACCGATGCAATTTCGCGCATGGTCTCCGGACGATCCTTTAGAAATTGGTCCTTATGATTTACAGCAACCTTACGTTTTAAAGCCAGTGTTGACGCCTGATATTGTATTGGCCCCTTTAATTGCTTTTGACCGAACACTAACACGTTTAGGGCAAGGTGCGGGGCACTATGACCGCGCCTTAAGCTTGTTGGATGACGTCATTGTTATAGGAGTTGGCTGGGCAATGCAGGAAGCAGATAAATTAGAAGCTGACCCGTGGGATATACCAATGGATGCAATTCTAACGGAAAAAGAATGGATTTACAGGTGAAAGACAAACAAACTTATTCTCCAACATGGCGAAAGCCTGTCGGCGTTTTGTCGATCTTGCTAATGATAGGAATTTGGAGTTTTATTATTGCAAGCCAATGGGAATTCATCGGATCACTACCCATTTGGGGTCAAGCAATAATCTATCTAATCGCAGGTATCATTTGGTTGCTGCCGTTAAAACCATTACTAATATGGATGGAAACAGGAAGCTTTAAAGCACCGTAGCAAAGATTTGTCTGTATTGAAATTTCCGCAGTGGCGCGAGTGACGGGACTTGAACCCGCGACCTCCGGCGTGACAGGCCGGCGCTCTAACCAACTGAGCTACACCCGCTAACTGCGGTTGAGGGCGCACTATAAGCGGCGAGGGATTCTGTCAACAGCCAGATGCCCCATAGACAAATATTTCTGCAAACCTAGCAATGCAAAGGTTTCCATTATCTGCCTGTTCCAATGACTGCATCATTGTTTTTTTACAATATATTACAATCAAAATTTGCCTTTATAGCTGATTTACTTGGGATTTTAGCCTTTTCCTATTTGCTCCCAGTTTAACGGTTTATTGATGATATTCCGTCATATGCATTTTCATGATGATACAAAAACACTCTTCTGACGTTCATAGCGTCACAAAAACGTCTTACTATCCTGCGATTTTTGTCGCAGCGACATTAAGCAGCCTCGTTATATCTGCCGCAGCAATTGCTGCGCCCACATTGGCTGGCACTGACATTGAAAACATTGCAAGCGCATCATACGATACGCCAGGCGGGCCAGTCACAATTGACTCCAACATAGTAGTCATCAAAGTTGATGAATTGCTCGACGTTACTGTGGCGAGTTCTGATCCAGGCGACGTTACGACTGTGCCGGGCTCTACAACGAATGTGCTTACATATCTTGTTACGAATACGGGTAACGGCAGTGAAGCATTTGTATTGTCTGCTGACGTATCAAAAGCAGGCGATGATTTTGATCCCACGTTGCAGCAAATCGTACTCGATACAAATGGCAACGGCGTTTATGATGCTGGCGTTGATACCGTTTACGTTGCTGGCACCAACAACCCAGTCATTGCTCCAGAAGACAGTCTGACTGTGTTTGTTTTATCGTCAACTCCAACCGCAGTTGTAAATGGCAATCGTGCAGAAGTGGGATTAACCGCTGCTGCATCAACAGGCACGGGTGCACCAGGCACTACATTTGCAAATGCAGGTGAAGGCGGTGGTGACGCAGTAGTTGGAACAACCGGCGCCGACGCCGCTGATAGTGCGTTTTTGGCCGTGCAGGCAGCAACAATTGCATTTGTAAAAACTGCTGAAATTTTGGATCCTTTCGGCGGAGAACGCGCTGTTCCAGGATCGATTATTACATACCGTCTAGTTGCTACTGTTACAGGTTCAGGCAGCCTCGCAAACGTCATAATTAGCGATCCAATCCCGGCAAGTACGGCGTATACACCCAATTCTATAACACTCGAAACTGCAGCATTAACAGATGCTAGCGACGCGGATGCCGGAAATTTCAATGGTACGCAAATTCGAGCCGTTGTTGGAACGGTCCCTGCCGGACAGTCTCGCACTGTTACATTCAAGGTCGTAATCCAATGACAAATATACTTACCTTAATATCAGTTGCCGCAAGTCTCTTTTTGGCTTCCAGCCCAGCTTTTGCGGCAAACGAGCTGCAATTGACGAGCAAAGTTTTTGTCGAAAAGAAATTACAACGGCCTGATGGCAGCGTTACGACTTTATTGGAAGAGCCTAATTTGGTGACGCCCGGCGATACCTTAGTTTTTATTGTTAAATACAAAAATGTGGGCGCAGCATTGGTTGAGAAGTTTGTCCTGACAAATCCTCTCCCCAAGGCAGTGGCCTTTAACGGCACATCTGACGGTTTAGAAGTGGTGTCGGTCGACGGCGGCAAAAATTGGGGATTTCTTTCCAATATGCGGCTTCAAGATACAGTCGGCCATTCACGTCCAGCATTAATGGCCGACGTTACGCACCTCAGGTGGAATTTGAATAAGCCCATTGCCGCCGGTTCGGAAGGCAATCTGATTTTTCGTGGAATCGTAAGATAACCGCAAAACCGTCCGGATTGTCGCGGTTGTTATGACAGTCCATATTTGAATGAAAGAAGAAGGAAGTTAGCTATGACCAGTAAGCTGAAACTCCTGAGTGCTTCATCTGCATTGGCTGCCATTTTGGTTGCAAGTGCGCCGGCATATGCCGCTAATACTGATGCAAACACTCTGATTACTAACAACGTGCAAGTCACCTATGCCGTTGGCGGCGTAAACCAAACCCCTGCGGGTTCGGAATTAACCGCGCAAAACCAGTTCCGCGTTGACCGTAAAGTGATGTTTACCATTTCGGAAAAAACAGCGGTCGGAACAACTAATGTGACTTCGGGGCAATTGGATGCGATTGTTGCATATACACTCGTCAACAATTCCAACGATACACTCGATTTCTCATTGGCGGCTACTAACCTTGCGACCGGTGCTAGTGTAGGTGCGGGTCGCGGTACAGACAGCATCGACGTAACAAACTTCGAATATGCAATTGATGCTGATGGCAACGGTGCTCTTAACGGCGCTGAAGCATTTACATCCACTTTAACACTAAACGACGTGCTAAAAGGCACAACGCTTGCGGCGGGTACAACAGTTCACATTCTTGTGCGCAGTGATATTCCGTTGGCTGCTAACGGTGCAGTGGCTACCGTCCGTTTAGCCGCAACAGCTCTAAACAGTAATGGTAGTGCGATTACAGCTGTTGATGATACTGCTGTAAACTCAGCTGATATTACATCTGGTACTTTCCAAACAATATTTGGTGAAGATTTGACACCAGTGCTTGGAAACGTAACCCGCAATGGTACATCATGGGCGTATGACGATTATACGGTCAGTGCCGCAAACCTGAATGTCGTTAAAACAAGCCGCGTCATTAGTGACGGTGTCAGTACCAGCAATTTCAAGGCCATTCCAGGCGCAGTTGTTGAATATTGTATTTCGGTAACAAACACCGGATCGGCCACGGCACAGAATATCAGCGTATCCGACGTTGTTCCAACGAATACCACATTTGTAAACAACTCGGTTTACCTAAACGGCGCAGTGACCAGCCCTGGCGCGTCGCAAACCTGCGCAATGACTGGCGGTTCTGCGGTTACGTCATCAGGTTTGACGACTGTAACGGGTACGTTGAACAACCTTGCTGATGGATCAGTAACACCAACATCAACATCGCTGATTTTCCGCGTTACAATCGATTAATAAAGAAAAGGAAGCGGCGTTTTCGGGGTTTACCGGACGGTTTTCCCGAAACGCCGCTTTTCTAACCAATGAAATCGTTAACCAAATCTATTATCCAATTCGCGGCTCTGCTCACGGCAGGAACTAACATTCCTGCCGTGAGCACAACTGCGTTTGCCCAATCAGGTACAACTCTTCCGAAAATTATATCGAATACTGCTATCGCTGAATGGGATGTCGCTAACGAGCGACTGTCACAGCCGTCGAATACAATTCGGATTGAGGTGCAATCGCCCCAAACGCCAAACCCTATACTCAATTTATTCCATTTTGCCGATACGCCCGGCGCGACACAGTTGAATGTGCCCGCGACAATGTGTTTGGGCACGAACGGTGCGACCCCGATATCATTGGGTGGCGCATTTTCAGGGCTTTCGACCAGCCCAGCTAGCCTTGTGCCCGCCGATGCCATACGTGCAGGTGAGCCATTGGTGATACAAGTCGAAGATGTTGCTCAAAATAAAAATAACAACGCAATTGAGCAACTTGAAGTAACTATTGTGACCGCAAATGGGGATAGGGAACGGTTAACTTTAGTTGAATCATCCACAAATAGTGGAATTTTTCGCGGTGTAATAAACACTGCTGCTGTTCCACCAGCGCCCATCAAAGGCGACTGCACTTTGTCCGTGCGTCCCGGCGATCAATTAACGGTGACATTGGACGAAACCGTCTCTGGGACGCCAGTTGGCTCAGCCGATGTCGATATATTAATTGATCCATTCGGCCTTGCTTTCGACAGCGCCGATGGAACGCCGGTAACAGGTACACGCATAACGATAGTTGATGCGGTAACGGGATTGCCAGCGCAGGTATTTGGTGATGACGCGCTTTCGTCATTCCCGAGCACCATTGTGGCGGGCACTGTGGTAACGGATTCAAGCGGTGTAACCTATGATTTCACATCTGGTTTTTACCGTTTCCCGTTTTTGCGCCCGGGTGACTATCGCCTAATTGTTGAACCACCTGCCCCCTACACTGATCCTTCGGTCGCTACGCCTGCCGAAATAGCAAATTTGACGCGCCCAGATGGCGGCGCATTTGCCATTTCTGCGGGTTCCTATGGCGGAATAATTACACTTAATTCGCCGTCGCCAGTTCGCGTCGATATTCCTTTGGATCGCCCCGGAGGCGCTCTGGTATTAAGCAAGACATCATCAACTCAAAATGCGGTTCCGGGTGATGTTTTGCAGTATCGCATTGAGGTACGAAATCCAGATCGCCTGCGAAATTCCGGCGTAATCACGGTTACGGATAAATTACCGGGCGCTGTAAGATTGCGTGCTAATACAGTGCGATATCAAGGCCAAATAGTAAATCCAACCGTTGCAGCAGATGGATCGTCTTTCACAGTTACTATTCCTGCGCTGGCTGGTGGCGAAAGCGGGCTTATAACTTATCTCGCCGAAATTCGTCAGGATGCCAAGCCCGGTGACGCCGTGAATACAGCATCAGCACGCGACAATCGCGGCGCTACAAGTGCGACTGTTGATGCGGCTATTCGCATTTCACGCGATGGTATTAGCGAACGTTTTACTATAATCGGCCGGATTAACGAAGGCGCGTGCTCCATTGATCCGCAAAAGGCTCCGGGCATTAAGGGCGTGCGTGTCATGCTTCAGGACGGTACTTACACCGTCACAGATGCAGACGGCCGCTATCATTTTGAAGGGGTCATACCAGGAATACATGTTGTCCAAGTGGACCCATCCTCGTTCCCTTTGGATCAAGCGCCCGTAGATTGCGCGCAAAACACGCGCAGTGCAGGCAGCGCAATCTCCCGTTTTGTAGAAGGTCGCGGTGGCAGCCTGAAGCGCGCCGATTTCCGCAGTCACAAAGTAACACCGCGTCAGGCATTATCCGCTGATATTGCCGAAAAACCCGCTGCAATGAATGATGCTGAGGCTTCTGGTGCCAGTAATGATTGGCTTGCTGGGCAAAAACCCGGTTCTGCATTTCTATTTCCGGGCGCAAATCATAATCCACGTGTAAAATCGATCCGAATTGTCATCAAGCATAACAACCAACACAAGGTCCAGTTGCAGCTGAACGGCAACAAAGTCAGCCCACTTAACTATGACGGAAAAAAGAAGAATGCCGAAGCGACGATTGCTGTCAGCACATGGCGCGGCATTGAAATTTTGGACGGCAACAATAAATTCATTGCCGATATCCTAGATAGTGATGGTAAAGTTCTAGAAAGCATTGAACAAAATGTATATTTTGCTCACGCGCCCGTGCAAGCCCAGTTTATCAAGCAATTATCGGTCTTGCGCGCCGATGGCGTTACGCGTCCCCGTATTGCAGTGCGACTGACGGACCGCAATGGTAAGCCAATACAACACGACGCCGTAGGTGATTTCAGTGTTACCGATCCATATGCTCCTGCCGTAGAGGTAGACGCGCAGCAAGCTTCGCAACTGTCGGGTCTAGAGCGCGCTCAACCCGTCTGGCGCGTACATGGTGAAGATGGCATCGCTTACATCGAATTAGAGCCAACCACCGCTTCCGGAACGGTTGCTATCAGCTTCAACTTCCAAGATGGTCAAGTCAGCCGTGCGCAACGTATCGAAACATGGCTTGATCCAGGCAACCGTCCCTGGACCATTGTCGGCTTTGCAGCAGGTACTGTGGGTTTCAATAAATTACAGGACGGCTTGGAAACACTGGCTGACAAAGAAAATGATATGAATGTCGATGGCCGAATTGCCTTATATGCAAAAGGTCGCGTAAGTGGCAAATGGTTGATGACAATGTCTTATGATACGGACAAAAAGGAAGATCAAACCCGCTTTGCCGGTGTTATAGATCCTCGCCGTTATTACACGATATACGCAGATCGCGCGGAACAACGCTATGACGCATCATCGTTACGCAAACTATATTTGAAATTGGAACGTCCGCAGTTTTATGCTCTGTTTGGTGATTATCAAACGGGGATCGATGAGCCTGAGCTTTCGCGCTACCAGCGTTCATTCAACGGTCTGAAAGCTGAATATCGCAGCGACCAATTGTCTGCGCAAATCTTTGGCGCTGATACGCCATATCGGTATCGCCGCGAAGAAATTCAGGGCAATGGCTTGACGGGACCCTATGCACTTGCAAGCCGCGATGTGGTCGCAAACAGCGAACGGATCACGCTGCAAACACGTGATCGCTTGCGTTCAGACAGGATAATTGAAGAAAAATCACTGCTGCGCCACATCGACTATGACATTGATTATCTCGCAGGAACATTGCGCTTCCGCGATCCCGTATTGTCGCGCTCAAGCGGCCTCAATCCGCAGTTCATTATTGCCGAATACGAAGTGGATGGCGTGGGGCAACGCGTAAATAATGCAGGCGGCCGTGTTCGCTGGACCGACAAGTCCGCCAAACTGCAAATAGCGGCAACGGCTCTCCATGACGAAACCACAGATTCCAAAAACAACCTGCTTGGCGCAGATATTGTTTACAAACCTGGTGCTGGCACTCAAATTCGAGCCGAATTCGCTGCATCTGATGGAAAAAGCAGAGCAAATAGTGTCGCAACAAGTGCTGGTCGTGCAAATGCCTGGTTGGTCGAAGCTGAGCATCACTCTGGCAGCATTGATATTCAAGCCTATGTTCGTCATCAGGACGCACGCTTTGGCGTTGGACAAACTAATCTTGCTGAAATCGGAACACGCAAATACGGCGTGGATGCACGGGCACGGATAAACGACGAATTGACGCTATCAGGTCTAGCATATCAGGAAGATTATATTGGCAATAATGCACAGCGCCGTGCGGCGAGTGCCGAACTCGAATATCGTACGGGCAATAACTCTTTACGTGCAGGATTGACTCATGCCAATGATGATCTGGGCGATGGTACAGTCAATAAATCGACGATCGCCAAACTGGCAGGCGCGCAGAAATTTCTGAACAACAAACTGGAATTGAGCGCACAAACGGAATTTGCATTGGGTGGTCAGGATTCGAGCACCGACTTCCCTGCCCGTCACCAATTTGGCGCACGTTATGCTATAAAGCCAGACATTCAATTGATCGGCACGTACGAAATTGCCAAAGGCGAAAATATCAACTCTCGCACTGCACGTCTTGGTTTCGATATCGCACCATGGGCTGGCGGACGCATATTGGCCAGCGCTAACCAGCAAGCAATTTCTGAATACGGCCCTCGCACATTTGCGGCATATGGCCTTGCTCAATCATTCAAAATTAGCGAAAAATGGTCTGTTGACATAACGCTGGACGGTAACAAAACGCTTTCAGGGGTTGATCGCAGCGATGTCGTAAATCCTCTGCAACCTGTTGCATCAGGTGGGTTCTTGGGTAGCGACAGTAGCTTGACCGAAGATTTCACAGCCATAACTGCAGGCGGATCATATCGCGGTGATCGTTATAGCTGGACAGGCCGTGCAGAATATCGCGCTGGCGAAACAACGGATCGTTATGGTTTCAATACGGCGATACTGCGCCAAATAGGCGAAGGAAAAGCAATCGCAGGCGCGCTTAGCTGGTTTTCAGCCAAGCAAAAGGATGGTCCTTCAACCAAAACGGCTTTGGCAGAAATCAGCTGGGCAAATCGTCCGGTTGGCAGTGACTGGTCTTTCCTTAACAAATTCGAGCTTCGTTTCGATGCTGTAAAAAATGCTGTGTCAGGACAAGCCGGACCAATTGGAGGCGCCAATTTGTTTATCGATGGGGATGCGGAATCGCGCAGAGTGATAAACAGCCTGTCGATCAACTACACCCCCATTGGCCGGGGCGATGAAGAACTTGGTGATGAAGATGGAAATTTCTTTGAACGCGGCGAGTACGCCTTGTTTTGGGGAACGCGTTATGTATCTGAACGCTTTGGCCAAGATGATGTATCCGGTTGGAGCAATGTAATAGGCGGCGATTTCCGTTTTGACCTTAGCAAGCATGTCGATCTTGGAGCTGCTGCTACTGCACGGGTTGGAACAGGCAGCAAAAACGTGGCCTACTCTGGCGGTCCGGTGGTAACACTTGCGCCATTCAAAAATGCAAACTTGTCACTTGGCTATAATATTGTCGGTTTCAATGATCGCGATTTCGAAGACAGCCGGTACACACGCAGCGGCCCTTTCCTGACTTTCAAATTAAAGTTCGATCAAGAAAGCTTGGCAGGATTCAATTTGTAATAAATGCGGCGGATTGAAAACGGGTTTTAACAATATTGGGTCAACACTTAATAGATATCAATCCGCGAATAATAAAACTGGAGTCTCGATCAGTTTCTTCAAGGCCTGGACAAAGTTTGCGGCATCCCAACCATCAACGACGCGATGATCGCAACTGATTGACACATTCATCAACTTTCGCGGTTTAATCTCACCATTAATATACATCGGTCGCTCGATAATCTTGTTCGGTCCGATAATCGCAACTTCAGGACGATTGATTACAGGTGTAGTAACTATTCCGCCTAAAGGCCCAAGCGATGTTATAGTAAGAGTGGATCCCGACAATTCCTCGCTCCGTGCACTTCCATCGCGCGATGCTCTCGACAGACGCGTAATTTCGGCAGCCAGTTGCCAGATATTTAATTCTTGGGCATTGCGAATGACTGGTACCATCAGGCCCGCATCTGTTTGTGTTGCCATACCCAAGTGGATGGCTCCATGCTGTGTAACAATACCGGCTGCATCGTCAAATCGCGCATTAATCATTGGAAATTCTGGGATTGTTTTACAAATGGCCGTTATCAATAATGGCAGCATCGTCAGTTTCGGACGATTGCCCTTATTGATATTCAAGTCACCTCGCATCGCTTCCAACACAGTAACATCCATTTCATCAACATAGGTAAAATGGGGAATATGGCGTTTGGACGCAGCCATATTATCGGCAATTCGGCGCCGCATTCCAATAACTTTGATGGGTAAATCAGCACGCGTTGTTGTGCCAGTAGCTGGCTGATAGCCCTGCCCTTTATTATAGGACAAATAAGCATCCAAATCTGCGTGCCTAACATGATTACCTGGCGTCATGACGTCAGATAGTTGCACGCCCAATTGATCGGCCCGTGCACGCACTGCTGGAGATGCGCTCACTTTAGCCTGCAAAGTTTTTTCATACTCATCTGTGCCTTCAGTCACCACGATGGCTGTTTCAAACGATTTATCAATTACAGCCCCAGCTGTCGGTTCCATAAATGTTGACGTCACGACGTCATTTTCAGCTTTGTTTACATTCTCCGTGGCCCGAACAGCATTTTTAGTATCTATTTCGGATTCAGCCTCGCCATCCGTTTCTATCTCCACCAGCATAGAACCAATTGGTATTACATCACCTTCCGCCCCCGCCACTGCCGTTACGATACCGGAAACCGGGCTTTCCATTTCAACAGTAGCTTTATCTGTCATCATGTCGGCAACAGGTTGATCCTCTTCGATGCGGTCACCTAGCTTGATATGCCATGCTACGATTTCAGCCTCGGCAATGCCTTCGCCGATATCCGGTAAGTTAAAGGTGAATTTGGCCATGGCTTAATCCTTAAACATTTTTTCAATTGCAGTGCGTATCCGGACGGGGCCGGGAAAATATGCCCATTCTAAACTATGTGGATACGGGGTATCAAATCCTGTTACCCTTTCGACGGGAGCCTCAAGTGCGTAGAAACAATGCTCTTGCACCAAAGCAGATAATTCAGCGCCAAACCCGCTGGTTCGCGTTGCTTCATGAACGATCAAACATCGGCCTGTTTTTTTAACTGATGCTACAATAGTATCTATGTCTAATGGTAATAACGTTCGTAAATCAATTACTTCAGCGTCAATTCCAATATCTGAAACCACTGCAGCCGATACGTGCACCATAGTTCCATATGTCAAAATAGTCAGGTCATTGCCTTCGCGAACGATCGAAGCCTTGCCCAGTTCGATACGATAATATCCAATAGGAACCTGACTGGCGGCATGTTTTGACCACGGCTCCACTGGACGATCATAATATCCCGAAAAAGGTCCATTATAAATACGTTTTGGTTCAAAAAACATAACCGGATCATTATCTTCAATAGATGCAATTAATAGGCCCTTTGCATCATAAGGGGTCGCGGGAATGACTGTCTTTACCCCGCAAATATGGGTGAACAGGCTTTCCGGAGATTGGCTGTGCGTTTGTCCGCCAAAAATGCCGCCGCCAAATGGAGAGCGAACTGTCATTGGACAAATATAGTCGCCAGCCGAACGATACCGGATGCGTGCAGCTTCGCTAACGAGTTGGTCTAATCCAGGGTAGATATAATCAGCAAATTGAATTTCAGGTACAGGACGAAGGCCGTATGCCGACATTCCAACGCCAACCCCAATGATGCCGCATTCGGTTATAGGCGTATCAAAAACACGGGTCATTCCATGTTTTTGTTGAAGTCCCGCTGTCGCGCGAAATACACCGCCAAAAAAACCGATATCCTCCCCCATCAATACCACATTCGGGTCCCGGTCCAGCATGATGTCCAACGCATCGTTAATAGCGTCGATCATGTTCATGGTTTTGGTTGCAGACTCTCCCATTAACTCGGCTCCCAGTCCGGACCAAATTTACTGCGCTGCTCGTTTAACATTTGTGCGCATTGCTCGCGTAAATGCCATGGCATTTCTTCAAAGACATCCTCGAACATAGACTCGAATGGATGATGAAGCCCGTGCCCTAAAACGCCATTTTTCTCGGCTTCTTTTTGCTGGGCTTTAACAAAGTTAGTCAGTTCTGCCGCTTGTTCCAAATGGCGATTTTCGTCCCATTCACCCTCACTAATCAAATGTGCTTTCAATCTATTTACAGGATCGCCGAGTGGCCACTTGGCAAATTCTTCTGCTGCACGATATGCATTGGGATCATCGGATGTCGAATGTCCCTCTGCCCGATAAGTAAAATACTCGATCAATGTAGGCCCGTTATTTGTCCGCGCGCGATTTGCTGCCCATTGCATTGCAGCAAAGACCGCTAGCGGATCATTTCCATCAACGCGCAGACCAGCAATTCCATAGCCAACGGCGCGTGCAGCAAAGGTAGTCCGTTCACTTCCGGCAAATCCCGAGAACGAAGAGATTGCCCACTGGTTATTAACAACCTGCATAATAACCGGTGCGTTATAGACAGCAGCAAACGTCAAAGCGCTGTGAAAATCTCCTTCTGCTGTCGAACCCTCTCCACACCAAACTGCAGCGATCCTAGAGTCCCCGCGTGATGCCGATGCCATCGCCCAACCAACGGCTTGCGGATATTGCGTCGTTAGATTGCCTGAAACGCTAAAAAAATTCTGATCCGGCGCCGAATACATAATCGGTAATTGTCGGCCTTTTAAATGGTCCCCGCTATTGGAATAAATTTGGTTCATCATAGCAACCAATGAGCATTCCCGCGTAATGAGAATACCTTGCTGGCGATAGCTGGGAAAGCACATATCTTCGCGGTCAAGCGCCATAGTCGCGCAAACAGACGTGGCTTCCTCCCCTGTAGATTTCATATAAAAACTGGTTTTGCCCTGTCGCTGCGCACGGAACATTCTGTCATCGAATGCGCGCAACAACATCATGTTCTTGAGCATCAATCGTAATTGATCCGCAGAAAGTCTTGGGTTCCAGCTACCTTTTGCTTTTGAATCATCATCAAGAACGCGCACCAGACCAAATGCCAAATCTTGCATATTTGCAGGATGCATATTCTCGTCTGGAATAGGAATTGAATCAACAGGCGGCACAATTACATCGCTAAAATCGGCCTCATCTCCGGGACGAAATTTGGGTTCGGGAATGTGCAATCGCAATGGCGTTAAATTCTCGCGCTTTTTTGATGCCATCGTCTCTCTCCGATATGCGAGTGGCATAAAAACCGACTCACAAGTATATTATCAACTATTGTTATTTTATTTCAAAATACCAAATAGGTCAAATATACTGTCCTATAAAATTTCTCTCTTTTGCTAAACCGCAACCGGAGCGGAAATATGCGCTTGCGGTGCGTAATCGGTGACATCAAAATCTTCGATCCGAAAATCAAAAATACTGGATGGTTGTCGAAGTAGGTGCAGTTTTGGATCTCCAAACGGAATGCGTGACAATTGCTCTTCGACAAGTGCTGCGTGGTTCATATACAAGTGTACATCACCGCCCTGCCAAATGAATTCTCCCGGTTCGTAACCGGATTGCTGTGCTAACATGCGAATAAGTAGGGCTGCAGAAAAAATATTGAATGCAAATCCAAGTCCTAAATCACAAGATCGCTGGAACAATAATCCGTTCAATTTGCCATCAGCTACTTGGAATTGATATGTTTTATGGCAAGGTGGTAACGCCATTTGATCTATTTCAGCAACATTCCAGCCTTCAATAATATGTCTTCGTGATCCTGGATTGTTTTTCAAGCCTTCAACAAGTGCGGAAACTTGATTTAGGCCCTCTGTTTCGCGTGTGAATAGGCCTTCGCCATTTGAGGCATATTTGGGCCAGCTTACCCATTGCGCACCGTATACAGGTCCAAGATCACCCCACTTTTTAGCAAAGCTCTCGTCCTGAACTATCATTTCCTCAAACGCATCCTGACTGATTTGATCTCCGGTTTCGCTACGGTAGCGAGCCAAGGGCCAATCCGTCCAAATCCGCACTTTTTGCTCAAGTAATTTTCGAATATTGGTGTCGCCAGTCAAAAACCAAAGCATTTCACGGGCAGCCGTTTTCCAAAACACGCGTTTTGTGGTCAACAATGGAATAGAATTATGTGCTAGCGAGAACCGCATTGTTGCGCCAAAAATGGCTTTTGTTCCTACCCCGGTGCGATCATGTTGCAGTGTACCATTGGCCCAAACATGCCGCATCAAATCAAGATATTGCTGCTCGTAATGCTCGGCTTTTTTCATTGGTGTGTAATTCCAGATTGTAGGCTTCAATTATTGGCTAGGGTGTACTGCAGAATTTGGCAACTGCGGTTTGCAATTCTTGATGCGCAAAGTGCAAATCTAAATCACCATTAATTTCTCAAAATTGCTTTTGTAATTCCCGCGACGAATTACCTGCAATAGGCGCGTTAACCAATCCTTGACTAAGATTGGTTACCTGTAACAGCATGCAAGCGCGCATCGTTATTGTGGACGATCGGGCCACAAATCTGCGGATTTACGCGCAATTTGTTGCCATGATTGGGCCCGGCTTTACTGCCAAATGTTTCCACAGTGCTGTGGAGGCATTGAAATATCTCGATCATGAAACAGCCGACCTATTAATTGTTGATTTCCGTATGCCTGAAATGAACGGGGCAGAGTTCATCAAAGCCGTTCGAAGCAAATCGGTCGCGTTCCATATTCCAGCTATCGTTATCACGGCCCGGCAAGACCGTGAGTGCAGGATCGCTGCACTGGATGCAGGTGCAACGGACTTTTTACAAAGTCCTGTTTCGCACATAGAGTTTCGTGACAGAGCCTTGCTGTTGTTAAATCAGCATAAAAAAGAAATGGATTTGGCGGAACGTGCTTCGCACAGCGGTGATGCTTCGCAACTCCACTCATCAGCTCAAAACATTGCTAATGCCAACAAATCTATGCTCGAACAAATCATTGATACAACCCCTATATTAATTAACGCTATCGACCGAAATGGTAAAATTCTCTTTCTGAATTCTTATAACTCTGCACTTTTTGGAAAAGAGCCCGATGAATTGGTGGGCCGCTCAATTTATGAATTTTTGGAATCAAGCTCACTTGAACGTGAACAACGGCGTAATAACGTCGTGGTGGCAACCGGGCAGTCCATTCCCAATTTCGAAGACAAATTTTCAAGTGATGGGATTGACCTGATATTTCAGTTTAACAAATCCCCGCTCACCAATATTGATGGTCAAACCATTGGCGTACTTACAACTGGTGTTGATATTACGGCTCGTAAGTTTGCCGAAGAACACCGTACCCATCTTGCATTGCATGACATGCTAACGGGGCTGCCCAACAGATCTTTGTTATCAGAGCGTATGCGCCAAACAATTGAGGAATGCGTTTCAAACAATAGCAATGCGGCATTGCTGTTGCTTGACCTTGATCGTTTCAAAATTATTAATGATACTCGCGGGCATCAGGCCGGCGATATGTTGCTGCGCCAAGTGGCAGAACGTATCAGCGGGCTGCTTGGCCCAAATGATTTTGCTTCCCGGATTGGTGGCGATGAATTTGCCGTTATTCTGGGTGATGTAAAAGGTGCTGAAGAAATCAGCGGCCAATGTACAAAGCTGCTCAACCATATTGGCAAACCATATAGCATTGACGGCGTGGAACAATTGATCGGTGTCAGCATTGGCGTAGCGATCATACCGGAGGATAATCAATCTGCGGACGAGTTGCTTCGTCTGGCTGATTTGGCAATGTACGAAGCTAAATCGCAAGGCAG
Source organism: Sphingomonadales bacterium (assembly GCA_031418995.1). Lineage (GTDB taxonomy): Bacteria > Pseudomonadota > Alphaproteobacteria > Sphingomonadales > Sphingomonadaceae > Sphingorhabdus_B. Next base: position 20,241 of record JANOKA010000117.1, on the reverse strand, counting down.
AAATTGCTATTGCTTCTTTTCGCCGCGGCTAAACCAAGTTGCCCAATTTAACGCAGGCGTAGAGGCCGATTTACGCATTGGTCTGGCCTGTGAACAATTTTTTCTAGAATATCAGCCCATCGTAGACACGAAAACGGGCCAATATGTCGGGCTTGAGGCGCTGATACGGTGGAATCACCCGGAGCGCGGCCGGCTTTTGCCGACAGACTTTATAAGGGTTGCAAATGACAGCGGACTTATCGATCGCATGGGGCAATGGGTCATTCAAGCAACCTGCAAGCAAATTGCTGAATTTGCGACTGCAGGGATCGAAATTCCACATATCGCTGTAAATGTATCACCGCGTCAGTTTGAAAATCAGACAATGAGTACCGGCATACTTACAAATCTTGAAAAATACGGTGTAAAACCGGGTAAGTTCGCGATTGAGATTACAGAGGAATTGTTGCTCGACCAAAACCAGCATGTCTTGCGAGAACTCGCAAATCTGCGCGCAAACGGGGTAGAAATTTCCATTGATGATTTCGGTACAGGTTATTCTTCCCTACAATATTTGCGCGATTTGCCTGCAACTAGATTGAAGATTGATCGCACTTTTGTGTCTAGGGTTGAAACGTCTGCCGCAGACCGGGCCATTATTTCTACAATAGCGCATTTGGCACATGCCTTGGATATGCGCGTAATTGCCGAGGGTGTGGAAACCGAAGCTCAGTTTGCGTTATTACGGGCTTCAGGCTGTGATGAAGTTCAAGGGTTCCTAATCGGGCGGCCACTTTCCGTTGAACAGTTATATGATCTATTCCAGGATCAAAATGCTGTGTTTCAGGCTGTTATGTAATGAAAATATATGCAAAATCTGCTCTTGCTAAATTTACGGTAGCCAAGGCAAAAGCCACACCGGAACAAGAGATATTGTTGAACCGCGTCGTAATGGGCAGCTTGGCCGCTATCGTTTGCTATTACGCGGGTTACGATGTCCGCATTGTATTTGCATTCATTGCTTACCTGTCTCTGAACGCCGGGTTGATATTGATGGAACGATCATCGGTTTTTCATCCAGAAAAGCGTTGGACCGCTGCAATCATACTTGATGTTACAATGGCAACTGCGACCATGTTAATAGATGCCGAGGGAATGTCCTGGGCATATGCCGTTATGTTGCGCATGGTTTTGGGAAACGGATTTCGATTTGGTATAAAATGGCTGGCATTTGCTTCGATATTGTCAGCCATCGGTTTTGGATTGGTTGTCGGGTCTACCGCGTTTTGGCAAGATAATGCGATACTCGGGTATAGCCTGGTTGCAGGACTAATCTTAATTCCAAGCTATTGTTCGACCTTAATCAAGAAAATCTCGCACGCCAAAGATCAGGCTGAAACTGCAAACAGGGCAAAAAGCTATTTCCTTGCCAGTGTCAGCCACGAACTGCGAACCCCGCTGAATGCTATATTGGGTTATGGAAATCATTTGCGCCAGATGGGTTTACCCGCAAAGCAACATAATATGATCGACGCAAGTGTAATTGCTGCTGAACATTTGTTGCATTTGATTGAACAGTTGATCCAAGTGGCCAAGGCGGAATCTGGCTCCATACAAGTAAACAAATCGTCGTTCCGCACGACCGATATTTTGAGAGATGTGCGCGATATCATGGCGGTGCGTGCTGACGAAAAAAGCTTGGAACTTCGCCTTCAGGCAGAACCCGGCTGCGAACAAACGATTGAAGGCCCAACAGATATCATCCGCAATATTCTTTTAAATTTGGTCGGTAACGCGATCAAATTTACCCATTCAGGAACAATTTCGATCGCTTGCGCGATGCGCGACGATGGTCACGCTACAACTCTATTACTGCGAATTTCGGATACTGGCATTGGCATTGCGCAAGATTCCCTCGCGCGCATATTCCAGCCTTTTCAACAAGCCGATGATAGCGTCCTTGACCGGTTTGGCGGTACTGGCCTTGGGTTGGCAATATGCAAACAATTGACCGAACAAGTCGGCGGATCAATTAGTGTAAGCAGTATAATTGGCCAAGGCAGCAGTTTCGAAGTCGAAATACCAGTCAGTAAAATTGTTGGTTATGACGATAATGAAGCAGATGTTGGCGGTAACACTGTACGCATCCTTTCGTTGGGTAATCTGAAACCGGAATTGTTGACGAGCGCCCAAAGTGCAGGTGATTTTATCGTTCGTCACATTAACTGCGTATCTGTTGAGGAATTGAAGCGGGAAGTCACGGCCAAACTATTACAAGAATATCAGATAGCTCTAATCGATACGGAACTTGCTCAGTTGATTGAACCCGATGATGAAATCTGGACTCGATTTGGCGATGCACATGTTGCCCCTGTCCTTGTTCGTGATGAGGGTACAGTAGAATTTGAGGACATAACATTACGAGCCGCTTTTGCTTCAGTCATTCCCTCAAGCCCTGATTTCCAAACTCTGCGCAGCGCAGTTCGGATCGGATGTTCATTCGCCAAAGCATCCTACGACGAAAGCGCCGTTTCTGAAGGAAATTCGCTTGAATCCATCGAAAGCAAATATCCTTCAAGGAAAGTGTTGGTAGCTGACGACAACCGTACGAACCGAAATGTTCTTGCGGCTATACTTGAGTCTGCAGGTCACGAGGCCGCTATGGTAACAGATGGCGACGAAGCGATTGAGGCATTGGAAACTGGCGGCTTTGACATATTGTTGCTTGACGTAAACATGCCCCGGCTAAATGGAATCGACGCTGCATCAATGTGGCGGCAAATCGAAGGCGGACGCAGCCATCTACCGATTATCGGCGTTACCGCGGACGCGACGTCCGAAACAGAGGTGCGGTGTTTGGCCGCGGGTATGGATATCCGGATTACCAAACCATTTGATGCAGCACATCTGCTGGCTTTGATCGATCAATATACGGCGAAAATGCAGATGGAAATTGATGCACAAATCAGTCATGATCCATTTGCTATAGTCGTTCCCATTACGCCGCAGAAGCCAACGAAATCCGCTGCAATTGATTTATCGCAAATTGATTATCTATACTCCATCGGCGACCAGAATTTCGTGGATGAGATGATCCGTAGTTTTTACGAGGATATCGACGAAACTGTTGAAATAATGCGCCTATCCGTTTCGCACAAAGACCTTCCGCAATTCCGGTTTGCTGCGCATGCATTTAAAAGCAGCGGGCAAAATATCGGCGCGCTAAGCCTAAGCCATTTGGCGGCAAGGCTGGAGCTGCTATCCGAGGATGATTTTAATCAGAACCGCGAAGATCATTTGGCAAAAATCGAAGCGTTACTATCCGAAGTCCGAACGGAATTGGACCTTGGTGGTTTAAGAACCCGCGCTGCTGCAACCCTATGCGATGATATCAAACCGATCGCAGACTTCGGCTGATCCGCCGTTCCTGTGCACTCGCCAACCGCTCCATTTTTTTGATGTCTGCTTCATTGAGGGTCATCGCCGTTTCGGCCCAGACCAGCGTAATATCCAATAACTCTTGAAGCGAAATCGGCGCGGCAATACGCCGAGAACGATAGACCGCACGTTCGGCTGCAAACCGAGTCTTATGCCGCTGCGTATATTCGATTATCGCAGCTTCGCCCTGCCCGTCCTCGACCAAAATATCGACGATACCCATATCAAAAAGCTCTTGTGCAGAGTGGATTTTACCTTCCAGAATAAACTTTTCAGCCATTTTCCGGCCAACCCGCCGAGATAGAAAACTATACGCCCCCATACCTGGAAACAGGCTGAATATAATTTCCGGCAATCCCATTCGCGCGCTGCGTTCCGCAACTAGAATATCAAATGCAAGCGCATGTTCGAATCCGCCGCCCAACGCATCACCCTGAACCAGAGCCATGGTGATAATTGGCGCACCAAATCCTAACGAGTTTTCATGCTGCATACGAACGCATGTTTCAGCATATTTACGCATTGCGGCAAAGTCGCGTTGACGAATAGAGTCAGCAAAGTGGCGCAGATCGCCGCCAAGATTGTAAATGCCCGGTGTTTTGGAACCACAGACAAAATAACGCAAATCATCGGCAGCGCTATTGTTGGCAGCATAATCAGAAGCACCATAATTATGAGCTATCCAGTCCTGCACCTGCTGAATTTCTTCGCCAAGCGCATAGGTGTAGCTCGGCCTGCCTTTTTGATCCATAAAGCACCAGAAAATCTTATCTTGAATATCATGACGTACTGATATTTCAGCAAACTTCCGGCCAGTTAAAGATGCGGATAGATTCCTGTCGGTCAAAGACAGCGGAGATAAATTGGCAACATCATTTATTGCACGGGTGTACACAGCCATAAAGCCCCCATAAATTTAATGACTAGCCACCCCGACCAGTGGTTTATTCATAGCATATTTTGCCGCACCGCAAGGTAAAAAAAGGGTTAACGGCAAAAAGATTGAAAAAAGCATGTTAAGAAACATGTGTATTAACCATGAGTTAGGCGGCATAATTGAGAGAATTCGCAAATGTTACCGTATGTTGGCCAAGCTGCGCGCCTATCAGCCACAGATTAAGGACTACGGAATATGGTTCGGCCGAGAACGTGAATTCCATGCTAAATGGCGGAGAGATAGGGATTCGAACCCTAGGTACCCTCACGGGCACGCCGCATTTCGAGTGCGGTGCTTTCGACCACTCAGCCATCTCTCCGCGTTCTTGGCAGTACTGCGTCCCCTAAATTGGATAGACTAGCCAAGAAAGAGCGCGGCCATTAACGCATGATTTCAGGTTTGCCAAGCCCAAGCTTGATTTGGCGCCGATAACAAACGATATATGTTTCATGAGCAAGAATCCTGTCGCCCCCGCCATTGCCGAAGCCAAGTTTACGATTGGCGATGTGGTGCGCCACCGTATATTTGAATTTCGCGGTGTTATTTTTGATATTGATCCTGTTTTTGCTAATAGCGAAGAATGGTATGATTCGATCCCGCCAGAAGTGCGCCCAGCCAAGGACCAGCCATTTTACCATTTGTTCGCTGAAAATGGCGATAACAGTTATATCGCCTATGTCAGCCAGCAAAACCTGTTATCCGATGTCCAATCCGGCCCGGTCGATCACCCCGCCGTCGGCGGCTTTTTTGGCAAATGGAGCGGTGCGCGGTACGAGATAAAACCTGAGATGCGGCACTGACGCTAGCCCCCGAAAGTGGCATTTTGCCCCCTTAAATTTACAAACACAGACGATACGCCGGGTAGTTTTTGTAAACTTCTGTATAGTTACGTCGGTTTTGAGAAGTGCGCATTCGGCTCGGTTGATAGTTGTTCAGCGCCAAAATTATGCCTTTTAGTTGCCGGCATTTGGAAATTTGCTATGGCTCAATTTAATTGAAATGTTCGTCAGGCCTGTCGGCTAAGTACGGTGGGTATCCAGTTCCTATTCAGCCGTATACAAAACGAATTTACAACATTTGAAAGTGACCTGAAATGACGGATAAAATGATTCAAAAAGGATTTTTAATCGCTGGTCTGAGTAATATTTTGGGTGTGCTCATATGCTCGAAAGCGTTCACCAATGATGTAATGCTGGCTGCTCAACCAGATGTGATGGGCTATTTTGGGTTAATCTCGATAATTTTATGGGGCATCGCATATATCTCCGTTAGCAAAAGCTATAATCAAGTGCGGTGGCTTGTGGGTGTTTTTGTTATTGAAAAACTGATTTATGTAATGGTCTGGCTGACCTTCATAAACTCGCATTCCTTGAGATCAATCTTTGAACTGGATGTTCTCGCGGGTGTATTTTATACGATTTATGGGGCCAATGACTTTATATTTATGTTGTTTTTTGGCTTTGTTTTTCTAAAACGGAGTCAAGTTTCATCTAAAAATTAAGTATAACTATCTTGTTTAAGCCTCTTATTTACTCCATCTGGCTATGTAGACGCTAAACTTGATATCCCCAGAAGGTAATTTGATCAAAACCAGGGTCTCCTAATATCATTATGTTGCCTAGACGTGATGGCATTAGGGTCAAGCCCTAGATCATATCAAATACCGTTTGTACTGAGCGTGCCCGGCTAAAGGTTGGTTTCTAAGTCCACAGGCAAGATCGGGACGAACGGATAAGGGCGCGTTTTCAAGTTAATATCATACCGTTCTAAAACTCGATATTCCAGAACCACAACACGCCCGCCACTAACCCTGCGGCATTTCCTTTATCCATTGCCGCAACAAATCGGCTCCCTCTTTATGTACGCTGGCGCGCCCGAGTTCGGGCATAGCGACTCCGGGATCAAGGCTCTCCAGACGGTATAGCAATATCGATTGTTCGGGTTTACCCGGCGCAATGACAAATTCGAAACCGCCGCTGCCGCGCCCTGCAGCAACGGGATGTTTATATATGCCCTGCGCCGTCGGGCCAATGGCGGTTTCGTCAAAAAACAAACCTGAATTGCTGGCGGAACCCGTGGGCCGGTGGCAATGGGCGCAATTGACGTAAAGATAGCTTTTTGCACGCTGCGCCACGGTGGCGTCTTTTACATCATCCCATGCAGGCATGGCTTGCACTTTTTTGACGTCAACCGATGACCCTAAAAAACGCTGTTTATCGGCCAATGTTTGAAAGCGCATATTGCCGAGCAACGGGCCAATTGGTTCAATCTTACCCAATGAGCTATGGCATTGCTTGCACTGATTTTTGTTGGGGACGGCATAGCTTATCAGTTGCGTTTTGCCGTCTGGCAGTGTCGCGGTAACGTTTGTTCGCAACCCGCCTACCCTTAAATCGGCATCACTACCGTCCGCGTTCCACACATAAGGTAGCGCTGTCCATCCTTCAGCACGGTTTAACAGCACGCGCGTCTCAATAATTTTCAGTTTACCCTGTGCATCGGGATAGCCAAAGCTTTTCACAATTGCCGCCCCGACTGGAAACGTGACACGGCCAAATCCGTCAGCGATCAAAACCTGTGTACCGGGCGGTAGATATATGAACCGCTGTTTTTCCGAATAATCCGAAAATAAGGGCGTTGCCAGACTGTACGGGATCAGACCTGATGATGGCGCATTGGCCGCACCGTTAAAAAAACCATATTCCGACAGCTTAGCCGGTAAATGTGCGTCCATAACCATATTGCCGGAAACGGGCAAAGATGAAGCCGCAATTACCGCATGCGGCACATATTCTTTTGCTGATAATGCCGCCGCAATTGGCAGTAATAACGCAGTGAGCAGCAATATCCGCATTACCGAACAGCGATTTCCATCGCTGTTGGCAAAACAATAACAGGCAAGCCGGGCGGCAATGTTTTTGAGATTGTAATGGGTGCAGGCTGCGCCGTGGCCGGATCAGACATTGGTTCGGTCAATCCCAAATTTATCGCCAATACGTCATCGGACACCATCGGCGCATTAGGTGCACCGCCCGCTCCGCTCCAGAAAATAGGCGGCATTGATCCGCCCATAGCCGCCGCCAGTTCTTTTCCGCCAGACATTTCCGGTGCCCATCCGGCGCGCATATGCTGATTATCCCATATCGCCACATTGGACGGAATAGGATCATATTTGGCATCATCAAATTTTAGGGGATATCCGACAATCATGATGTTGGTCGTGCCATTTTCACCAATAACATTATCGAAAATATGCACATGGCGGTTTGCCATTACCATGATGCCCGTTCCTGTCGGTACGCTGGCCACAATATTACCCTTTGGCGCGAAATTTGGGGTCATATTATTGACCACAATATTTTCAAATATGCGGACATTCTTACCGCCCAATTGCGGCAGGTTCGGCAAATCAAAAACCAATATTCCGGCGGTATTCCCGGTTGCTACATTGTCATACACATCGGCATCATAGCTGTTTTCAATTTCTATTCCGGCCACATTTTCAAATGCCACGGAACTGCGCACGATAATATTGCGCGATTGCCCCACATAAATGCCTGCATCTGATGCGCCGCGTACGACGACCGAATCGATTAATATGTAATGGCTTTCAACCGGATATATGCCATATGCGCCGTTGGTTGCTTTTGGTCCGCCGGTCCATTCGACGCGTAATTTATGAAATACAATCCGGTCTGCGCCTTTGGATTTGATCCCGTCGCCTTTACTGTTTTCAACCGCGAATTCGCGCAAAACGACATCATCAGACGTCACTAGCAATCCCTCTCCCGCGCCAGCTTGTCCTGTGAAATCAAGAATAGTTTCCTTGGCACCTTGCCCCCGGACAGTGACATTATTCACATCGAGCGAAAGACCATCGGTCAGTATGAATTTACCAATGCCCAGTTCCACAACATCGCCAGGTTCCGCAACAATCAGCGCCTCTTGCAATCGCCCCTGTGCATCGTCCCCGGCAAGAACCGTTATCGTTTTTGCCCATAGATGAACGGGTGATATGGCCAGCAATGTGGCGGCGAATGCGATCGTGTATTTTCTCTCCATAATATACATGATGCAACATGCCGCAGCGATTGCCAATAGCCATAATGCGCCGCGTAAATAGCCGGTTATCGAGGCCAGTTTTTAGGACCCATTATTAGGGAGCGTCGGATAAAATCCATTCGACGGCGGCATCGGCGTGGATTGCGGTGCTATCATATATAGGCAGGATATTGGCTTTGGTATCTACCACACGGCTCAATTCGGCCGCGCCCAAAACAATCGCTTCGATACCATCCTGATCGGCCATGGTGATATAGGTTTTCAATGTGCGTTCCGCGTCACGCGTCACCACGCCGGGAATCAGTTCTTTGTGGATGATACGGTCAAGCTCGGAGACTTGTACAGGATCATTGGGCATCAATGTTACACCGTGCTTGACTAACCTTTGCCTGTACCAGCTTTCGGCCATAACGTTCCGCGTACCAAGCAAAGCCGCCGATTTTACACCATCGGCTTTCATTTTAGCGCCCACCGCATCGACAATGTGGATCACGGGCACGCTGACACTGGCGGCGACTTTGTCATGTACTTTATGCATGCTATTGGCGCAGATCAGTATTGCAGACGCACCCGCCTTTTCCATGCGCTTTGCTGCCTTTATCAATATTTTGGCAAGTTCATCCCAATCGGCATCGCCAAGATCGGCGGCCATATCTCCGCAGCTCAGGCTTTCAAGGATGATCGGCGGGCTACAACTGCCCCCGATACGTTTTTGCACCTGCGTATTGATCCTGTTGAAATACAATGACATCGCGTACCAATTGACCGCGCCGATTAATCCAATTTTACGCATCAGTGTTGCAACGCCTTCACAATATCTTCGACTATCTTTTTCGCATCAGCCAGCAGCATCATCGTTTGGTCCATATAGAATACGTCATTGTCAACGCCGGCATAGCCCACACCGCCCATGCTGCGTTTGATGAAGAACACCGTTTTCGCTTTATCCACGTCGAACACAGGCATGCCATAAATTGGCGATGTTTTATCGGTTTTCGCCGCTGGATTGACGACATCATTCGCGCCAATAATAAACGCAACATCGGTTTGGGCAAATTCGCTGTTGATATCTTCCAGTTCGAACACTTCGTCATAGGGCACGTTTGCTTCGGCGAGCAGAACGTTCATATGACCAGGCATACGGCCAGCAACCGGATGGATCGCATATTTAACGCTGACTCCTTCTTTCTTGAGCACATCACCCATTTCGCGCAAAATATGCTGCGCCTGCGCCACTGCCATGCCATATCCGGGCACGATGATAACACTTTCGGCTTGTTTCATCATATAGGCTGCATCTTCGGCGCTTCCGCGTTTCCACGGACGGTCGGTTTTGGCCGCACCGCTTGCTGCTTCGGGAGCCGCGCCAAATCCGCCTGCGATAACACTTATGAAACTGCGATTCATCGCTTTGCACATGATGTAAGACAAGATCGCACCTGAGGAGCCAACGAGTGCGCCAGTAATAATCATCGCGCTATTATGCAGGGTAAAGCCCATTGCAGCGGCTGCCCAGCCCGAATAGCTGTTGAGCATCGACACCACCACAGGCATATCCGCGCCGCCGATGGGGATTATGAGCAAGAAGCCAATGAGGAAAGCAAGCGCGGTTAATGTCCAGAACGCATAAGCCGCATTCGGGCTGCCCGACGGGACATAAGCGAAATATGCCACGAGCCCCAATATCCCTGCAAGCAGCGCGATGTTAATCACGTGCCGCCCCAGCAACATTATCGGTGTGCCCGACATATTTCCATTCAGTTTCAGAAATGCGATTACTGACCCGGAAAATGTAATCGCACCGATGGCAATTCCCAGTCCCATTTCAATCCGGCTAACCGCCATGATTTCATTGTTCGCATCCAATATGCCGAACACATCGGGTTGCAAATATGCCGATGCCGCCACCAGCACTGCCGCCAAACCGACCAGCGAGTGAAATGCCGCGACCAATTGCGGCATGTCGGTCATCGCTATTTTGCGAGCCGTAACAACACCTATAACTGCGCCTATGGCAATCGCGATCAATATCTCCGTCATGCTGGCAATCTGGATCAGCGACAATGTGGTACCAACGGCGATCGCCATCCCTACCATCCCAAACCGGTTACCGCGCTGTGAAGTGGCAGGCGACGATAACCCGCGCAAAGCCAGAATGAAGCAAACCCCTGCGATCAAATACACAAGCATCACCCACGAAGAAGGCGCCGAATGTTCCATAACTCAGCGGTCCTTTTTCTTGTACATAGCAAGCATACGTGCCGTCACGGCAAACCCGCCAAATATATTAATGCTGGCAAACACAATGGCAATCAAGCCGAGCCACTTTGCCGCGCCGTTTAATCCGGCGGGAGAGGCCGCAATCAATGCGCCCACAATGATGACAGAAGAAATTGCATTGGTCACCGCCATTAACGGCGTGTGCAGCGCAGGTGTGACAGACCAAACGACGTAATAGCCGACGAAACAGGCCATTACGAAGATGGATAATATTGAGATGAAGTCCATTTATTGTTCGCCCCCATTTACGGTCAATTCTGCTTTTACCATCGCTGCGATTGCGCTGAGATCATATAATGCTTCCCAGACTAGCGCTGGATCAATCCGATGATACTCGTGGCTCACAATGTTGCGAAAGGCAACCATATCAGACCACGGAATTTCGGGATATCGCGCTTTTATCTCAGCAGAAAGCTTATTGGAATTTTCTCCAACGATGGAAAGCCGGAATGCGGCCAGCGCCTGCTCGTCGCGATCCGAAAAAAATTTGTCGCTAACCGTTGCCGGAAAACGACGGCGGATGTCCGTTATAGCTTCGCCGATCAAGGTTAAATAAAGAGTGTCGCGTTCATCAGCCATTACCCGAAAATCGTCACCCGCTCCGCTTCCGCCTTGGCTTTTACAAGTGGATGGAGCGATCTACGCGGAACAAAATCGACTTTAATTTTCAGCAATTCGGACAATTCACGCGTTATCCGGGCTTGGTCGAACAGGCTGAACCGCGCATCGGGTGCAATATCAAACATCAAATCTATATCCGATGAAGGCGACACTGTACCGTGCACCTGTGAACCAAACACATGCAGGCCACATACGCCCTGCACGCGTAAGCTTGGTTCAAGGGACTTTAAAACATCAAATGTTTGGGTATTCGGCATGGTTATACAATAACATTATTTGTTTGATCGGCAAACGCGAGAGTGTGCAGCGCAGGAGTGACGGACCAAAATACGTAATAGCCGACGAAACAGGCCATTACGAAGATAGATAATATTGAGATGAAGTCCATCTGGTTTCCTAACGCTTCTTCATGACTTGTTCAGCAAGCGTACGCAGCACCGCCTGCGGATCGGCTTTTTTCGATATTTTAACGGAGATTGGCATCGCCTGTCCCGACACCTGAATTTTCAGATCGCTGTCCAGATCAAACGTACCTGCACTTTCCACTGTGAAGCTAACGATTGAACGGTACGGAATGCTATGCACCGCTTTTTTCGAACCCGTAATCCCCTGAATGTCGATCAATACAAAACGCATATCGGTCATAAACACCGTATCACGTAACGTTTTGAAAGCCGTCAGTACTAGTTCTCCCGGCAACAATATTCCGGCATACGTTGTGGCGATTTCGGTTGGATCAATCTCATGTGCGGAAAAAAATCCCATAATTACGCTCCTAATAATCGTTCATTTACGATCTTACCGTCCAGCGTCAGCCGGATGGCATTGCCGATTTCTTCGTCTAGCACAGGCTTACCCTGTTCCTTGTCCCAAAACGCGTTCAGGAAATTGAACAGGTTACGTGCAAACAATGCCGACGTGTCCGCTGCCAAATGCGCAGGCGTGTTGGAATATCCCATGATCTTGACGCCGTGCCGTTCCACAATCTGGTCGGCAACGCTGCCTTCGACGTTTCCGCCCGCACCCACCGCAAGGTCAAACAGCACGCTGCCTGGTTTCATGCTGGCAATTTGCGCATCGCTAACCAACCTTGGTGCGGCGCGCCCCGGAATCAATGCCGTTGTGATAACAATGTCCTGCTTGGCAATATGCGCGCTGACCAGTTCGGCCTGCGCTGCTTTATATTCATCGGACATTTCGGTGGCATAACCCCCTGCCCCTTCGCCCTCAATACCCGCAACATTTTCAACGAAGATCGCTTTTGCGCCAAGGCTTTCAATCTGTTCCTTAGTAGCGGACCGTACATCGGTGGCCGAAACCTGCGCGCCCAGACGCCGCGCTGTTGCAATCGCCTGAAGCCCGGCAACACCGACCCCCATGATAAACACCCGCGCCGCCGACACCGTTCCTGCCGCGGTCATCATCATCGGAAATGCACGGTCATACGTGCCTGCCGCATCAATAACGGCCTTATATCCCGACAGGTTCGATTGAGATGATAAAATGTCCATAGATTGCGCCCGCGTAATGCGCGGCATAAATTCCATCGCCAGTGCCTGCACACCCAGCTTTGCATATGCGTCAATGCGGCTGCGATTTCCAAATGGATCCAGCCCCGCAACAACCCATGCACCAGCGGTCATGCCCTTCAACGCTTTCGGGTCCGGACCCTGAACGCCCAGGATAATGTCAGCGCCTTTTACTGTTTCCGCCGCAGAACCGGTGGTTGCACCTGCGGAGATATAGTCAGCGTCTCTAATCGACGCAGACAGACCCGCGCTGGTTTCAACAGCCACACTTGCGCCCAGACCAATGAATTTCTTTACGGTTTCAGCAGACGCCGCAACGCGATGTTCACCCGCTGCGGTTTCTTTAAGGACAGCAATTTTCACGTCAGCGGGATATTATTAAAACGACAATCACCGTGGTGATGACTGAAATTGCTGTTCCCCATTTTAACATTTTAAGGAAACTGGAATATGTCCCGGTTGCTGCGTTAAGATCTTGATGTTCGGCCATGCTGCCCTCCAATCGCAAGTTGATTTCATTAGGCCTTAACCGCTGGTTCCGGATTGCTCAAGTGCATGACCAAAGAAAATCGACGGAAGAAAAAAGCAAACTGCTTAATCGGCTATTTACCCATTTTTGCTAACCCGTTGGTTCGCGTGGTCGGTTTGACCCGTCAATGGATAGTCATGACTGAAAAAGAAACACGATTATTGATGCTTGTGGATGACGAGCCGGCGCAGTGCCGGTTGGTCGCGGCTATTGCTGGTCGTGCCGGATGGCGGACTGTTTTTGCACGTGACGCCGAAACGGCCATCGCCATGCTGGGCACGCAAGACGGTATGATGCTCGACGCAATTTTGCTGGATCAGTGGGTTCCAGGTTCTGATTCGGCGGTATTAATCGCCGAATTAAAGTCGCGCCGTCCCGCATTGCCTATATTGTTGATGACCGCGATGGGTTCCAACGAAAGCGCGATTGAAGCAATGCGCGCCGGAGCGTCCGACTATATTATTAAGCCTGTTGCCGCAGAGCGCCTGATCGCCGCGTTAAGCATGGCTTCTGATACAGCGAAAGATTTTGGCGAATTGCAACCGCTTACCGAGAAAATATCACAGGCATTGGAATTTGAAGAAATCATCGGATCTGCCCCTGCATTTCGCACGGCCCTTGCCATAGCTGCAAAGGCAGCACGCTCGCGTGCGCCCATCTATATCGAGGGCGAAGCAGGTGTCGGCAAAGAAGTGGTCGCCGACGCCATGCACGCCGCCAGTCCGCGCGCAAAACAGCCTTTTTTGAAAGTAAACTGCGGTGCGATTGCATCAAATCTGCTCGATTCAGTATTATTCGGACATGAAAAAAACGCCTTTACAGGCGCATTCGACCGCCGCGTCGGAATTTTCCAGCAAGCCGAAGGCGGCACAGTTTTCTTAGACGAAGTTGACCAGCTGGCACCTGAAACACAGGTTCGTCTTGTGCGGCTGCTCACGCAAAACGAAATCCAACCTTTGGGTGCCAATCACAGTTTCCGCATCGATGTGCGTTTGATTACAGCAAGTAACGGCAATCTTTCAGGCAAGCTTGCCAGCGGCGAATTTCGCGAGGATCTGTTTTATCGCCTGAACGTCGTGCAACTGACCATCCCGCCATTGCGCGAACGTACCAGCGATATTCCCGCGCTAGCCCGGCACTTTTTGGGCCGTATGGCCAATCAACCGGGTCTGCGCAGTCTGGGCATTACCGAAGAAGCGCTGAATATGCTGCGCGGATATAATTGGCCGGGCAATGTGCGACAATTGCAAAGCGCGCTATTCCGCGCCGCTGTGCTGTGTGACCGCGATGCCCTAACCCCCGAAGAATTCCCGCAAATCGCGGCCACCGTTGGACAAGCTGGTCATCATGGCCCGATGCTGGCGGGCAGCAACGAAGCCATTGGTGTCACGCTGTATGAAGATGACGGAAATTTGCGGCCCTTGGAACAGATCGAGGCGGATGTCATTCGCCTGGCCATTGGCCATTACCGCGGACGCATGACAGAGGTGGCGCGCCGTTTGGGCATTGGCCGATCCACTTTATACCGCAAACTTTCCGATTTGGGGATTAGCGACGTCGCTTGAAACGCTAAATCAAGACCGACCAAAAATCGCGTTCGTTGCCAAAAATCCTGCTGCCGATGCGGTTCCGGTCAGAAACGTTCCCCAAATCATATCCAATATAGTAACCTTCAGGCTCCATTGCTTCAACGTCGCCATATTGGTGAGATCATATGTCATATAGCAGAAAAATCCCAGCATTGCGCCTTGAATAAGTGCCGTTTGCCAGCGTCCCGACGCCATTGCAGGGCCAACGGCAAATATCATCATGCCGAGTATGTACAGCAAATAAAACGCGATGGCAGGTCCCAGACGAAATCCGTCCTTCATTAGCATATCACCGATTTCGGGCTGATATAATTTTGTATATGCGTTGCGCAGCCAGATGCTGTCGATTAACGCGAATGCCAATCCGGTTGCTATATATGCTGCGGCGTATTTCAAAATCATGTTTAATGTCTCCTGTAACGGAGCGTAGACATTAAACTTTCGCCGTCAATGCGCTATCCCGCAGTCCGCGCCAGACGCGGATGGCTTGCACCGTTTCGGCCACATCGTGAACCCGCAATATCTGTGCGCCCTGTTCAACCGCTTTCATGGCCAGAAAAACCGATCCGCCAAGCCGTTCACCCACATCAGCTTCATTCGAGAGCGCACCAATCATCCGTTTGCGGCTGGCCCCGAACACTATCGCACAGCCAGTGGCGTGGAACATGGACAGACTGTTGATGATGGCAAGATTATCGGCCAACGTTTTGCCAAATCCTATGCCAGGATCAACCATAATTTTATCACGCGCTATTCCGGCGGCTTCCACTGCGTCTACCCGCGCCTCTAGCCAGTCGAAAACCTCCGTTACAACGTCGCCATATCCTTCGCCCTTATGGAGGTCGCTGCCTTGCCCGGGGGCATGCATCAACACCACAGGCACGCCAGCAGTAGAGGCGACCTGAATAGCGCGGTCATCGTATAATAAGGCCGAAACATCATTTATCATATGCGCGCCAGCGGACAAAGCGTCCTCCATGACGGCGGCTTTGCGTGTGTCGATTGATATCGCGGTTCCCGACGGCGCGATTTGTCGGATTACAGGGCTGACCCGTGCTATTTCATCACCCTCCCAAATAACGGGTGCACCTGGCCGTGTGGATTCGCCGCCGATATCGATGATCGCTGCACCTTGCCCGGCTTGAGCAATTGCGGCGCTGGCTGCGGCGGCGGCATCAGCGCTATATTTACCGCCATCGGAAAAACTGTCGGGGGTAATGTTCAATATGCCCATTATCTGCGGCTGGTCGAGCCGAACCACACGTTCTCCCAATTGCAGCGCAGCACGCGGCGTTGTTAGCCGTTTGAAAAGCAATCCGGCGCGCTCCGCGATATTTTCCGGCATTGCGGAAATCGCCGCATCCCAATCTGCCACTGCAATTATGCAGCGATCAATGTGGCCATCCGATTTAACAACTAATTCCGCGGCAGAAAACCATATCAGTCCGCCTGCCAAACGCGCCGTCAGGCCATCATGATGTTGCGGGCTTTCGGTAAAATGGACGGGACGCAAATATATTTTGGCATCGGGATTGATCGCAGCAAAATTCATGGCTCGGTGGCAAGCAGATAGGTTTGCCGCAAATCATCCACGGGCTTCATCGCGCCGTCAGCAGCGGTATAATACCAATATGTCCATCCATTGCAGCTTGGCGCATCTTGTACCAACGAACCCACTTTATGAATGGAGCCGGTATGCACGTCGCATAAAAGTGAACCATCGGCGCGGATAGTGGCGGAAAACTGGCGCTTTTTGTCGGTTAGTACCGCGCCTGCCGCAATATATCCTGTTTCCACCAATTGCCCAAACGCAACCCTTGGCGCAGCACTAGGCGATTGCATGGTTTTCAGCGCGCTTTCATCCAAAGGCAAAGCCGCTGCAATACGTTCTTCAGCCACTTCGCAATAGACGGCTTCGCGCTCGCAGCCGATCCAGTCACGGCCCAAACGCCGTGCAACCGCGCCCGTTGTTCCTGTGCCAAAAAACGGATCAAGCACAACATCGCCGGGCTTTGTCGTGGCCAGCATGATGCGGTACAGCAACGCCTCCGGCTTTTGCGTCGGGTGCGCTTTGGTGCCGTTGCGCTTCAACCGTTCCTGTCCGCCGCAAATTGGCAACAGCCAGTCAGACCGCATTTGAAGTTCATCATTCAACGTCTTCATTGCGCGGTAGTTGAACGTATATTTCGCGGTATCGCTATGCGCGGCCCAGATCAGCGTTTCGTGTGCGTTGGTAAAACGTGTACCCTTGAAATTAGGCATCGGGTTGGATTTGCGCCAGACGATGTCGTTCAATATCCAAAAGCCTGCATCCTGCACCGCTGTGCCCACACGAAAGATATTATGATAGCTGCCGATGACCCACAAGCTGCCATCGGGTTTTAATATGCGCCGCGCCTCCGCCAACCACTGGCGGGTGAAGCGGTCATACGTTGCAAAGGTTTCGAACTTGTCCCATTCGTCATTTACCGCGTCCACAGTGCTGCCATCAGGGCGCTGTAAATCACCGCCGAGTTGCAGATTATAAGGCGGATCAGCAAACACCATGTCGATGCATGCATCAGGCAAACCGCGCATCGCTTCGATACAATCCATGCGCAAAATCCGGTTCAGTGGCAGATCGTGATGAACCACTGGAGCGGATTTAACCGCCTTTTTTGTGCGCGGCTGAATCCGCTCGATAACGCCCATATTTCGCCCTTTTCTAAACCCGAGATACCACCGTTGAATCCGCAAATGGTTAACGTCAAGTTCGTTAACCCGTATGCAAGGCGGCAAAATCCCATCATCTGGCGCAGAACAAAACGAGTCACCCACAAGATATAGAGTCCGCAGAATCAGGCATGACTCAACTGGTGGTGGTGTTGCCCAAAGGACTCACATAAAAGATTTTACACGCATTTACGTTTGTTGCTTAAATTACCGGGCCAAGACCCTTGCCACGGGCGCAAAACTGCAGCGGTGCATTGGTGTTGCGCCCAGTTTTTGAAGCGCTGCCATGTGCAGCGCGCTGCCGTAACCTTTGTTATTGGACCATCCATATCCTGGATATTGCGTGTCCGCCGCGATCATCAAACGGTCGCGATGTTCCTTGGCGATAATACTCGCGGCAGAGATGCAGGGATGGCTAGCATCGCCGCCTATAATCGCGCGCGCACTGTACCGCCATTTTGGCAATCGGTTACCATCGACCAGTACTTCGTCTGGTTCAATGTGCAAGGCGCCGACCGCGCGCGTCATTGCCAGCATGGTGGCCTGCAATATGTTGACCGCGTCAATTTCTTCGACGCTGGCAATGCCAACCGCCCAGCGGCCTCGCCTCATGATTTCAGCCTCAAGAACGGCGCGGCGTTTGGCGGATAGTTTCTTGCTGTCATCCAATCCGGCGATGCCGCCCTCACACAGTACAACCGCCGCCGCCACAACTGGCCCTGCGAGCGGACCGCGCCCAGCCTCGTCAACGCCAACGATCACGGGACCTAAATCCGCCATGCGGGATAACGCCGGTTTTCTCCGGCATGATATAAGCAAATGACGTTTCCAGATGGATCAGTCAAACGCGCCTCGCGCCACCCCCAGCTTTCATCCTGCGGCATTTGATCGAACGCAAAACCATCGCTGGAAAGTTGGCTGACCCATGCATCGAGCCGCCGGCTTTCAAAATAAACAACTGCGCCGCCGGATGTATCGTCACTCGCATGAATGGACAAGGTAACACCATTTGGCGCCTCAAAACGGGCATAGCCATTGGACGGGCTATCGACAATTTGCCGTAAACCCAATTCTGTGTAGAAAATAACAGAGGCTCGATAATCGCGGCAGGGCAACGTAATTTGGTTGAGTTGCGGCCCCATCAACATTGCGTCTTCTCGCACCGATTGATGCGCCATAGGCCCGAAGCCTTTACCAAGCGCGCCGTGGCCTTTACCAGACGTATCAGCGCCGCGCATCGCCAAACGGACAAATTCTATTCCGCGCGTCGCGGCATCCTGCACTGACAAACCCTGCCCCATACCGGTGGCTAATGCCGCCGCCAATGTACACCCGGTACCGTGCGTATTACGGCTATTGATACGGATGTTGCGCCATTCACGCACTTTTCCGCTTGGCGACAATAATTGATCGAGTATCTCGCCGCCTTCGCCGTGGCCGCCCTTGACTAGCAAATGACAGCCATGGCGCAATATCGGCGCCGCACCTCCAAGCGCGTTCATTTCGGGAATATTGGGCGTGACGACGCTGGCCAGCGACATCAGTTTTTGAAAAACGGCAATGGTGCGTGCATCGGCCAATGCCGCGCCGCTGGTCGCAACCATTACAGGGTCAAATATAATCGGCACATCCAGCCCGGCCAAATAATCGGCAACCGCCTCTGCTGTTTCTGCGCTGCCAATCATGCCGATTTTGATCGCGTCTACGCCGATATCACGCACCACAGACTCAATTTGCGCAATCACCATGTCAGTGGGAACAGCATGCACTGCTTGCACACCGACAGTATTCTGTGCGGTGATCGCCGTTATCGCGGTCATCGCATGGCCGCCCAGCATCGTCACCGTTTTTATGTCAGCCTGAATTCCTGCTCCGCCGCCGCTATCGGAACCTGCGATAATCAGGATGCGCGCCGTCACTGCGCAAACTTTCGCACCGTAGAAGCCGGATTTTTAGCTAGTAATTTTACAGGCCGAACGGGTCTATCCACCAACTCGCCGCCGCAATTGGGGCAGATTTCATCCATATTGTCGGTACATTCTGGGCAAAATGTACATTCGAACGAACAGATAAATGCACCGGGTACATAAGCCGATAAGTCACTGCCGCATTTTTCGCAATCAGGCCGCATTTCCAACATTAATCTGCAACCTCCGCAACGACTGCGCAAATGCGCTCCACCACTGTTTTTACCTGCACTTCATTATCGCATTCCGCCATCACGCGAATGACAGGTTCGGTACCAGATGGCCGGATGACAAGACGGCCAGTGCCGTTCAGTTCTGTTTCCGCTTCGGCAATTACGGCCTGCACACGCGGATCGTCCAGTGGCTTGCCGCCTTTGAACCGCACATTTTTTAGGAGTTGCGGAACCGGATCGAACAGATGTAGCAATTCGCTGGCCGCTTTGCCCGTATCGACGATCTGCGCCATTACCTGCAGCGCCGCTACCGTTCCGTCACCTGTGGTCGCATGGTCGAGCATTATCATATGACCCGATTGTTCGCCGCCGACATTTATCCCGTGCCGCCGCATTTCTTCCAAAACATAACGGTCGCCCACCTT
>JANOKA010000116.1:0-20178 GCA_031418995.1 Sphingomonadales bacterium | reverse complement strand
TTGTTCACGCATGAACAGGCGTTCGAATATCCTGAACAGACTTACGCCGATATTAAGCGGATTATGCCCGAATCCGAAATTATCATTGTTCCTGCAGATCGGGTCAGTCTGGCCGATGCCATTGAAAGTTATCTGTTTAATGCGCAGCTCGTAACTTTGCCAAGCGGCGGAATGGCGCTTATTTTGCCGAGCGAAGCGCAAGACAATGTATGCGTTTGGGACTGGTTAACCGAAATGGTCGCGGGCAACGGCCCGATCCGGGAACTTGTGCCCGTCGATGTGCGTCAATCAATGGCCAATGGCGGCGGTCCGGCGTGTCTGCGCCTGCGCGTGGTGGCCGATCCAGCAACGGTTGATCCGCGTTTTATGGCGAATGAGGCAAAGCTGGATGCGATTGCCAATGTAATTGCCCGGTATTGGCCCGAACATATTGCGCCCGGTGATTTGGCCAAACCAGAATTGGTGCAAACCGTTCGCGCGGCCCGATCTGCATTGCTTGAATGTTGCGGGCTTTCCGAACTGCTTTAACTGTCGTGATATTTTACATCTGACGCAATTATTATATATGAAACCACGCTAAACTGCGGTTGGCACAATGGTTGCTAAGTTATTAACATGAAAAAACTCACGCGCCTGTTCCAAGTCAAAACCAAGGTTGAAGTATTCTTGATCACTTATGCTTTGGGGCTTGGCGCGGTAAAACGCGGTGAGGATTATCTTATGCAATATCCCGGCAAAATTGGCTGGGTATTTTTCGCATTGTGTACAGGTGCGGTGTTCATCGCCAGCGCCAAAATGCTGGAAGCGATTGATTATCATTCCACATTTGGGGTGGATTAAGTTTATTTCATTAAGTGAAATTAACACCGTAGTGCTGAGCTTGTCGAAGCACGTTTGTCAGTGAAGCGCCCTTCGACAGGCTCAGGGCTACGGCTTCTAATAGTCACTTGAACTTACATAGTCACTTTTCGAACGACAGCGATATTTGAAAAAAGGTCCGCAGGATTCTGTTGCCCGGCTCCTGCGGAGGCCGCTGTAACTATTCTGTTGCCCGGCCAGTCCAGCCGCGTTCTGTTAGCTTAATTTAGGACCGTGAGGCCCATAGAATTACGCTGCGAGAGCAAGTGCTTCGTTATCGTTTGCACCTATTGGTTGTGAACCATTTCACGGCTTATTCATGCCGGGCAAAATCAATGTCTTTGAACACACGTCGATCCTAGTTCAGCCCCGTCAATAGCCCTGATTTCTCAAGGTTTTTGGTGGAGCTGCCGGGTACCGCCCCCGGGTCCGCTGTATCTATTACACATCGCTGTTTATCACCATAGTCCGGCGAACCAGACACACCCTATATAGGCGATAATTGCTGAATGGGAAGTGAAGGTGTTGAAAATCGTATTTTACGCGCAAGATCCACTGTCGTCTTGCGTATCACAATCCCTGCATATTGCGGCTTTCCGCTGGAACGCTTACTTTCATTCCATTGAGTTGTTCGGTCAAACTTATCTGGCACGCCAATCTGCTGGTGCGCCGCGCTCCGGTGGCCAAATCCAGCATGTCTTCTTCGTCTTCGCTGGCTTTGGGGAGTTTGCCGAACCAATCAGGATCGACGATGACATGACAGGTCGAACACGCCATTTGGCCTTCGCAAGTTCCCTCCAGTGGCTGTCCGGCGGCTTGCCCAACTTCGAGGAGGTTGTCGCCAATTTTGGCGTCAACTGATTGTTCATCGCCGTTGGCGCTTACGAAAACGACCTGTATCATAACATTGCCTCGGCTGCGCGGTTGATTGTTTCAGCCGCAATCTCAATTTCTTCTATCGTGGTATAACGGCCAAAGCCCAAACGGATCGATGACTTGGCCTGCGCATCGCTAAGCCCGATTGCGCGCAATACGTGGCTGGGACGGCCCGAACCGCTGGCACAGGCGCTGCCTGCGGAGAACATGATGTCGCGGCATTCGGAGATCAAGCGCGCTGCATCCACGCCGTCACGGCGGATGTTGAGATTGCCTTTGTAGCGATGCTCGGTTGAACCGTTGATTGTCCATTCGGGAAAAAGCGAAACGGCGCGGTCCCATAATGCAGCGACATGCAAGGCATCGGCGTCCATCCTTTGCGCCGCCAGTTGCGCCGCTGCGCCAAATCCAGCGCATAAGGCAGGCGACAGCGTACCGGAACGAAGCCCGGCTTCTTGCCCGCCGCCATGCAACAAGGGTTGCAGTTTGATCCCGTCACGCACCCACAAAGCACCAATGCCCTTTGGCCCGTGAATTTTGTGCGCGGATATCGCGATCATATCGGGGCCGTCTGGGATGGGAATGCGGCCATAGGCTTGCACAGCATCGCATAGGAGCAGGCCGCGTTTGGCATGGACTGCCTCAGCAATGTAAGCGACGGGCTGGATTTCCCCGATTTCATTGTTGATGAGCATGCAGCAGCGTAATTCCCGTCCGTCCGCTGCTGCGCGTCCGCCACCTACCCATTCCAAGCCGTGGGGAAGTATATTTCCTCCTAAAAATTCCACACAATCCAGCACCGCCGCATGTTCCGTCGCCATTGCCGACACGGGCAAGCCGCTGCCCTTTATTGCCATATTGATCGCTTCGGTCGCGCCGCTGGTAAATATCACGCGTCCGCCTTTAGGAAGTAAAGCCGCAACTTGTTCGCGCGCCACCTCAACCGCTGCTGCTGCGGCACGTCCGGCTTTATGCGTACTGTGCGGATTGGCGAAATTGTCTTTCAGCCAAGGCTCCATCGCGGCAAATACCTCTGGCGCGAGCGGCGTTGTGGATTGGTAATCGAGATAAATCATGCCGATTTTGCCCGCGCAAATATGGCGCGCCATACGCCAATGAAACGGGCAACATCATCAAAGCTGGTTTGCGGCCCAAAACTAACGCGGACAACTTCGCTGGCCGCGCGGACGCCCCATCCCATTGCGCCAAGCACATGGCTGGTTTTTAATGTACCCGACGAACAGGCGCTTCCAGCGGACACCGCGATCCCCTCCATATCAAAACCGATCAGCTGGCTGGATGCGGACACGCCGGGCATGTGATAGCTGGCAATGGTAGCTATACGCGGTGTGCTTGCCGCCACGACCACGCCGCCTGCCTCGGTAATGGCCAAATCCAGCATAGTCCGCAATGTCGCTGCCCGGTCCATCCAGTCAAATCCAGCATCCAGTGCCGCGGCAAATCCAAGCGTGGCGGGCAAATTCTCTGTCCCGCCCCGGTATCCTTGCTCTTGTCCGCCACTGGGAGCAAGTGAAGCAAATTGCCGCACCAGTAGTGCGCCAATGCCCGGCGGCCCGCCCAATTTATGCGCCGAAACCGCAATAAAATCGGCATGCGGAAGCGCCATTTTCCCGGCACTTTGGGAGGCATCAACCAATAGCAGTCCGCCAAATGCTTTTACTATTTCCGCGATAGCCGCGATAGGCTGGATTACGCCTGTTTCATTATTGACATGCTGAACTGCGATCAGTGGCCGCGTAGCCTTTTGCGCTGCAATCAAAGCGGAAAGCCGTATCAAATCAACCACGCCATCATGGGTTACGGGCAGAAATACAGGCGCATTGCCCCCGCGCGTAACAGCATCATGTTCGACCGCACTTATCAAATGCGCATCACAATTTGAACGCTGCAGTACGATATCTAGCGCCTCGCTCGCGCCGCTGGTCAATATAATCTCGTCCGTCCAACCAAGTGCCGCGCCAATCCGGGTTCGCGCATTTTCCAATGCCGCCCGCGCCGCTCTGCCTTCGCTATGCGGTGACGATGGATTGGCCCACCGGTCCAACCCATCCAAAATCGCCTCGCGTGCCTCCCTGATGACAGGCGTTGTCGCGGCATGATCTAAATACAGACGCTGCATTGCAGGCATTTTAGGATATTACTTCCATGACAGTTGCGAAAATCGCACTAACTTCTATAAGGCAAGCCAACAAGCTGCAAAGCAATATGCTGCCCAGCGTCTTTTTCAACATCCTATTTAGATAGATTGAACGCACCCAATATGCCAGCAATTGCAATTCCCGGTCCAGAAGGCCGCCTAGAAGCCCGCTTTTCTCCGCCTCCTCGCCCTCGCGCCCCCGTAGCCATGATCCTGCACCCGCATCCGCAAGCGGGGGGTACAATGAACGACCGTATTACACAGGCGCTTTATAAAACCTTCGTCAATCGCGGGTTTTGCGTATTGCGGTTCAACTTTCGCAGTGTGGGCCGGTCCGAGGGCGAATTTGACAATGGCATTGGCGAATTATCCGATGCAGCAGCCGCGCTTGATTGGGTACAAAGTTTTCATCCCGAAGCATCGACGACTTGGGTTGCCGGTTTCAGTTTTGGCGCGTGGATCGGTATGCAATTGCTGATGCGCCGCCCCGAAGTGCGCGGTTTCATCTCCATCGCGCCGCCAGCAAACATGTATGATTTCAGCTTTCTTGCCCCCTGCCCCGCATCTGGCATTATTATTCAGGGTGCGGCTGACGAAATCGTCAATCCCAACGCGACGCAAAAACTGGTCGATAAGCTGCGGACGCAGCGGCATATTACGATCCATCATGACGAAATCCCGCGCGCCAACCACTTTTTTGAAAACGAAATGGATATGTTGATGGGATCGGTGGACAATTACCTGAACATGCGGCTCGACCCCGCATGCCCGATCAAATAAACCTTATTTGACGAGCGAATTTCCGTTTTTGTCGGGCACAGTGATGATGGCAATGTTTGCCAAGATGACCAGTGCAGCAATCAGCATCAGAATAGACTTGTTACGCGGTGCGCCGCTGCGCCACAAACGCCATGCGCCATAGAATAATGCGCCTGCCGCCAAGCAGGCCATGGACAATAAAAAATTGGTCATAGCTTCGGTTTAATGCGCATATGGAAACCACGCAATTGCACAAATTCGCAATAGCCTTTTTTTCCTCACTCCCCTAAGTGAACTGCATTCGAGTCGAAGTTCACAAAGGGATTTTTTCGTTGAAAATCGCGATAGCCTCTGACCATGCCGCGTTGGAAATGAAGGCGGAATTGGCGGCTTATATTTCTGCCGCAGGGCATGACGTACGCGATCTTGGCCCCCATGATACGGTATCGGTCGACTATCCTGACTATGGGTATAAATTGGCGCAGTCGGTTGCCAGCGGCGAGGTGGAGCGCGGTGTTATAATCTGCGGATCAGGCATAGGCATGTCGATCGCCGTAAACCGCAATCCGGCCTGCCGCGCAGCGTTAGTATCCGAACCATTATCCGCCAAATTGGCCCGCGACCATAACGACGCCAATGTCATCGCACTGGGCGCAAGGCTGATCGGGACCGAAATGGCCAAAGCATGTGTTGATGCTTTCCTGAATACGCCATTTGGCGGCGAACGGCACGCCCGCAGGGTCGAAAAATTATCCCATCCGCCTTCATCAAATTCCTCCATTTCAAAGGTATCAGTATGAGCACCAGCTTCGCCTCTCTCCATGACGTTCAGCCCGACGGTTTTTTCACGCGTTCATTGGCGGAAACAGATGCCGAAGTTTTTGCCGGACTGACGCAGGAAATCGACCGGGAGCAGTATCAGATCGAATTAATCGCGTCGGAAAACATTGTTTCACGCGCGGTGTTAGAAGCGCAGGGTTCGGTATTCACTAACAAATATGCCGAGGGTTATCCCGGCAAGCGTTATTATCAGGGATGTGCCCCATCCGATATCGTAGAAATACTGGCAATAGAACGCGCCAAAAAGCTGTTTAATTGTGGTTTTGCGAATGTCCAACCACACTCCGGCGCACAGGCCAATGGCGCTGTCATGCTGGCCATGACAAAGCCTGGCGATACGATTTTGGGTATGAGCCTGGATGCTGGCGGACATCTGACACATGGCGCAAAAGCGGCAATGTCAGGCAAATGGTTCAATGCAATCCAATACGGCGTTCGTCGTGACGATCACTTGATTGATTATGACCAAGTCGAGGCATTGGCCAAAGAACATCGTCCGACATTGATAATCGCAGGCGGCTCCGCCTATCCCAGAATCATCGATTTTGCCAAGTTTCGCGCAATTGCAGACGAGGTTGGCGCAACGTTTTTGGTGGATATGGCGCATTTCTCTGGACTGGTTGCTGGCGGCGAACATCCATCGCCATTTCCGCATGCGCATATTGTTACCACAACGACGCACAAAACGTTGCGCGGACCCCGCGGCGGCATGATCCTGACCAACGATGAAGCCTTGGCCAAGAAACTCAATTCGGCTGTATTTCCCGGGTTACAAGGCGGTCCGTTAATGCATGTCATCGCTGCCAAAGCGGTTGCATATGGCGAGGCGTTGCAGCCTGATTTCAAATTGTATACCAAAGCCGTCATCGCCAATGCAAAAACGCTTGCTGCCACATTGCAGGAACGCGGAGCGAATTTGGTATCGGGCGGAACTGACACCCATTTGGCGCTGGTCGATTTAACGCCGCTGGGCGTAACCGGGCGTGATGCCGATGAGGCGCTGGAACGTTCTGCCATTACTTGTAATAAAAACGGAATTCCGTTTGATCCATTGCCGCCAGTTAAAACGAGCGGCATTCGCGTGGGATCACCCGCCGGAACAACGCGCGGTTTTGGTATCGCTGAATTCCAGGAGATTGGCCATATGATTGCCGACGTCTTGGAAGGTTTGCGCAGTAAGGGGGAGCACGGCGACGCCGCCGTCGAAGCCGATGTAAAGCGCCGTGTTCGCGCGCTTTGCGAACGCTTTCCAATCTATCCGGCTTGAAATCGCGCGGCGCATGACACATCTACCAGTAATAGGAGGACGTATCATGGCCCAGAATTGTAATGTTTGTAGTCAGGAAGTTTCCGAAGGCATGCGGTTTTGTTCGCATTGCGGGGCAAAAACACCTGAACAAATCGCCGCCGAAAGCTTTCCTGAACAGGCGAAGCATTATGTAGGTGAAGCCGCCGATGAATTATTTGGCGCGGCAAAAGATGCGTTCTGGTCAGGCAAGGATTTGGCCAACGTTGATACCGCAAAAAAATTGGCTGGCGGGGCAACTATCGGAGCCGCCGCAGCGTTAATTGCGCCAATTGGTATCGTAACAGGTGCGGCGATTGGCGCAGGAATTGTTGCGTACAGGCATCTGAACAAGAAAAATGAACCGAAATAATTACAGGGTCAAAAATAAGTGCGTTGTCCATTTTGTGCCCATGAAGACAGTCAGGTAAAAGATAGCCGTCCCACCGAGGATGGCGCCGCCACGCGCCGCCGCCGCCAATGCGAAGGCTGCGGCGCGCGCTTTACAACGTTTGAACGTATTCAATTGCGCGAGATCATTGTGCTAAAAAGCGAGGATCGGCGTGAGCCGTTTGACCGGTTAAAACTGGAAAGATCCATCAGCCTTGCGTGCCGCAAACGGATTGTTGAGCAAGAACGTATAGACCAGCTTGTTTCGGGCATTCAACGCCAAGTGGAAACAGCCGGAGATCCGGAAATACGGTCCGGCAAAATTGGCGAAATGGTGATGGATGGGCTGAAAGCGCTCGATAGTGTTGCCTATATCCGTTTTGCCAGCGTGTATAAGGATTTTACCGAGGCCAAGGACTTTGAGGATTTTGCCGGCTCAGTGGCCGAGGCTGCGGGCAAGTGACTCCGGCTTCAGATGCGCCAATCATTATATTGGTGCGGCCGCAACTGGGCGAAAATATTGGCAAAGCGGCAAGGGCAATGCTGAATTTTGGACTGACGGAAATGCGGCTGGTTAATCCGCGCGATGGATGGCCCAATCCGATGACAGGTCCGACCTCGGCAGGTGCAGATATTGTGATTGAAAATGCCCAAGTTTTCGAAACACTTGCAGAGGCCGTTGCGGATATACCCAATATTTATGCAACGACGGTGCGCAAACGCGGCGTGACCAAACCCGTTGTAACGCCCGAACAAGCAGCGGCCGAATTTATGACGGCATCCGGCAGGTCCGCCATATTATTCGGTACAGAGCGATCCGGCTTGGCAACAGACGAAGTTGCACTTGCCCGCAAGATTATAACGGTTCCTATCAATCCAGAATTTGGATCGCTTAATTTGGCACAAGCCGTTATTTTATGCGCCTATGAATGGTCCAAAACACAGGAACTGGCCATGCCGCCTGCAACAGATATTGAACCCGCCGCGCCGCAGGGCGAACTGGACGGAATGATCGGGCAGTTATTTGAAATGCTGGATGATCGCGGTTATTTCTATCCCGAAGAACGCACCGAAGTTACGCAGATGACGTTACGCAACCTGCTGACCAAGCCTGCGTGGAATGCGGGAGAAGTGCGCACCGTTCGCGGCGTATTGAGCGTATTGAAAAAAGGCAAACGATCCGGCCGCATATTTGAGGATTAGGGCCGCAACTGATCCCATATCGCCGCTTCATATTCAATTGAGCCTTCGACTAAGATTTCCCACATCGCGTCAATCATTTCAGTTGGAATGCCTGCAAGCGATGCTGCGGTTTTTGCATTCGCTATAACCGTTTGCTTTCGCTCTTCATCACGGACGTGGCTTCGATCAGGTTTAATGCGCGCGGCGGCGTCCATATACCCAAACCGTTTTGCCAAAAGCGCGATCAATTCCAAATCAGTTGCATCAACCCCGCGCCTGACTTGTTCCATGGTTTGGCAATTTTCGGCTAAAATAATGTCGGTTGTCGTCATCCTTGCGCATTTAGGTGTCTAAGTTTTTTCTGTCGAGCCGATATTACACTGCAATGGTTGACTTACACGCAACTTGCCTGCATAGGCGCGCCTTCGCAATTGGCCCCGCACCCCCGGTGAAGCGGTGGCCGCATTGGATTTCGACACTATGTCAGGTCTGATGGTGCGGTTCCGGGGAAGTAACATAAACGCAAATCAAAGGAGTCTTTGACCATGTCAAAGCGTACGTCTTCGAAGTATAAACTTGATCGCCGCATGGGCGAAAACATTTGGGGCCGTCCCAAATCACCTGTAAACAAACGTGAATATGGCCCTGGTCAGCATGGTCAGCGCCGTAAGGGCAAGCTGTCTGATTTCGGCATTCAATTGCGCGCCAAACAAAAGCTTAAAGGTTATTATGGCGACGTGACCGAAAAGCAATTCAAACGCGCCTATTTTGAAGCGTCGCGGATGAAAGGTGATACCAGCCAGAACCTGATCGGTTTGCTTGAGCGCCGTTTGGACATGATTGTATACCGTGCGAAATTTGCACCTACAATTTTTGCGGCGCGTCAAATCGTCAGCCACGGCCACATCCGCGTCAATGGCGTAAAATGCAACATCGCAAGCCGTCAAGTTGATGTTGGTGATGAAATTTCGCTGGGTAACAAGGCCAAGGAAATGGCTTTGGTTATTGAAGCACAAGGTCTCGCAGAACGCGATATTCCTGATTATGTTGCAACAGATGGCAATGCAAAGATCACTTTTGTCCGCGTACCAACATTGGACGAGGTACCTTATCCCGTGAAGATGGAGCCAAATCTGGTGGTCGAATTTTATTCGCGCTAAATCTTGAATTTAGAGAATTACAAAAAGGGCGGCTGGCAACAGCTGCCCTTTTTTCATGCCCACTTGCGGGGCGTATGCGGCTCTGGCACAAGGCAGCGATAAATATCTGGAGAGATTAATGCGCACCCTTGCTTACGCCCTGCTTCCTGTTCTTGCCCTTATCGCTTGCAAGAAAGTGGATACGGTCAGCACTGCAGCAATGCCGGCTATAACTGTGCCGGAAACCACCGATGCTACAATGAAAGAAATGACAAAGGTTCTTTCATCAGATGCGTTTGAGGGCCGTGCGCCAGGTTCAGCTGGCGAAGAAAAAACCACGGCCTATTTGGTTGAAAAATTTAAGGCCGCTGGCCTTGTCCCCGGTGGCAAGGGCGGTAGCTGGTTTCAGGATGTGCCGTTGCTGGAAATTACGGCCAAAAATGTAAGCTCACTCTCGATCATGGCCGATGGGCCCGGCCTAGATTTCAAATATGGCACTGATTTTGTTGTCGGTAGCTACCGTGAAACCGAAAAGACGCAAATCGCAAACAGCGACATTGTTTTTGTAGGATACGGCATCAACGCTCCTGAAAAGGGATGGAATGATTATGCCGGCGTTGACGTAAAGGGCAAGACCGTTCTGATCCTGATTAACGATCCGGATTTTGGCGCGGAAACGCTGGAAGGTGAATTCGGCGGTAAGGCGATGACCTATTATGGCCGCTGGACGTATAAATTTGAAGAAGCGGCGCGCCAAGGTGCCGCTGCGGCGCTGATTATCCATGATACGGCACCAGCCGCTTATGGTTGGAATGTTGTTAATTCCAGTTGGACCGGAACCCAGTTTCTTGCGCAATCCGCAAACAAGGGTGCGGATCAAACGCTCGCAAACGGTTGGATACAAAATAGTGTAGCCAAATCGATGTTCGATACCGCCGGGCAAGACATGGCCAAGCTGAGTGCGGCTGCGAAAACCAAAGGGTTCAAGGCGGTTCCTTTGGACTTAAAAGCCTTCTTGAGTTTTGATAATGATCTGGTCCGCAAAAACAGCAAAAATGTTATCGGCTTGTTAAAGGGCGCGAAACGGCCCGATGAATATGTACTATATACGGCGCATTGGGATCATTTGGGACGATGCACCCCTGCCCCCGATGGCGACGATATTTGCAATGGTGCCATCGACAATGCCACAGGTACATCAGCATTAGTGTCGCTTGCCGAAATGTTTCGTGCCAGCGGTGCGCCAGAACGCAGTGTTGTGTTTCTGGCGGTTACCGCAGAGGAATCTGGTTTACTGGGATCGAAATATTATGCCGAAAATCCGGTCTATCCGTTGGCGCAAACTGTTGGCGGCGTGAATATGGATGCGTTTTCGATGGCTGGCCCTGCTAAAAACCTGACCGTCATTGGCAAAGGCAAATCGCAACTGGATGCGTTTTTGGAGGCTGCGGCAAAAACCGAGGGCCGGACGCCAGAGGCCGAGCCTACGCCCGAAAAAGGATTCTATTACCGCTCCGATCATTTCAGTATGGCCAAACTGGGTGTGCCGATGGTGTATTTTGAAGGCGGCGATGATTTGGTAACTGGCGGCAAAGAAGCTGCCAAACTGGCTGCCGAGGATTATGAGAAAAACCGCTATCACAGCCCGAAGGACGAATTTGAGGAAAGTTGGGATTGGTCCGGCGTTATGGCCGATCTTCGCCTATATTACCGTGTTGGCCGGATGCTCGCAATGTCCGAGGAATGGCCGAACTGGAATGAAGGCGATGAATTCCGTAAAATACGCGACGAAAGCCGCGCTCCCAAATAAGGCATAAATTATGACTTTCATCATGCCCGCTGAATGGGCCCCGCACGAATGTGTGTGGATAGGATTTCCAAGCTATTGGGGCCATTGGGAAGAGCCATTTGCCGAGGCGCAGCGACAGATTGCTGCATTTGCAGATGCAGTAAGCGATGGCGGACGCGGCGAAACGGTTCATCTGATCGCAGGCAATAGCGAGGCTGCGATGATCGCCAGCGAAATGGTAAGCCGCGATGTGATCGTTTTGCAACGTCATATCGGCGACATCTGGCTGCGCGACACTGGCTGCATCATTGTTGTCGATGGTACAAAGCGGATAGCACGAAATTTCGGCTTCAATGGATGGGGCAACCGTTTTAATTTTGACGGCGATCAAACCATTGGCCGTGAACTCGCTGCAGAAATCGGGCTGGATGTTGTAGACTGCGACTGGGTATTGGAAGGCGGCTCGATTGACGTCGATGGCACAGGAATGGCCCTAACAACCACAGACTGCCTGTTGAACACCAACCGCAATGCGGCGCTGGACAAACGGGCAATTGAACAACGGTTACTGCGCGACCTTGGTATTACAAAAACATTATGGCTGGGCGATGGGCTGGACAATGACCATACCGACGGGCATGTCGATAATCTTGCGCGTTTTGTTGGCCCCAATCACATGGTTATTCCTACCGCAGATGGCCCGTCTGATCCCAATGCGGGTGTATATGATAATGCCAGACGCCGTGCCATTGAATTTGGCTGCACCGTGACGTCGCTGCCATCCGTGGGCCGATTTGAGCAGATGGGACAAGCGGTTCCCGCCAGTTATATGAATTTTTATATCGGCAATAGCGTGGTTGTTGTGCCCATATATGGCGCGGCCAATGACGACAATGCTATGGCCGCATTTGAGCCGCTATTCCCGGGCCGCCGCATAATCGGGCTGCCCGCAGATGCCGTTTTATCCGGCGGGGGCAGTTTCCATTGTTCCAGTCAGCAAGTACCACTGTTGCAGTCCTAATGGGCTTCGCATATCGTTGTCCATAACGTCTAAAAGGAATCCCTCCCATGTCCAAATCTTTCACACTTGCTCTTGCTCTGGCGACCACCGTTTTTTCTGCCAATTCGGTTTCGGCTGCAGAAAATCATAAACATGATGCCGCGCACGATGTGATGCATAAGGCGCATCAGGCGCGGCTGGCCGCAATCATCGCTGATCCAGCGCGCGCCGACGATGCAAAGCGTGACAAATATCGCCACCCCGCCGAAACCATCGAATTTTTTCGCATTCATCCCGATCATATCGTCGGCGAATATGCACCCGGCGGGGAATGGTACACACGGATATTGGGGCGCTATATCAACGAAAAAGGCAAATTTGCCGGACTATATTTTGGCACAGGTAGCCATTTCAGCGATAAACAAAAAGAAGGCATTGCCGCTGGCGTTGTTAAATTTCCCGATGACGTCGCTAAAGTAACCGGACGCCCAGCGACCGATTTCAGCGCATTTTCATTAAGCATGATTCCTGAAGGGGCAAAGGGCACATATGACCGTATCCTTATCATGCGGATGATGCACAATATGATGCGTTGGAATATCGCCGATGCAGAGGTCAAGGCAATGCGAGACTTGCTGAAACCCGATGGCTTGATCGGCATTGAACAACACCGCGCAAAAGCAGATGCCACGTTTGCCGCATCTGATGGTAACAAAGGATATGTGCGCGAGGCGGACATAATCAAATTCATGGAAGCCAACGGATTTGAACTCGACAGCAAAAGCGAGATTAATGCCAATCCTCTGGACACAGCCGATTATGAAGGCGGTGTATGGACGCTGCCCCCTGCCCTTGGCAAAAAAGACGTCGACCGCGCCAAATATGAGGCGATTGGCGAATCCGACCGGATGACGTTGTTGTTTCGGAAACGTCCATGAAAACTGGCATTTTGGCAGTAACTGCCGTCGCAGCCTTTGCATTATCCGCATGTTCTGGCGGAAAACCAGACCCGCGCGGTGTGGATCATGATGAAACATTGCTAAGCGTCAGCGCGATTGGCCGCGCCGAAAACCGCCCAGATCAAGCCGCGTTTACCGCTGGTATTGAAACCATCCGAAGCGATGCAAAGTCAGCATCCGATGCCAATGCGCAAGCAATGCAGAAACTGGTCGATGCTTTAATGGCAACGGGCGTTAAAAAAGATGATGTCCAAACCGCAAATATTTCGGTTAACCGCATCGATTGGGGTCCTAATAAAAACAAGGTGCAGGCTTCGAACACAGTCACCGTTCGCGTACGGAATGTCGATAAAGTCAGCGAGGCGATTGCCGCAACAACGGGTGCAAGCGCCAATGTTTTATCGGGGCCAAACTTGACTATTTCCGACCCAGAAAAAGCACGTCTATCCGCTTATGGCGCCGCATATAAGGCAGCAAAAGTACGCGCCGAGGCATATGCAGGTGCCGCTGATATGCAAATCGCGCGCGTCTTGACAATACGCGATGGCGGCGCAGTTGGGCAACCCATGCCATATGAAATGGACGCGATGGCAGAAAGCGCTTCACCTGTGGTGAGAACAGTCGCACCGCCGCCTGTACAAGTAGGAACCACGACCAGCGAAGTGAGCGTTCAGGTCGATTTTGCCCTTAAACGGAAATGAATGATTAAATGAGCCGTGATATTACCGTAGCAGCGCTTCAGCTTCCTTTGATGGGGAGTGAAGCTGACAATATCGATGCTGTTAGCGATTTAATTGCGCAATGCGCCGCAGCAGGCGCACAAATAATCCAGCCGCCGGAGTTATTTTCCGGGCCCTATTTCTGCAAAACCGAAGAAGAAGCGCATTTTGCTTTAGCCCGGCCAACAATAGAACATCCCTCCGTCCGCGCTATGGCAAAACTGGCCAAATCGCTTGGCGTGGCAATTCCGACAAGCTTTTTTGAACGGGATGGACCGCATTTTTATAACTCGCTCGCAATGATTGATCCATCGGGCGACATCATGGGTGTCTATCGTAAGAGCCATATTCCCGACGGACCAGGATATGAGGAAAAATACTATTTCCGGCCAGGCAACACAGGCTTCAAAACATGGGATATATTTGGTTGCCGGGTAGGCGTCGGTATCTGCTGGGACCAATGGTATCCGGAATGCGCACGCGCGATGGCGTTAATGGGGGCCGAGCTGTTATTTTACCCGACCGCCATAGGCGCCGAACCACAGGACGATACGCTTGATACGCGGGACATGTGGCGGCGCGCTATGGTTGGGCACGCTGTCGGCAACTGCATGCCTGTGATCGCCGCAAACCGCGTTGGCGCAGAGGGCGACCATGGCGGCAAACCACAAAAATTCTATGGCACAAGTTTCATCGCCAATGAATGGGGCGATATCGTCACGGACCTGAATGACAGCGAAACCGGCATCATGATCGCCACATTTGATCTGGATAAGGCGCGCGCGCACAGGGCCAGTATGGGTTTCTTCAGGGACCGTAGGCCGCAGCTTTATGGACGGCTGGCCGAAGATATTTAAGTGTTGAAAGTCATAAATACTATTTTAGCCCGTTAACAACGGCATAATTTACGCCGTTAATATTTGGTTACACGCTGTCTTGGATTGGGGCATCGTTTTCAATACAGTGGCAATTACAACCGGATGTGGCAAGATAAGTGTGCCACTATAAACGGGACGCCAGACGTGAAAAATAATGTGAGATTTCGGTACAACAGCTTTACAAGCTGCACTGCTGCGATATTGGTCACTGTGGCGCTTAGTCCGCATGCGACAGCTATGCCGACCGTTAATACTTATGCCGAAACCGATGCGCCGCTTTATTATGGCGAGTATTTCTGGGACGAAACCGGTGCGCCGCGGGCCAGAGCTGAAATCGTTGTCGATCTGCGCGCGGAACAGCTTTATGTGTATCGCGGCGGCGTCGAAATCGCGCGAGCCGTTATTACGCGCGGCTGGCAAAATTATAAAACACCCACAGGCACTTTTCCTATCCTTGAAAAAGACGCCGACCATTATTCCAGCACTTATGGTGGCGCGCCGATGCCCTATAACTTGCGCCTGACGTGGAAAGGGATCGCGATCCACGGCGCAGACGTCGACGACATGGCGGCCACGCATGGCTGCATCGGCATACCGCTTGAATTCGCCCAGACGCTATTCCGCAATGTCCGTGTTGGTGATAAAGTATATGTAACGAATAACTGGAAGCCCGAGGTTTATGGATATCCTTAGAGTCTAAATCCATTGTATCATGCCGCTGAAGCGTTAGAGGCATGTCATGCAAACTGAACATCTCTATCTTATCGCGCTGGGTTCAAACCGCAGGCACAGCCAAATTGGCAGCCCTGCTAAAATACTGGCCCAAGCCATTGCTGCGCTGGAGATGGATGACATCAGCGTCTTTTCGCAATCGCGGCAAATATCGAGCAAACCGATTGGTCCATCATTGCGTCTTTTTGCAAATTCCGTTGCGATAATCTCTACAATATTAGCGCCAGATCGGTTGCTGGACAGGTTACAACAAATTGAAGCGCATTTTGGCCGGCGCAATCAAGGGCAATCGTGGAGGGATCGCGTGCTTGATCTTGATATTATTTTTTGGTCGGGAGGAATCTGGAGTAGCGAGAAACCATCTCTGGCTATCCCTCATCCCGCCGCCAAAAACCGCCATTTTGTGTTACATCCTGCTGCCGAAATCGCTGCTGACTGGCGTGATCCAGTGTCCGGATTGTCAATTGCGCAATTGTTATATCGATTCAATCATTCAAAGCGGGTTGACCCCCGCGTAAACCAACATTAGGGGGGCATCTCCAAGGCGATGATAAGTCTCTTCATCCGCTCGGGGGCCCTTAGCTCAGTCGGTAGAGCAACTGACTTTTAATCAGTAGGTCGCTGGTTCGAACCCAGCAGGGCTCACCATTTATATGGTCAAGTGGGTTACTAAATTCTTTACCTATATTTAATCATGTTCCGGCATCATAATACAGTGCTTCGATCTACATATTGCCGCGTTAGGACTATCTTGTGTCGTCAACTGCCATGTCTGTTTCAGGGCACAATAAAAGCAAGCAAAAGCAAGCCGGATTGGTGCAAAGCATATGGTTGATTGCGTTGCTTCCATTTGTCCAAGCCATCTTATCCTGGGACTTTGATGGTGATTTGTCCGGTGTTCAATATGCCATAAGGCATTTTTCAATCCCGGCGGTTGTCGGCGAACTCAGTATAATATTGATAGCAATGCAAGCGGGCCATTCGCCATTAGCATCATTTAAAAAATTCACCGTGCCAATCAGGGCGCTAATCTTCGGATGGCTTATATTTGCTATTGCTGCTAGCTTGCTACAATATGATATGCGGATGTTGTCGCTCTTATCTATGGCGCGTTATATTTTGCACGGCCTGTTTTTTGCATCTGTTTTGCATTTGATATCAGGGCCGGGTCAGCCTGATAAAAACAGCTTGTTTGATATCATCGCGGGTGGACTTGCCTGTTACATTGCTGCGTTAACGATATTCGCATTGACGGTGCCCGCGCCTGATACCTTCCCTTGGGCGACGCGTATGCCCTCTGCTACCAATATTAGGCAAATCGCCAATATCGTTGCGATCCCGGCTGCGGCACCAATTGCTTTACTGATGTTTGGAAATACCACGTACAAATGGCGCAGCTTTGGTATTTTGTTTGGGTTGATAACATTTATTGCTTGGAGCGGCAGCCGTACTGCCCTTGCGGCTATAATAGTCAGCATTTTCGCCGGGCTGATATTTGTCCGGACAATACCAAACTGGAAATCAACGGCTTTGACGGGCTCTGCTATAGTGACAGGGTTGGCAACCTCCATATTGCTACCTAGCCCTTCCCCGATGTTTGGACTTTTGCGGATGTTTGACAAAATGCAAGAGGCTGGAAATGTCTCAAGCGGACGGGTACAATTCTGGTTTGATACAATGGGTGAAATCGCAAAGCACCCGCTAACCGGATATGGATCGGGACGGTTTCGGGAAAATATGAACCAGATATATGGAACCGATTTCAATCATCCGCACAATTTCATCCTACAGTTCACTTACGATTGGGGAATATTTGGGGCATTTTCAGTAATAGCCCTTTTGATTTGCCTTGCGTGGGCGATCTGGAAAAAGGCCCCCAGCGATCCGCTTGCTGGCTATGCAGCAGCATCGGGATTTGTATCGTTATGTGCAATATCAATGGTCGATGGTGCATTTTTCTATCCGCTGACTATTATAGCCGCAATAATCCTGATTGCACCCGTTTTCATACGCAATTCGGACGAACAAAGATTGGCCAATACCTGATGCCCAGCCCAAATGTCCTTATCACCGGAGCCGCTGGTTTTATCGGATATCATGTTGCGCATCAATTGCTGAAAATGGGCAAAAATGTCATCGGTTTGGATAACGTCAACAGCTATTATGATCCGGCATTAAAACGCGGCAGGTTGGCACAGCTTAAAAACTTGCCCGGTACATTCACATTTTTAGAAACCGATTTTTCCGATCACCTTGCACTTGATACCGCACTGGCGGGTTATGAATTTGAAAGCATCGTGCATTTGGGTGCGCAGCCCGGTGTCCGCTATTCCATCGAAAACCCCCGGGCCTATGTGCAATCCAATCTTGTCGGGCATCTAAACATACTGGAATTGGCGCGCCACCGACAAATCGGGCATATGGTATATGCTTCATCTTCATCGGTTTATGGGCAAAATGAGAAAATCCCATTTAGCGTTGATGACCCGGTCGATCACCCCGTATCGCTATATGCCGCAACGAAGAAATCGGATGAACTCATCAGCGAAAGCTATGCCCATCTTTATCGTATACCGTTGACCGGATTAAGGTTCTTTACCGTCTATGGCCCATGGGGTCGCCCAGATATGGCCCCTTGGTTATTTACCGAAGCCATCCTGACGGGAAAACCCATCAACGTCTTTAATCATGGCAAGATGCGCCGCGATTTCACGTATATCGATGATATTGTCGCCGGGATTTTGGCGATATTGCCTTCTCCTCCCGCAGACGATGGCAAGACCAAGCGCGGAGGGAGTGTTTCGCCGCACGCCATTTACAATATTGGCAATAACCAATCCGAAGAACTCGGCCATTTTATCGAAGTGATCGAAGCCGCGTGCGGGCGTAAAGCGCAAAAAATAATGCTGGATATGCAGGCCGGAGATGTGCCGGTGACCTATGCCGATATTGACGCAATAAACGCCGACCATGGTTATAGTCCGACGACACCGATTACTGTTGGAATTCCAGCATTTGTGAACTGGTATCGCGGATATAAAGGTTTTTGATACACTTGCCCGTTAACAGCAAAACGCTTAATCCACGGCAAAACCAAATTCTTTCAATCGAAATGGGCAATATATGAAAATCGCAATGATCGGATCGGGTTATGTTGGTTTGGTATCGGGCGCGTGTTTTGCCGATTTTGGCCACGACGTTGTGTGCGTTGATAAAGACGATAGCAAGATTGCGCGATTGAACGACAATATCATGCCGATATACGAACCCGGCTTGGCCAGTCTGGTCAAAAAGAATGTTGATGCTGGCCGTTTGCATTTCTCCAATGATTTGGCGGCGGCAGTAAAGGGATGTAGCGCGGTATTCATTGCGGTGGGAACACCGTCACGGCGCGGTGATGGCCATGCCGACCTGAGCTATGTTTACGCGGCATCGGCTGAAATTGCAGATACAGTGGATCATGGCACCGTTATTGTCACCAAATCGACTGTACCTGTTGGAACGGGGGATGAAGTGCAGCGGATCATCGCCGAAGCACAACCGGACCTGAAATTTGCGGTTGTTTCCAATCCCGAATTCCTGCGTGAAGGCGCGGCGATTGGCGATTTCAAACGCCCCGACCGTATTGTCGTTGGCAGCGATGATGACTGGGCCCGCGATGTCATGAGCGCAATTTACCGCCCATTGTTTCTGAACGAATCCCCTATTTTGTTCACCAGCCGTAGGTCATCGGAACTCATCAAATATGCCGCCAATGCGTTTCTTGCGACCAAAATTACGTTTATCAATGAAATGGCGGACCTTTGCGAAAAATTGGGCGCTAATGTGCAAGACGTTTCTCGCGGAATTGGTCTGGACAACCGCATAGGATCAAAATTCCTGCATGCGGGACCGGGTTATGGCGGTAGTTGTTTTCCAAAAGACACATTGGCATTGCTGAAAACGGCGCAGGATAACGAAGTACCGGTGCGTATCGTATCGGCAGTGGTCGAAGCGAACGACATGCGCAAACGCGCGATGGGGCGAAAGATAATTCAGGCGCTGGGCGGCGATGCCCGCGGTAAGAAAGTGGCGCTGTTCGGACTTACGTTCAAGCCCAATACCGATGACATGCGCGACGCGCCGTCAATTGCGATTGTGCAGACATTGCTGGATGCCGGCGCACAGATTTCTGCACATGATCCCGAAGGGATGGACGAAGCGGCAAAAATAATGCCGGAAATATCGATGGCGAACAGCGCATATGACGCCGCCAAGGATGCCGACATTATCGCTATCGTAACCGAATGGGATGCCTATCGCGCGCTTGATTTTGTAAAACTTGGCAATGTTGTGAAGCAGAAAATTTTGGTCGATTTACGTAATATCTATCAGCCCACAGAAGTAATTGCCGCAGGTTTTCATTCAATCAGCATCGGCAGATAATCAGGCCGGACATGATGGCCGCGCCGAATTTTATCGAAAGTGTTGCTTGACCGCGCACAAGGCATAGCTTCTTGCGGTTTATTGGCTGCTTTGCGATAGCGTCCCTATGACGCGTAAGCTTACCCATCTCGAACGGCTAGAGGCCGAAAGCATCCACATCATGCGCGAAGTGGTGGCAGAAGCGGATAA